>DGVW01000052.1:0-95061 GCA_002396005.1 Oribacterium sp. UBA4274
CCTGCCATGTAGCGTCAGCCCTCGCGCAGCGAATTATAATGGGCTGACGTTCCGAATGCCGGGGGCATCAACGTTTTCTTCAAAAACGTTGATTATGCTTGTGCCTGTACAGCTGTCATAGCAACTACTGCTACGATATCATCTGCATAGCATCCTCTTGAAAGATCGTTAACAGGCATTGAAAGACCCTGAAGAACAGGACCGTAAGCACCTGCACCTGCAAGTCTCTGAACAAGCTTGTAACCAATGTTACCGGCCTCAAGAGATGGGAATACAAGTGTGTTTGCGTGGCCTGCTACTGTGCTGCCCGGAGCCTTGAGAGCTGCAACAGTTGAGTCAAGAGCTGCATCAAGCTGAAGCTCACCATCAAGCTTGATCTCAGGATGTGCCTCGTTTGCAATCTTAACAGCCTCAGCAACCTTTGTTACATCATCATGCTTTGCACTGCCCTTTGTTGAGTATGAAAGCATAGCAACCTTAGGCTCTGCACCTACGAAGCTCTTGAAAGACTCTGCTGAAAGAACAGCAATCTCTGCAAGCTTCTCTGAATCGAAATCTGTATTTACAGCACAGTCAGCAAATACGAATGTACCGTTCTCACCGTACTGCTTAGCTGCAGTCTCCATAAGGAAGAATCCTGAAACAGACTTGATGCCAGGCTTTGTCTTAAGAAGCTGAAGAGCCGGTCTGATTGTGTTACCGGTTGAATGACATGCACCTGAAACAACACCATCAGCATCACCGCACTTGCACATAAGACATGCATAGTACATGTAATCCTTCTCCATCTGCTCCTGAGCCTGCTCAGGAGTAACACCCTTCTTAGCTCTGAGCTCAACGAACTTATCAATGTACTTCTGCTTGTTAGGATCGTTAAACGGATCAACCACTGTGATACCTGTAAGATCAAATCCCTCACCGTTCTTGGCAATTTCATCAGGAGTTCCGATCAGAACAATATTTGCGATACCTTCCTTTGTAATCTTGACAGCAGCCTCATATGTTCTCTTATCCATTGACTCCGGAAGAACAATAGTCTTCTTGTCTGCTTTTGCCTTAGCCTTGATCTCATCAATAATAGCCATGGGTGTCATTCTCCTCTCAAAATACACATTATAATTTTAATCATCTGCATATCCCGATTACGGTTACATCCTGCAGCCTCTCCGGTACATTGCAGTGACGAGTTTATGTTTTATATGTACATGACTGTATATTTGTATACAATTCGACATACACAAATATTATACTCTAATCAATCTGCCGTTCAAGACAGAAAAGAGTGGTTTTTCTGCACAAAATCAAGGACAAAACCACTCTTTAAAAAATCAGTATTTCTCAAATCTCTCGAGATTTACGACCATAACCGTTGCTCCGCCTACTTCAACCGGAACAGGCATAGTTGAATAGCTGTTCATAGATGTGCCTGAAACATATGGCATGTTCACAGTGATCTGCTGACGCTTTCCGCACTCCTTCTTGATAATGTCTATACAATCGTCAACTCTCTCATCGTCGGTTGCAATCATAAGGGTAGAGTTGCCTTTACGTAGAAATCCGCCCGTACTTGCAAGCTTCGTAACCTGATAACGGGCACCATTAAGAGCTGCAACCACATCATCCTCGTTGTCACTGCGTACTATCGCATAAACCAGTTTCATATCAATGCCTCCATACTCAATTCAATAGATAAATCATAGCACAAATTCCTATCAGCAAACTATAAATTTTTGAGTAAATTCATTGCCGCTGCTTATGCCTCCGGCATCTCCCAAGCCGCCGCTGTAAATCTGATTATATATGTCTGCGGAATACATATCCTGATGGAACATAATTTCCGCATGTGAAGCATTGATGCTCATGATCAGTTCTTCCGGAGTTTCTATAGTCTCCCGCTTTCTTACCGATTCAAGCTGCTTTTTATATTTTGCAGGTGAAGTGACGACCGTTGCTTTAATCTCTCCAAGTATATCTTTGGCAGCTTTACGCACTCCAAGAACACGGACATACGGCATCACATCCCCTTCGCCGAAGAATCTCCCCCTCAGTACCCGAGTATCTTTCTTTCTTATATCGAGCAGGATATGCAGAAGCGCCCGCGATATCCTTGTGTAGGTATAGTTTCTGGATTTCACAGACCTAATCCTCTCAGAAAAGCTCATCCTGTCATGCACCGACTTTTTAAGAGCGTCAGCGATCTCTCTTGAAACATCCGCATACTCCAGAAATGCCGATGGTTCCTCCGGTGTCATCTGATCAAGATAATATAATTGCAGGAGCTTGTAATTGAGCATATCCGACAGCATATCTACATCTGCAAATGCTATATCCGCTTCATCACTTTCCATCTCATGAGCTTTAATAGAATCCCGTATGGCATGAGCGCTTTCATATTCTTTATTTCTGCGAATGCAGTCTACCCTGAAGCATTCACCCTGCCTTTTAACAGCCTTGATATATTCAACGCCCAATATATCATTCGGTCTAAGCCGGTAATCAAGAACATTTTCCGGCGAAGCCTTTGTGTCAGAAGACATCTCGAGATCAATTCTTCTCTCGCCCTTGGACACACTGTCCAGCATGCTTCTAAATGCCTTTTCATCGTCACCGGACAGAACGAGCCGCATAGCTTCAGCTCTTGCTTTAGGATAACTCATACCTGAAGACACATTGTCACGTATAGCTTCATTCAGCCTTATGTTGTCACGGCTTCCGGCATCTATCTCTATCCCGGCAACCCTTTTTAACATCTCAAGGTCACCGGACTCAGAGCCGAACAGAATTGTATCCACGATTCCAAGAGATCTGAGCACCGCAACTCCACCTGCAGCAAAATCCTCCGCTGATAAGGTGGAAAATATCTCCGGTATCTGCACAACCATATCCACCCCTCTCATGAGGGCACGATAACATCTCTCATACTTATCAAAAATAGCAGGTTCGCCGCGTTGAACAAAATCCCCTGACATGGCAGCCACAACATAGCAGTCTCCATATCGTAGTCTTATGCTGTCCACAAGATATCCATGACCATCATGGAAAGGATTGAACTCCGTCACTATTCCTACTACATTTTTTCCATTGAACATATCCTCAATCCATCCTTTCCTCGCACACCCCATTGGGCTTTGGCTCGTAACTTACTTTGGGCTCGTAGCCTACTTTCATCTCAAAACCTTCGGTTTTTCGATGTTGTGCTGTCGCCAAGGTCCCCTTGGTGTGCAAGCACCCCATGGGACTTTGGCTCGTAGCCTACTTTCATCTCAAAACCTTCGGTTTTTCGATGCTGTGCTGTCGCCAAGGTCCCCTTGGTGTGCAAGCACCCCATGGGACTTTGGCTCGTAGCCTACACAAAAAGGACTGCATCGGTGATGCAGTCCAAAATCACGTGTTTCATAACAGTTACATCGTCGCAACAGGCGCCAAATATAATGTATCATGAATTACAATTCAGTACCAAGCTTGCCGGAAATCATATAAACAGGCGCAGGATAACTGCCTGCAGTGCTTTAGAATACATCATTGCGTCAGCTTTAACACGTATATCATCAGTTCTTGAAGCTGTGAATAGGGGCAGGGATACGTCCCTTACGATTAACAAACTTTGAGCAGTCGAAATTATTGACAGCCATAACAGGTGCATGGCCTAACAGTCCGCCGAAATCAACATGGTCTCCAACCTTTTTGCCGTATGCAGGGATCACTCTTACCGCAGTAGTCTTCTGATTAACCATACCGAGTGCAGCTTCATCGGCTATCATTCCGGAGATTGTTGCTGCAGATGTATCTCCCGGAATGGCAATCATATCGAGTCCTACGGAACATACGCACGTCATGGCCTCTAGTTTCTCGATATTGAGAGCTCCGGCCTCTACTGCATTGATCATGCCCTGATCCTCTGAAACAGGAATAAATGCACCGCTCAGTCCGCCGACAGAGCTGGAGGCCATAATGCCACCCTTCTTAACCTGATCGTTCAGCATAGCGAGAGCCGCAGTTGTTCCCGGCGCTCCTACCTTTTCAAGTCCCATAAGATCAAGTATATCCGCAACAGAATCTCCGATTGCAGGAGTCGGTGCAAGCGACAGATCAATAATTCCGAACGGAACTCCCAGCATACGTGATGCTTCCTTGGCAACAAGCTGTCCTACTCTTGTTATCTTAAATGCAGTTTTCTTGATAAGCTCTGACAGCTCTTCAAAATCAAGTCCCTCCGCATTTTTCAATGCGTCACGCACAACGCCTGGTCCCGAAACACCGACATTCAAAATGCAGTCAGCCTCGGATACACCGTGAAATGCTCCTGCCATAAACGGATTGTCATCCGGAGCATTACAGAAAACAACAAGCTTTGAGCAGGCCGATGAATCAGTGTCCTTTGTAAGCTCTGCCGCCTCTTTAATCACCTCACCCATAAGTCTGACAGCATCCATATTGATTCCTGTTTTTGTGGATCCGAGATTTACAGATGAACATACTATATCTGTCTCTGCAAGTGCTCTCGGAATGGCTCTTATAAGAAGTTCGTCTGAAGATGACATGCCTTTCTGGCAGATTGCAGAAAATCCGCCGAGGAAATTGACACCAACAGCCTTGGCTGCTTTGTCCAAGGTATGTGCTACCTTCACGTAATCATCCGAAGATTTGCATGCACTTGCTCCGGCAATCGCTATAGGTGTGACCGATATTCGTTTGTTTACGATAGGAACTCCATACTCTCCGGATATTTCCTCACCTGTTTTAACCAGGTCCTTGGCATACTTAGTTATCTTTTTATATATATTGTCACAGAAAGTATCAACATCCTGCGCGGCACAATCCAAAAGTCCTATACCCATAGTTATGGTACGAACATCCAGATTGTTGTGTTCGATCATGTTGTTTGTCTCTTCAACCTCAAATACATTTACAACGTCATTAAAATTGGCCATTTTATGCTCCTTAGGTGTGCTGTGTCTTCAGGATAAAGCTCTATAATCAATCATATGTATCAGAAACTCAGATACGGTGCATCATTGTAAATATCTCTTCAAGCTGCATCTTGATATCTACCCCGACACAGTCCTTGCCGTACTTTGTAAGCTCCTCTGCTATATCTGTGACAGAGCCGTTCGCACCGGATACATCAACGATCATCATCATGTTAAAAAAGCCATCTCTTATAGTCTGTGAGATATCAAGAATGTTAATTTGTTTTTCTGAAAGAAATGTGCAGACCTTAGCAATAATTCCAACGCTATCTTTGCCAACAACAGTAATAATCGCCTTTTTCATAATGCCTCCTAAACAAAACGTATGTCAGATCTCATGGCTATACCGACCGTATATTCCGGTTATAAGCTCAAGGAATACAATAATCGGCTGTGCCTCACAATCTACTATATCTAAACATCGAAAGCAGGAAAATACAAGTTTAATCTTGCAATTTCCTGCTTTCAAAATCAAATACAATCACCTGTAGTTATCGCACCAATAAATACAGGTCAATATCGATTTAACAGTGGCTATTCTGCAGCAATCTGCCAGTGAACACATAAGGCACAAACAACTGTCACAACTTTAAGATCATATATCTATGATTTCCGATACTCTGTCACGGTGTGCAACTGTGATATCAATTTCTCTCGCGTGGTTGTCCGAATCCGTATTGTCTATTTCCATCCTTACTGTCCGAAGTGCCAGATCCGGAAGATTGTTCTCCTTGCTGAGATGACCGAGAAACACATGCTTTACATGCTTACTGAGCACTGAATCCAGAAGCTTCCCGCAATTTGCATTACTGAGATGTCCATGGTCGCTGAGTATACGCCGTTTCAATGATACCGGATAAGGGCCGGAGCTCAGCATAGCAACATCATGATTGGCTTCAATGACCATGCCGTCAAGATCCTCAAGATGAGAAGCTATGTAATCATCATAATGCCCCATATCCGTAGCCACCGCCACCTTTACGGTTTTCGCCGAGCTATCGCTGCTCTCTGTTTCAATCCTGTATCCCACCGGATCTGCCGCATCATGGTAGATACTAAAGGGCAGAACCTCGAGATCGCCTATCTTGACCTTCTGATCAGGCAGTATAGGAAATAGATTTTCATGCGGGAACTCCCCCAAGGTTTTGTTGAGCATAACCTCCCGCAAGGTTCCAAGGGTTCCATAGATCGGAGTATTGTACTTCCTGGATATAGTTCCTACAGCTCTTATGTGATCAATATGCTCATGAGTGAGAAAAATACCATTTATATCTTTCAGGTTAAGCTCCAATGCCTCAAGGCCGGAATTGACAGCCTTCATGGTCACGCCTACATCTACGAGGATATGAGTCCTTTCCGTTCCGATGTAAGTGCTGTTACCGCTTGAACCACTTGCTATACTGGTAAATCTCATTTAATAATCCCTTCCGTCATGTGTTTTTCTACAGCTTCCGCCGTTTCCTCCCGTGATCCCGAATTATCGATCACAAAAGAGGCCATCTCTTTATATGCTTCATCGCCAATCTGAGAATGAATCATATCACGAGCCTTTTTTTCTGTATAGCCTCTTGTTGCCATAAGTCGTTTAACTCGCACATCCTCCCTTGTGTAAACGAACCATATCTCGTCGCACATGTCTGCAAATATCTCTGACGGAAGAGCTGTCTCTACCACGCTGATGCCTCTGCAGGCATGTATCCTATTTCTGACATATTCCCAAACAGCCGGATGAACAATGCTATTGACCTGGTTCCTCAGATTCCCATTGTCATCACCATATAGTTTTCGGGCAATGGATGTTTTGTCTACCGTCCCGTCCTCGTTCTGAATGTCTTCTCCAAGCAAACCCTTAAGTTGCTCAAATACCGGATTACCCGAAACATAAAAGGACTTTGCAACATCATCTGTTTTTATGATCTCACAGTCATACTTTGATTCCAGAAGATCAAGAACTGTGGATTTTCCGGCTCCTATACCACCGATAACGCCTATAGTCATAAAGCCCCTCACTGTCCTCCGCCAATATTTTTCCAGTCTTTCCACGAAAGAGATAATTGAGACCAGTCGCTTGACCTCTTCTGATCATTGATCCAGTCAAGCCCCGCCATGACACCATCCTCATCAAAAGAAAATTCCTTGAAGGTTTTTTTGTCCTCAGGTGTTCTGTCAAAGCTGAAGGGTTCCGGCCAGACCCAAACTCCCAACGTGAAGCGCTCTTTTACAGGATTCATGATTTTTTCACCTGTTTTTTTATCAACAGGATAATCCGCTTCTCCGGCCTCTATTTTTTTTATAAGTTCAAGATCCGGATCCTTATAGATTTTTTTAGCAAATCTATAACGCATTCCTTCCGAAGAACCTGTAAAATTCTCTTTCTTCAGAAAGCCTATATGCATTATGTCAGTTTTATCAATAGGTTTCATTATCTGTTATTACCTCTGTGAGAATCCATGACCTTTTAATGCGCTTCGTCCCAATTGTAGCCCTCGTTGGCATCAGCCACCAGAAGAACCCGGAGCTCAGCAGCATTCTGCATTTTCTCTATCAACAGTTCCTTAACCCTGTCCTTCTCTTCAACAGGAGCCTCAATCAAAAGTTCATCATGCACCTGAACAACGATTCTCGCCTTGAAGCCGCCCTCACGTAATGCCCTGTCCACTTCATTCATGGCCTTTTTCATGATATCGGCGGCAGCTCCCTGTATAGGGCTGTTCATGGCAACTCTCTCACTGAAACTGCGTCTCATGAAATTGGATGCATTGATATCCGGAACCGGTCTGCGTCTTCCGAAAATAGTCTTTATATAGCCATGTTCATGGGCAAACTCCACCTCGCCGTCAAGATATTTCTTAACATCAGGATAGGTCATAAAGTATCTCTCGATATATTCCTTTGCCTCATTACGACTGATAGACAAACCTTCGCTGAGTCCAAAGGCTGAAATTCCGTAAACAATACCGAAATTAACAGCTTTGGCATTTCGTCTCAATTGAGGTGTCACTTCCTCAAGCGGCACATGGAAAACCTGGGACGCTGTTACAGCATGAATGTCTTTGGCGTCTTTGTATGCACTTATGAGTTTTGGATCGCCGGACAGCGAAGCCAGGATACGAAGCTCTACCTGAGAGTAATCCGCATCGATGAATATACATCCAGGTGCCGGCACGAAAACCTTTCTGAATCTGCGTCCAAGTTCCGTACGGATAGGGATGTTTTGAAGATTAGGATTGGTTGATGATATACGACCGGTTGCAGTTACCATCTGGTTGAATTCACCATGTATACGTCCATCCTGTTTTATATATCCCAGCAAGCCTTCCGCATATGTAGAGTTAAGCTTACTCAGGGTACGATAGTTCAGAATATCCGCAACGATTTCATTGTCCTCGGCAAGTTTCTCCAAAACATCGGCAGCCGTGGAGTAACCTGTCTTTGTCTTCTTGCCGCCCTTCAGCCCCATCTTTTCGAACAAAATCTCTCCAAGCTGCTTAGGAGAATTGATGTTGAACTCCACTCCTGCCTCTTCATATATGCGTTTCTGAAGTTGGTCTATACCGGCTCTCAGTTCCTCGCCATAGTCAAGAAGTGCCTGCTTATCCACAAGGATTCCTGCAACCTGCATATTATAAAGTGTGTATACAAGCGGCATCTCAATGTCTCTGTAGAGCTCAAACTCCTGAAGCTCCTGAAGCTTTTCTGTAACTGCCTTGAAAGAACCTTGAGAAACAATAGCTGTATAGGCAGCAACCGTATCCCAAACCGTGTCAAGCACAGGAGCATTTTCATCTGTATCTGCCCCCTTATCACCGGTACGTTTTTTCTCGCCGGCTATAGCCTTAAACCGGTCCTTGAGCTCTCTCTCGGAAGGAAGCGTCAGAGACATAAAATCTCTGGCAAGATCCTCATAGGTATAGGTTTCTTTCAGAGGATTGATCACATAGGCCCCAAGAGAAAGATCATAGACATGACTCTCCGGAGAAAAATCACAGTCATAAAGCTGCGATTTCAGATTCATGGTATAGAGATTCACCCCATCCTTCAGTGCAAGAGCTTTCAGTTCCTGTTTCCAGTCAAATCCATGGAATCTGTAATATCTTTTATTATTTAATGCAAAAAACAGATCTGCCGTGTCCTGAGTGCCTGAAGCCTTATTGTCATCAGTTTCATCCGGATCCTCAAAAACAATCTCCATCTGACCGGAAGCAGTTTCTATTGTCTCGCTTGCACAAACAATCGCAAAGCCTGCTCCACCTTCACTTACAGCATCTTTAAATACCACCTTTGCCATGTACGGATCTGTAACCACTTTTACAAGTCCGAGATCTATGCGCTCCTGATGGTCAAGCTTCAATGATGTCACATCAAATCTTTTGACAAGAGATTTCAATTCGAGCTTTTTGATAAGTTCAAAGGATTCCTCATTGAACATATCTTTTGCCTCGGCGTCGCTGTACTCAAAATCTATAGGAGCATCAATGTTTATAGTTGCGAGAACTTTAGACATTTTGGCATTATCCCACTCATCTATGAGCATCTGTGCCGCTTTCGGTTTACGAGGCACCTTAAACTCGGGATCTCCTGACCGAGCCGCATCATAAGCAGCCTCAATGGTATGATACCTTTCTATGATCCACTCTGCCGATTTCGGGCCAAGCCCCGCAACTCCCGGAATATTATCAGATGTATCGCCCATCAGAGCTTTGAGATCTATAAACTCTGTCGGAGTAACATTCCACTCTTTTCTGACATCTTCCGGATAGTAATTGTAAACAGTGGTGACTCCCTTGGCTGTTTTAGGAAGACAGATTTTTATATGTTCATCACTAAGCTGCAGCAGATCCCTGTCACCGGAAACTATGGTGACCTCAACGCCTTGGGACTGAGCACGCTTTGCAACAGTTCCCAAAAGGTCATCTGCCTCATATCCCGCCTTAGTGAGAATAGGCACATGCATCGACTTAAGGACATCCTGAATAACCGGAATCTGCTCATGAAGCTCCTCCGGCATAGGTTTACGTGTCCCTTTATAGCCATCGAACATCTTGTGTCTGAATGTAGGCTCATGAAGGTCAAAAGCCACAGCCAGATGATCTGCCTGTTCCTCGTCCAGTACCTTAAACAAAATATTCAGAAATCCGTACACTGCATTGGTATGCAGGCCCTGAGAGTTGGTAAGCTCAGGAATGCCGTAAAAGGCTCGCGACATGATGCTGTGACCATCTATAAGTAATAGTTTATCTGTCAAAATAAATCTCCTCGTAAAATCTGCCCGACTGTTCAGTCGCCGCAAATATAAAAATTCTCAACCGTTTCTCACAAAATCCAAATCCTTAGCTGCATGATAAAGATGACAACAGCCGCCCAAAAAGCGATTGTATCTACGACCATAACCATAATCTTCATCACAAATTTACGCATAAGATAGAACTTAGAGTCTGCAATGTGCCTCTTAAGCGCTCCATCGATATCCATATCGGAGTCTTTATCCGAATCAAGCTCCGCAACGCCGCTGTAAACCATGTGTGTAATGCGCAATTCTTCCATGCATTCATTGCAGCCATTAACGTGGTCAATGAACTCTTTCAGATCCTCATCCGATAGCTTATGGTTTAAATAATCGTAAATTCTTTTCCGTGCATCAAGACATGTCATAATATTCGACTTGAAAACCTTTCAATAATGTGCTAATTTAAATAGGTCCAAGCCGCCATGGCGGAATTGGCAGACGCACGCGACTCAAAATCGCGCGGTTTATCCATGCCGGTTCAAGTCCGGCTGGCGGCATAAAATGAGCTTGTTTTCACAAGCTCATTTTTTATTACTTTGTTCCAAAGATACGGTCTCCTGCGTCTCCGAGTCCAGGGCAGATGTAGGCATTCTCATTGAGACATCTGTCAACATTACCAACATAAATCTGAACATCGGGATGAGCCTCAACAAGCTTCTTGATACCTTCCGGTGCAGCAATGATACAGATAAACTTGATCTTCTTGCCGCCATGTCTCTTGATCTGTGTGATGGCATCAACTGCAGATCCTCCTGTAGCAAGCATCGGATCACATACAACGATCTGTCTCTCCTCGATAGGATTTGGAAGCTTGCAGAAATACTCTACAGGCTGGTGAGTAGTCTCATCTCTGTAGAGACCGATATGACCGATCTTGGCACTTGGAACAAGCGCTGTAAGTCCGGAAACCATGCCGAGTCCTGCTCTCAGGATAGGAACGATGGCAAGCTTTCTTCCGGCAAGCATCTTGACATTGGTCTTCTCAATAGGTGTGTCTATCTCTACAAGCTTGGTAGGAAGATCATGTAATGCCTCAAATCCCATAAGCATAGCAATCTCTTCTACAAGCTGTCTGAACTCATTGGTTCCTGTTGTCTTTTCACGAAGAATTGAAATTTTATGTGTAAGTAATGGGTGATCAAGAATTGTTACATTTGCTCCAAAATTGTTTTCCATTTTATATCTCCTTTATACTTAAAATGATTATGTTGATTTAAAACCTGAATGTTATAAAAACTCAGCTCTTGCGAACAACCTCGTTGCGGCTCTTGTATATAGAGTCGGCATCAACGCATCCTCTTACTGGACTCAGCGGATAAACATTGGTATTACGTCCTATAACCGTACCAGGATTAAGAACCGAACCGCAGCCTACTTCCACATGATCACTGAGCATAGCGCCGAACTTTTTAAGTCCTGTCTCGATATCTCCGTCCTCAGCATGCACTACCACCGGCTTTTTGTCTGACTTGACATTGGAGGTCAGCGAAGCGGCACCCATGTGGGACTTATATCCCAGGATAGAGTCTCCAACATAATTATAATGTGGTGTCTGGACATTATCAAAAATAATTACATTTTTGAACTCACAGGAATTGCCAAGAACGCAGTTCTTTCCTGCGATGATGTTGCCTCGCAAAAAGGCACAATGTCTGATCTCGGTTTCAGGTCCGATGATGATATACTCAGCAAGATATGCAGACTCAAAGACATGTGCTGTTTTGTGTACCCAAACATGCGGTTTCACCTCATCATACTCATCCTTCGGAAGTGTCGGACCGTATGCAGCAATAAAATCATGAATCCTCGGAAGAACCTCCCATGGATATGTACACCCTGCAAATGCCTCCTTCGCTTCTGTATGTTCAAGATCATACATTGCTTCAATAGTTAAATCACTTTTTTTCATTTCTCCTCCATATATTCACTTCACCTACAGCGATCGTCAGATCAGACCGATCCAAATCACACGATATTCAGGATCACATCCAAGAGACTTATCAACTGTTCCCGGTACATTAACTACCTTGGGCGCATCCTCATCACATGGATCTGATCTTCTCAGTTTTATCTCTGACAAATTGCTCCAGCTTATCCATATAGTCTCTCTCAGTGATCCTGCCCTCTGCGACCTCACTGAGCCCCATCTCCCATGATGCCGTAAGTTTAGGGTTCAGTAGATGAGGTATGGAAATCTTCACATAATAGGCTATGTACTCTCCGAGCTTTGTAGGTGTAAGCACCTGCGTCTTCTTCTGAAGCGATACATAATTATCATCCACAAGCTTAGTCAGGATGCCTGCTCTTGTGGCACTTGTGCCGATACCCGCACCCTTGATCTGTGCTCTCAGATCCTCATCCTCTATAAGATTACCCGCATTTTCCATAGCAAGTATCATAGAACCCGATGTGTATCTTTTTGGCGGAGATGTTTCGCCTTCCTTTACACTTAGTGTCAGCAGATTTAGTTTCTGTCCCTTTTTAAGCTTAAGAAGGGCCTCACTCAGCAACGAATCCTGAGTACTGCTTTCCTCCTGTTCTCCGGTCCCTTTTGAATCCTCTGAAAAGCTGCCTGAGGAATCAGGCTTTGATTCAGCTTTTTTAGCATTGGCAACCTTAAGATATCCCTCATCCTTTAGTGCACGTGAGCTTGCATTGAAAAGTTCTCCATTGCACTCTATCGTCAGCAAAACCTTCTGATAAACAGCAGGCGGATAAAAGATAGCAAGAAATCGTCTGCAAATCAACTCATAGACTTTTTTTGCCAGTGGTTTAAGTGACTGGTACTCTTTCTGCCCCTGACCTGTCGGTATGATAGCATAGTGGTCTGAAATCTTTTTATCATCCACATATCTGGATTTTCCAATGCTTTTGTATGCCACGGACGCCATGATTTCCTGCGCACATTCCATCACGGGTTCATATCCTGTAAGGCCTTTTATATTTTTAGCTATCTCCTTTGACACTGCGGTAGACAGAACTCTCGCATCAGTTCTCGGATAAGTGGTGAGCTTTTTCTCGTAAAGCTCCTGAGCTATGGCCAGAGTCTCATCCGGACTTATCTTAAACATCTTTGAACAGTCATTCTGAAGCTCCGCCAGGTTATATAAAAGTGGTGGATTTTTAGTTTCCTTTTTCTTCTCCAAAGCCGTGACCACCGCTTCTCTCGGAAACGGCATAAAGCTTTTCATAAACTCAACAGCCCGTCCCTGCTTCAGGAAACCCTTGCCATCATATATCTCTGAAGGTGCATACTTATGCGAGCCCTCAGTCTGCTTCCAGTCTGCCGTGAGTCTGGCACCATCACCGATGTCAAAATCTCCTAATATACGGTAAAATGTAGTCTTCTGAAACGCTCTGATCTCCTGCTCGCGTTTTACAATCATACCTAAAACGCAGGTCATAACGCGGCCAACGGCAATCACCATCTTTTCCTTACGGTCCATATTGAGTTCACGCCTGATACGGTTTTGGTACTTCAGCGACAATGCACGACTGAAATTTATGCCCATAAGATAATCTTCTTTGGCTCTTGAAAATGCCGCCGCCGACAGATTGTCATAAGCACTGTCAGGCTTGGCTTCTCTGATGCCCCTGAGAATCTCTTCATTTGTCTGCGAATCTATCCAGACTCTTTTTTTCTCCTTGGACTCCGGCACCTTGGCCATCATCTCCACCAGACGGTAAATGTATTCACCCTCACGGGCACTATCGGTGCAGACATAAATAGTGTCAACATCCTCACGATTAAGCTGCTTAGATACAACCTGAAACTGTTTTTTTGTGTTTTTGCCGACTTCGTATCTCCACTCAGTATCCCCGGGAATAAAAGGAAGCGTATCGAAACTCCACTTCTTCAGGGACTCGTCATATGCCTCCGGGTAGGATAACTGCACAAGATGTCCCACACACCAGGTTATGACATAATTATCATCCTCCAGAAAACCGTCTCCCCTTTTTACATTTTTCATACCGAGAGCCTGAGAAAACTGCTGGGCAACGGAAGGTTTCTCCGCTATAAATAACTTCTTCAATAAAACCTCTCTGATTAAAAATTACAGGCGCCTGTTTCAAAGGCACCTGTTCTAATATTTATAAAATGTATCCGACGGCACATCATATCATAAAAAAGGCTCAAGGTCTATCAGTTCACTTCCCATTTGTATACAGTGGTTGTGTCGTACTCTTCACCTGCGCGAACAATTGATGTAGGCCAGTCCTTCTTGTGGAGGCAGTCAGGATAATGCTGTGTTTCAAAGCAATATCCATGCCGCGGTCCGAAATGAACTCCGTTCTTTCCTTCATAATCTGAAGCCATGGAGTTCGCAGTATAGAACTGCAAGCCTTCAAGATCTGTATAAACAGACATCTTGATACCTGTCTTATCTGAATATGCTGTGGCAGCAAGTCTTACTGTGCCATCGTAGTCATCAAGTACAAAGTTATGGTCAAAGCCGCCTGCAAACTTAAGCTGATCGAAATCTGTTCCGATATCCCTTTTAATAGGCTTCGGTGAGGTAAAATCCATAGGTGTGCCCTGTACAGAGGCTATATCGCCGTAAGGAATTGATTCAGCATTGGCAGGTGTAAAGTTGGAAGCATTGATCCATACTATCTGATCTGTTGCATCACCGCTTTCATATCCCGCAAGATTAAAATATGCATGATTTGTCATATTAAATACAGTGTCCCGGTCGCATACACCCTGATAATGAATAGAGAGGCTGTCATCCTCACTAAGTGTATAAGTTACAGAAACTCTTGCCTCACCCGGGAATCCCTGATCCCCATCAGGTGAAATGATGGAAAACATAACATAGCTTCCCAACCCTGTGTTATCGTAAGATGCTTCCCATACTCTTGTACGCCAGTAGTCCGGACCTGAATGAAGGCTGTTCACACCTTTATCGTTCTTATTGAGCTCATATACCTTGCCGTTTATCTCAAAAGAAGCCTTACCGATGCGGTTTGCATTACGTCCCACAGGTTCTCCCATATGTCCCGGATTTCTGAGAAGCATATCAACATCATCAACACCTAGAACCACATCTCTCCTGTTCCCTTCCTTGTCCTTAACCACCATGGTAAGCCAGATTCCGCCCAGATCGGTGAAGCTGGCCTCTGTTCCGTTTCCGTTCACCAATGTATATCTCTTAACTTCAGTTCCATCCTGAAGTTTTCCTAAAATCGATTCTTTTACTGCCATTTAAGACTCCTCCATTTCACGGATAGGTGGCCTTCAGCGAAGGATTACATCCTCATACACCGGCTTCAATACCGCCGTCCCGTTTTTTGCTTCGACCATTATACACCAAAAACACACCTTGGAGTAGAGGGATTACATTGTATAAAAAAACTTCCGTCAGATTCTCTCTGACGGAAGTCATATAAACATAATAACGATTTAAAAGCGCTACATACAGCTCACTGTTGAGCTTTACAACTTACTTCTTTGTGATATATCCCTTAGCTGCAAGATACTCGGCTGCCTCAACTCCGCCACCTGCTGCGCCACGAAGTGTATTATGGCTGAGACCTACGAACTTCCAGTCATAGATGGAATCCTCACGGATACGTCCGATAGAGATACCCATACCCTTCTCATAATCCACATCAAGGCTGACCTGTGGACGGTTATCATCCTCCAGATACTGGATGAAATGCTCAGGAGCTGATGGAAGCTTGAGTGCCTGCGGTTCTCCTGTATAGTCTCTCAGAGCCTGTACAAGCTCCTCCTTGGTAGGATTCTTATGGAACTTAACAAAAACAGTAGCTGTATGGCCATTGAGGATAGGTACTCTGATGCACTGTGCAGAAATCTTGATGTCCTCACAGAGATCGATATGATCCCCATTGAGTGTACCAAGTACTCTCAGCGGTTCCTTCTCTGACTTCTCTTCCTCACCGCCGATATAAGGGATGATGTTATGCTCCATCTCAGGCCATGATTCAAAGTTCTTACCTGCACCGGAAATTGCCTGGTAGGTTGAAACGATAACCTCATACGGCTCAAACTTACGCCATGCGGCAAGTGCCGGTGTGTATGACTGTATAGAACAGTTAGGCTTAACAGCGATGAAACCTCTCGTTGTACCGAGTCTCTTCTTCTGAGCCTCGATAAGCTTGTAGTGATCAGGATTAATCTCAGGAACTACCATAGGTACATCCGGTGTCCATCTATGTGCAGAGTTATTTGAGACTACAGGTGTTTCTGTCTTGGCATAAGCCTCCTCAAAAGCACGGATCTCATCCTTTTTCATATCAACTGCGGAAAATACAAAATCAACATCCTTGACTACTTCATCAATCTTGGATACATCCTTGACAATCATGTTTTTTACAGACTCAGGCATAGGAATATCCAGCTTCCATCTGCCCTCAACTGCCTTTTCATAGGTCTGACCTGCAGATCTTGGTGATGCTGCAAGAGTTGTAAGCTCAAACCATGGGTGATTCTCAAGAAGTGTGATGAATCTCTGTCCAACCATACCGGTTGCACCGAGGACGCCAACCTTTAACTTTTCCATAATCAATATCTCCTCTAAACAATGTAATAATTACAGTTAGTAGTATTTATATTACTAAAAGCACTTTAAATCAATAAACTTTTATTCATATCTGCCCTTAACCGGAGGATATAACAAAACATTATCATCAAAAAAATCTTTATAACTCGAGATTATCACTTTTTTGGTATCTTTCAGATTGATTGTAATGATTACATCAATGTTTCGTTCCCTTACCTGCACGGTTGGCAAGCTTCAATCTATTCAGATTGAGGGTTTTCTTGTTTACAGTGATATCAACCGGATCAACACCAAGGAGATATATATCATCCAGTTCATCATTCTTTCCGAGCTTTATACCCAATACACCCTTACTGTTCTTTTTCTGTAAAGGAATGTCACTCAGTGAACATCTGAGCATATAGCCCTCATGTGTTCTGAATACAATATCAGTCTCATAACCCATCATGGTGATATTTATGACCTTGTCTCCATCATTAAGCTTTGTTGCAACAACTACCTTGTTGGCAGTCTCAAACTCGCTGGTCTCAACAAGCTTGACCATAGCATCCTTTGTTGCAAAGATAAGAGTCTTTCCCGCAAGAGCAGACTTGACATTGACATAAACGATTTCTTCATCGTTTGCATTGTACTTACTTATGTTATCAATTGGCACACCCTTGTCTCTGTATTTACAAAGCGGCACATCCTGACACTTGATCTGATGCATATTTCCCTTGTCGGTAAACAGTAAAACTCTGTCTGTGTTCTTACACTTAAATACAAATCTGTTTTCAGCCTCTACCGCTTCCTGATTACGCTGCCAGGTCGCCTCGTCCATAAGCTTACAATAGCCAAACTTATCCTGAACATAATAGCAGTCGATTTCCTGAACTTCATTTTCATTGAATACAGCTTCCTCACCATCCTCTATGAGAGTTTTACGAGGCTTTGCATACTCTGATTTAATGAACATGAGATCCTCGGAAAGTACTTCATTCATCCGGTCACGACTTCCAAGTATGCCCTTATACTCCTTGATTTTTTTCAATGTCTCTGCATGCTGTTTCTTGAGTTCTATAAGTTCGAGACCGATGAGCTTGCTGAGGCGCATATCGAGTATTGCCTGAGCCTGACGTTCTGTAAATGTAAACTCTTTTATAGTCTCTGCAAATTCCTTATCTCTGTCTCTGAACTTGATTCCGGCTATATCGCCGCACATAAGTGCTTTTTTGGCATCGGCCTGAGATTTACAGCTGCGAAGCAACGCTATGATAGCATCAATAAGATCAACCGCCTTAATGAGACCATCCTGTATCTCCTTTTTATCGAGTTCCTTGTCAAGGAGTGCCTTATACTTCTTGCTCATGATCTCATACTGGAACTTAAGATAAGCTTTAAGTACTCCGCGGAGTGACATGGTCTCCGGGCGGCCTTCATTGATGGCAAGCATATTGACACCAAAGGTATCCTCAAGTCTGGTCTTCTTATAGAGAACATTCTTGATCCTGTCGATATCTGCACCGGCCTTCAGCTCAAGGACGATACGTATACCGTTTTTATCAGACTGGTTGGAAATATCCATTATCTCCGGAAGAACTTTGCTCTCAGCAAGCTGGGCTGTGTCCTGCATAAACTTCATGATGCCCTGTCCGATCATAGTATACGGAATCTCTGTTACAACAAGCTTATCCCTGTCTGATCTGCCTGTTTTTTTCTCAAATACAAGCTTACCTCTGAGCTTCAGCTTTCCGGTTCCGGAACGATATATGTCAACAAGCTCTGACTTGTTGGCGATGATTCCGCCTGTCGGAAAATCAGGTCCCTTGAGATACTCCATCATCTCAGCCGTTTCCATGGCAGGATTGCGTAAGTATGCAAGAATGAGGTCAACTATCTCTCCGAGATTGTGACTCGGTGTAGATGTAGTCATACCTACTGCGATACCTTCCGATCCGTTCAAAAGAAAATATGGAACTCTTGCAGGAAGAACAACAGGCTCTCTCAATGTTTCATCATAGTTAGGCTGAAAATCCACAGCCATATCCAGATCCGCAAGCATACAATCATCAGTAAACTTATCAAGCTTAGCTTCTGTATATCGGGGTGCCGCTGCCGAATCTCCTTCTATAGAGCCAAAATTACCCTGTCCGTGTACCACAGGCTGCATACGCTTGAAATCCTGTGCCATTACTACCAGCGTATCGTAGATTGAAGCATCGCCATGGGGATGATACTTACCCATAGTATCACCAACTATACGGGCCGACTTATATGTTGGACGATCATGGTTGGCATGAAGCTGATCCATGTCGTAAAGTACTCTTCTTTGTACCGGTTTCAAACCATCTCTGATATCCGGAACTGCTCTTGAAGTTATAACGCTCATTGAGTAATCGAGATAACTCTTCTGCATCTCCTCCGAATATTCAGTTGTCAAAATCTGTTCTGCCATAATATATCCTTAAATGTAGAAAAAACTGCCATATACAAAACGAAAATTTCTCTTCTGCTTCTATGCATCAATCACTGCTTCGTCTGCATGGTCATGTATGAAATCACGTCTCGGTCCTACTTCAGAACCCATAAGCATGCTGGTTACATCGGAAGCAAGACGTCCGTCCTCTATCTCAACTCTCTTTAATACACGGTTCTCCGGGTTAAGTGTTGTTTCCCAAAGCTGTTCCGGGTTCATCTCACCAAGACCCTTGAATCGTTTCAGGTCATATGTACCGGCCTTGTGATTCTTCTGATACTTTGTGAGAGCCGCCTCATCATAAAGATACTCAGATTCCTCCTTCTTATTGTGCGGAATAGCCTGATAAAGAGGAGGCATAGAAACATATACATGTCCTTCTGTTATGAGATCCGGCATGAAACGATACAGGAAAGTAAGAAGCAATGTATCAATATGAGATCCGTCAACATCGGCATCGGTCATCAGGATGATCTTGTCATATCGAAGCTTCGTTATATCGAAATCATTTCCGTATCCCTCAGAGAAACCGCAGCCAAAGGTATTGATCATAGTCTTGATCTCAGCATTGGCAAGCACCTTGTCGATAGATGCCTTCTCAACATTCAGAATCTTACCTCTGAGAGGCAGGATAGCCTGAGTGCGTCTGTCCCTGTGATTCTTGGCAGAACCACCCGCAGAGTCTCCCTCTACGATAAAGATTTCACACTCCTCAGGATTCTTGGATATGCAGTTTGCGAGCTTACCGTTGGAATCGAAGCTGTACTTGCCCTTGCTAAGCATGTTGTTCTTGGCCTTGGCTTCCTGCTTTCTGATCTTGGCAGATTTTTCCGCACAGGCAATAATAGACTTAACCACTTCAACGTTTCTGTCAAAATAATGCTGAAGTTCTGAATCTACTATGGCCGAAACGTACTTGTTTGCATCCTGGCTGGCAAGCTTTGTCTTGGTCTGTCCCTCGAATATAGGATCCGGATACTTGATTGCAACAACTGCGATCATTCCGTTACGTGTATCCGCACCTGTAAAGTTTTCATCCTTCTCCTTCAGGATGCCAAGCTGTCTTGCATAGCTGTTGATAAGCTGGGCAAACTTGGATTTAAATCCCGTAATATGCGTTCCACCCTCACGGGTTGCAATATTGTTACAGAAACCGTAAATGTTTTCCTCGAACTCATCACGGAACTGAATACAACACTCAAGTGTGGTACCCTCTGTCTCACCTTTAAAGTAAATCTCAGGAGTCACGGTATCTTTGCCCTTATTGACATCCTTGACATATGCCATGATGCCCTCAGGCTCATGATAATCAATCACAACCGGAGCATCACCTCTATCATCTTTATAATGGATGGTGAGTTCAGGGTTCAGATACGCAGTTTCATGAAGTCTCGACTGAAGCCAGTCCTCTCTGAATCTTGTTTTTTCAAATATCTCGGAATCCGGAATAAACATGGTTTCAGTTCCTGTCTCCTTGGTCTTGCCGATAACAGGAAGCAGCCCCTTTACAAGCTCCGTAGTTGGTTTTCCGCGTTCATAAGTATCCTCGGATATCTTTCCATCCTGATATACACGTATCCTCATAAACGATGAAAGTGCATTAACAACCGAAGAACCTACTCCATGGAGACCTCCTGATGTCTTGTAGGACTTGTTGTCAAACTTTCCGCCGGCATGCAGAGTAGTGAGAACTACACGCTCTGCTGACACACCCTTCTGGTGCATGCCTACCGGGATACCACGACCGTCATCCCTCACTGTGCAGGATCCGTCCTTACCCAATGTAATCCAGATATTCTGTGCATAACCGGCTAGATGCTCATCAACTGAATTGTCTACAATCTCGTAGATAAGATGGTTTAGTCCCTGAGAAGTGACTGAACCTATATACATGCCGGGTCTTACTCTTACCGGCTCCAGGCCCTCAAGGACTGTGATACTCGAAGCATCATATTTCTCTGCCATTTAAAAACTCCTAAATAATATATTGTTTAATGTAAAGGTTAAAAGTATGAACCCGAAGTGCCTGCAGTGCACCACTCTCGGACAGCAACTACTTATATCCCTACATCCTAAATCAAATTAAATTTATCCGAAATTACCTGTGCTCCAAAAATTTTAGAGCACAACCGTTTGTAAATATATCATAGTGCCGGCAAAATTATCAAGCACAACTGTCCACATTCCTCTGTATTTCCCGTAAAGAAGTTGATAATTATCACGGCAACATATTTCCTTTTTTACATATATTTGAAAATAATATTTATTTTATCTCCCGAAATGATATAATAGATTCATCAATATCGTGTAGTCCTGCTTTTTGGGATTTAAAAAACAAACAGTTTTCCGCGACGCAATACGTGATTGCAGAAACCTCGGTATCATTTGATATTTTTCAAGCTGTATGAGTGCCGGGGTTTGGCACCAAAGAAAACAGACAAGGAGTAACTTATGCAGAAACCTTATCAAAAAATCGAAGCTCATGGTATATCTGTCCCTCTCAAGGTCACAAAGGGACACTTTGCCACAAACCACTCTCATACAAACTACTATATCGATCTCACAACCGTAAAGGCCAGAGCATCTGAGGCTCACAGCGTGGCCGTAAGACTGGTTGAACAGGGGCTCTACAGCCTGGTCATCGATACTATCATCTGTGACGAGGGAACTGAGGTCATCGGTGCATTTATAGCAGAAGAACTGACCAAGAACGGTTTCATCAATACAAATGCTCACAAGACAATTTACATTGTTAAGCCTGAGTTCAACACCAATTCACAAATCATCTTCCGTGACAATATAAAGCCTATGATCAAGGATAAGAACGTTCTCATCGTAGAAGGCTCTGTATCAACAGGAAGAACCATCAACAGAGTCATGGAGGCAGTTCACTATTATGGCGGTAAGCTCAGCGGCATTTCGGCCGTTTTCAGTGCTATAACCTCCTTCAACAATATGCCTGTTATCTCCGTTTATGGAAAAAACGAGGTTCCTGACTATATTTACAATGATTACCACGACTGTCCTCTCTGCAAGGCAGGTCAGCCTATAGAAGGACTCGTTAATTCTTTCGGTGTATCCATGATTTGATGAAGTAAATACAGAATGGCAGTCTGTCAATCTGTATTCAGCTAAACCCAAACTATACTAATTAAGCCACAGCATCTATCGCTTCCAATCAGAATCGTAGAATGCTGTGGCTTCTTTATTGTTATATAAAAGATAATCGATCAAATAGTCGCAATGAATCTGTCAAATGCAGCCTGTCCTTCCGGAGTTCTCTTGTAAACTCCGGCATCTTCAAGAACATGCATGAATACCTTTCCGATCTCATCCTGAAGAATCTTATCTATATTGCTCTCATCTATATCAATGCCCTGTTCATAGTATGCATCAGCAAATTCATCAACCCAGTCAGCATGCTTGCTTATGGTCTCGATACTACGGATATCAGCACCGGAGAGGTATGCCTCCTTAAGCTCTGCCATCTCGTTCTTCAATCTGCTCGGAAGGACCGCAAGACCCATGACCTCGATAAGTCCGATATTTTCCTTCTTGATATGATGAAGCTTAGCGTGAGGATGATATACCCCCAAAGGATGCTCCTCTGTAGTGATATTGTTACGAAGCACCAGGTCAAGCTGGAACTCATCCTGAACTTTTCTCGCAATAGGAGTTATGGTCGAATGTGGGACACCGTCAGTCTCTGCATAGATAAATGCGCTCTCATCCGTATAACTTCTCCACTTGCCTAGTATCCTGTCAGCAAGTTCCGCAATCCTGTCAGTGTCTGTGCCTGAAAGACGGATAACTGACATCGGCCACTTTACAACTCCTGCCTTGATATCCTCAAATCCCGGAACAGTAAAGCTTCTCTCTACAGGAGCCTTTGCCATGGCGAACTCATAATTTCCACCTTGGAAATGCTCATGTGCCAGGATCGAGCCGCCAACGATCGGAAGATCGGCATTGGAACCTACAAAATAATGCGGGAACTGATGGACAAAATCAAAAAGCTTTAAGAAAGCATTTTTATCGATTTTCATCGGAGTATGCCTGGTGTTGAGTACAATGCAATGCTCATTGTAATAAACATATGGTGAGTACTGGAAGCCCCACTCCTGTCCCTCTATCTCTATCGGTATGATACGGTGATTTTCTCTTGCCGGATAGTCAACACGGCCCGCATAGCCCTCGCACTCACAACAAAGCTGGCACTTTGGATATCCGGTCTGCTTTGCCTTACCTGCTGCAGCTATGGCCTTAGGATCCTTCTCCGGCTTACTGAGATTTATGGTGATATCAAGCTTCCCATATTCTGTCTCAGTCTTCCATTTGAGATCCTTCTTTACTCTGTAGCGTCTGATGTAGTCAGTATCCCTCGAGAAGGTATAGTACCAATCAGTGGCAAGCTTTGGGTCCTCCTCATAAAGGCCTGAAAAGTACGCCTGCACCTCTGAAGGTCTCGGAGTCAAAGCACCCATAAGCTTTGTGTCAAAAAGATCTCTGTATACAACAGAATCCCCCTCCGTAAGGCCATGCTCTACTGCATAATCGTCGAGAACTCTCAAAACTCCTTCGAGATATGAACCATCATCAATAACCCCATTTTCTGTAGTGGTCTTATATTCCTCTGCCCAAACCTCATCGAACGGAAGCTTCTCTGCCTCTTCCATGACATCATCCTTAGTGACAGTCACTTCATCAATCCTGAGATTAAGCGCAACCGTATTTAACGCCCAGATGATGTCCTCTTCCTCTATCAGATTTGTTCTGTAAGCATATGCCACCAGATTCTTTATTCCATTCTGTATATCCATTGTTTTACACCTTTAATCAGGAATTGTATCCGTTAGGATTCTTCTGCTGCCAGTTCCATGAATCTCTGCACATATCCTCGATGCTGTACTTTGCCGTCCAACCAAGCTCTTTTTCTGCCTTGGCAGGGCTTGAGTAACAGGTTGCCACATCTCCGTCGCGACGTGCACAGATCTTGTATGGAAGCTTCTTGCCGCATGCCTTCTCAAATGCATGGATCACATCAAGTACTGAGTATCCGTGACCTGTTCCGAGATTGCATACAAACACACCGTCGTTTTTCTCAAATCTCTCGATAGCCTTTACGTGTCCTACCGCAAGATCAACTACATGGATATAATCACGTACTCCGGTTCCGTCAGGTGTAGGATAATCATCACCGAAAACATTGATCTCCTGAAGTTTTCCGATGGCAACCTGTGCCACATATGGCAAAAGATTGTTTGGTATACCCTTTGGATCCTCTCCGATGAGCCCTGACTCATGCGCTCCGATAGGATTGAAGTAACGAAGCAAGATAACGTTCCACTCAGGATCTGCTGTATGAAGATCTGTCAGAATCTGCTCCTGCATCCACTTGGTCCAGCCGTATGGATTGGTACAGGTTCCCTTAGGACAGTTCTCTGTGATAGGAATCTCAGCAGGATCACCGTAAACTGTAGCTGAGCTTGAGAAGATAATGTTCTTAACGCCATGAGCGCTCATCTCTGAAACAAGATTGAGAGTTGATCCGATGTTTGTACGATAGTACTCAATCGGCTTGTGAACTGACTCACCAACTGCCTTAAGTCCCGCAAAATGGATAACCGCATCTATTTCATTCTCATCAAACACCTTCTTAACAGCATCTCTGTCAAGAAGATCATCCTTATAAAACTTTACTTTCTTGCCTGTGATCTCCTCAATACGATCAACAGCCTTCTGATTTGAATTATAAAGATTGTCAATGATAACAACCTCATAACCCTCATTAAGAAGCTCTACACAAGTATGGCTTCCGATATATCCAGCACCACCTGTTACAAGAATTCTCATAATGTCTCCTCTCGATACTATCATGCATCAACTGCATATCTCACTGCATCAATTGACGCAACATATACGGCTCTCATAGAGCACTGAAAATAAATATAATTGCCGGTAAATCAAGCCCAACCTGAACCGGCATAAAAAAGATAATGAAACTATCCGTTGCTTTTGTCAATGCAGAAAGCTTCCGGCAGCTATATCATATTGCCTCAAACGATCTGTGGTCCGTCTCCAATGCTTACAACATAGAATGTACAGTCATAGCCTACACGTTTCCTGTATGCCTCTCCAACAAGCTTCTTGAACTCATCAATGGCCTCATCCTTTACGATAGAAACGGTACATCCGCCGAATCCGCCTCCGGTCATACGTGATCCGAGAACTCCCGGAACCTTCCATGCTTCCTCTGCAAGTATGTCAAGCTCCTCACAGCTTACCTCAAAATCATCCCTCAGAGAAACATGAGAAGCATTCATAAGCTTACCGAACTCCTCTATGTTGCCGTTCCTCAGAGCTTCAACCGCAGTAAGTGTGCGATTGTTCTCATATACAGCATGCTTTGCTCTCTTCTGAACGACCGGATCCTTTATGGAATCCTTGTACTTCTCAAAATCATCATTACTGAGATCTCCGAGAGTCTTGATACCTGCTGCCTCAGCAAGGATCTCTCTTGCTTCCTCTGACTCTCTGCGGCGGTCATTATAGGCAGAGCCAACAAGCTTATGCTTTTTATTGGTGTTCGTAACGATAAGCTTCATGCCGTTTAAAACAACCGGTGCGTACTCGTAATTCAAGGTCGCGCAGTCGAGGAATATAGCATTGTCCTTCTTGCCCATGGCACTTGCGAACTGATCCATGATACCACAGTTCATACCGCAGTAGTTGTTCTCCGCATCCTGTCCGATGAGAGCAAGGTCAACATTACTGACATCAAATCCGTAAAGGTCTCTAAGGATAAAACCTGTAAGAACCTCAAGAGATGCACTTGAAGAAAGGCCTGATCCGTTAGGGATATTGCCGTAGATCACAAGGTCGAGTCCCTCATCCATCTTCATGCCTCTCTTATCAAAGGCCCACATAACTCCCTTTGGATAAGATGTCCAGCCATCCTCTTTAAGAGGCGCAAACTCATCCAGGGATGTTTCAACAACACCTGCCTTATCAAGATTAACACTGTAAAAACGGAGCTTTCTGTCATGACGTTTTCTTGCTGCTGCATAAGTTCCTATAGTCAATGCACAAGGAAATACATGGCCTCCATTGTAATCTGTGTGCTCACCGATGAGGTTCACTCTTCCCGGTGCAAAATAGCACTTTACACCATCAGTACTTCCTTCTCCGAATTTGTCTGCAAATGCTTTTAAAGCACCATCTTTAAATGAAAGATCCATAGTCATCCTCCCAAACATCCATCTACTTTGCCGCCGGCTCCCGAACTGTAAACGACTCCCTAAAGAGTCCTCGGGCAGCAGCATCATGACACTATGTCACATTATAAAAAAGTGGTTTTTCACAGTCAACGCGAAAAACCTCTCATAAATCTATAAAATCCTTTTTACTCAAGGTAATCGGACCGCGAACATGATATCACACCATGAAGTCCGTCTCTCACAAAATCGAGTCCGGCAATATGTCTCCCTGATGCTTATACCAATTTATCACAAATGCAGAAAACCACACACTCTATCTCACAGATTGATAATTTCTGCATTTATTTTGGCGAATTTTGCTCACTATCTTTTATTTTCGACTATATGATATCTGTCCATCGCTGAAAAACTAACTGTATCCGATGAATCGCAGCTTAACCACCGTAAACATCAGCATTTTCATCAGAACAAGCCTAATTCTGTGAGACTCATAATCCACAGGAAAATAGTAAACAGAGATGCTACTGTGCTGATAGCCAGAAGCTGTCCCTGCAGTTCTCCGTCACCACCCATATTTTCAGCCATCGAAAATGATGCACTGGCAATAGGTGTGGCATACAGAATAAAGGAAATAAACAGTTCTGCACCTCTGTAGCCAAGTAAAATCATCATCAAAAGTACTGCTGCAGGTACAACCACCAGTTTAAGTGTCAATACCGAAACTATGACATCAAGATTCTTTCTGATATCAGGCAATGACAGAGTCGCACCGAGTATAAATATTGACAACGGCGTAGTCATATTGGCAAAGCTTGCAACAGGCTTCATAACGGCCTGAGGTACAGGAATTCCAAAGCCTTTGAAAAGTGCTCCTGTAACTGCACCAACTATGAGCGGGTTGGTCAGAATATTTTTTACCAGTTTACCGACATCCGTTTTGGCATTGTTCTGCTTGTCAAAAACAGTAAAAAGAATAACCGCTCCTATATTATATATAGGCACTATCACGGCAATGACCAGAGACGCCAGTGCCCCGGCGCTCTCCCCATACATGGTGACACACAACGGATATGCAAACATAAGCGTATTACTTCGCCATATCGACTGTATGACAACAGGTCTTCTGGGATTCTCTTTTATAACCGCAGGAACAATAAATATACATAACAGAATTATGCCAATAAGCGTTCCTATGCAGATTGCAAGCATTGAAGCATTAGCCCCTATGTCGATATCGGCGGTGTACAAATTGTTGAACATCAGCATAGGAAAAAACGCTTTGAAAACAAGCTGATTGAGACGTTTGTAAAAAACATCATCCCCGTATCCCAGATGCCGGAACAGATACCCGTACAACATATAACAAATAAACGGTATTACAGCATTAGCAGCGATAAGAAAACTCTGCATAAAAATCTCCATTCCGCTATTATTTCTTTTTTGATCCGGTCTTTTTCCCGATTCTGACAATACGCGAAACTCTCAGATTCGGTTTTTTTACTGTCGTGCCATCCGGAAATGTCACCACCGGAGAATGCTTATGAAGCCTTCTCTTCCGACGAGGTTTTTCGTTTCGCTTTTCAACACGGTACTTATTGATCTCATCCAAAATAGTATTATAGTCTCTCTCAAAAAGTTCTGTCGATATTTCTTTTCTTATAGCGTCATAAGACAATTGAGAAACGAGCCTTTTTATGACCTCTGTTTTGCTGAGTCTGTCATACTTGTGTTTCAGATTTCTATACACTATGTGCTGCAGTTCAGGTCTCCACAGGAGGCTCAGTTTATCCTCATATTTGATCAACGGATTTTCTGACGGTCTTCTGAGAATGTAAAAATCCGGGGTTCCGTCAATCTCATCTATCGTTATGATCCCCCAGAAATCGGGAACATGCTCCTCTATATGCATGGCATGGCTGGTTCCCACAGCAATGTAATTATAATCAAAGTATCTGTTGTAGTCCTTGATCTGTCCCGGAAGTCTCGCATAGGTATCGGCATCCGACTTTATCTCAATGCCGTATAGACTGTCTTCTGTCACCATGACAACATCCGCCCGGCTTCCACCCATTATCTTCTCCTCAATGATTCTGGTTTTTCCATATGTTTCTTCAAGAAACGAAAAAAGAGGTTCTCTGATATCTTTATCGTATAACATGTTCCAAGCTTTCCTTTAATTCTTAATGCCTGCTCCCCTTACAAAAGCCTCTGACAGAGCCATCGGGCAAGCCGGTATCAAAGCATACACACTATGATACCACATAGTAACAGTTAGTCTCTTCTAATGCTTTTGCACAAATTATTAATTTTTCATTTATTTATTTTGTTTAAATTGACTAACTTCGGGGCACGGTAATACTCTATTAGTAGAAAGACGCATTTCATTTATTTCATATTATCTATCAGACGATAAAATGTCAGCCTTACAGCCCAATCATTTTATCCCACATATAATTGCGGTATGGGAACACCTATATTATGAAAGGAAGGAGGACTCCTATGACATATCTTGATAAAGTACCAATCGGAATCAGTAACACTATTAAATGGATCATCGGGGATGAGACTTTAAAAAGCTTTGCAAAGCGTTATGGTCTTGAGCAAGGCTCAACTATAAGGGTGGTCCTCTCTGACAAGGATGCCATCATTGCCGAGGTCGGCGACGATCATCGTTTAGGCATTTCCATGGATCTTGCGTCACGCATTGCAGTTTAGATTCACTCATCAAAGCTTACATCTGTATACCAGAAGGAGACAGAACATAAACCTGTCTCCTTTTTCTATTTCACCTGCCAAAACCTCTAGTCAAAACCCCTTATCATTTCTATAATTATAATGATAAGCACATTTTATATTGCGCTTAAACCATCTTAGTATAGAGGGCATTTATCAAATGAATAGTAATGAAAAAAATCAGTTTCAACCATCTCAAACCAACTCCACAGAGCAGTCCGGCACACAAAACGGGGAAAGTTCAAACGGAGCCGGGAAATCCTCCCCACTGCTCATCATACTTATACTATTGATACTTTCTATTGTGACCATATTTGGATATATGGTTTTTACCGCCATGCGCGAGGATGCCATTGATGAGTCAATTGCCGCAGAGCAATTAAAAGCAGAAAGCGAAAGAGCCGGTCTCACCATTGACTCAGAGGGCAATGTCATAACTCAGGATTCTATCCTGACTGCAGAAACACTTCAGGTTTCAGACAATGTCTTTTTCTCAAAGCTCGCTAAAAGTGAACCTGTTTCCATACTGATAATCGGTGATGTTTTCGGGACAGGTGCCGGTGCTAAGGAAGGAACCAACTGGACTGAAGTTCTGGTTTCCAACATTATGGACACCTTTGGATCTATAGCCACCATCAACAACCTGTCTCTGCCTTCCGGCAATGACGCATACTCGGCTTATGTCACTCTTATGAATGAATCTGCCGGGAACCCATCTGCTCAGTACGACGCAGTTATCGTTTCACTTGGTTACTATGACGATCCGTTCAAGTTTAACTTTCAGTATGAAGGTGTGCTGAGATCCATAACCGAAAGGTATCCATCTGCTGAGATCATCGGTCTCATTGAGTCTGCTTCCATAACAGCACCTGACGGATACTCGGATGAAACCGCAATTTATACAAGAAATCTACTTGAGCATTATGACGGTATCGTTGCCAACATGGGTGAGGCCTTTGCCGTGAACGGTGCTGATCCATCTGTCTTTACAGATGATGGTCTTCTACCTAATGGAAAAGGTCAGCTTCTTTATGCTGACTGGATCGTAAAGCAGATCAAAAACAAGATGTCGGGTAAAGGCAGCAACAAGAGTTCTGATGCGGAGAGCCCGTCAGAATTATCAAAAAACGGTTCTTTGGAACCTGTCAATCCTGATTCTGCAATGTATGATCATTACTACTACATCACAGCTAACAGTTTCCTGCGTCTGGATGACACAAACTATATCATCGGAGTTCGGGATCTCACAGCTCTTGGCGCCGAAACAGAGGGACTGATAGGACTCGATTATGATCTTGTACCGGGAGCCAATACCGCTCAGGTTGTAATCGATGGCAGCATCTTCGGCGCACTTACCGAAGATCATGATGGCTCCTCCACAGACAGACATATAACTGCAGTCAAGAACAATGCCATCATCACTGATCACATAGCTGTAAGCTTTGCTACCAAAGCAGAGGCGGATACATTCCACGGTCTCATCATCACAGGAAACCTCAATCTGTCACATGCTGCCGCAAAATACAAGAAGCTTCCTCTTCCACCTGAGACTCCTGCAGAAACTGCAGAGGAAACTACTGTAGAGGAAACAACTGTTGCGGAAACCACAGAGGAAACAGCCGTTCCAGAAACTGCCGAAACCACTATAGAGACTTCCGCAGAGGAAACTACTGTTGCAAAATCCGCAGAAACATCATCTGAAGTTTCCGCAGAGGAAACTACAGAAACCAGTGAAACAAAGAAGTCTTCTGATGGTAATAAAAAGAAAGCCAAAAAAGCTGACAGCAGCAATTCCTCGACCAAAAAATCAGGCGCTTCTGAAGAAAAAGCAACTGTTGCAGAAACTACAGCATCTGCCGGAACTGCAGTTGCCGAAAGTCCAAAGGCACCTGTACCGGAAACAACCGCTTCCGGCAATGATGCCGCTGCATCGATTCCGGCCGAAACCACAGTACCGGAGACTGCCGCTCCAGAAACATCAGCAGAAACTCAGAACTATTTTGAGAGTGTGATCATAAGTGATCCGTCAAATTCTGCAGCTATATTTGAAACAACTGCACCCTATACAGTAGAAGCCGGTCAGGGCATAGATATAAATCAATGGAACCTGACAGGTCCTACCACAGGATAACCGAATTAAGAATACAAATAACACTTCGCCGAAAGCACTCCCGTTAAATGGATGCTTTCGGCTTTTTAATGTATACTGCCGACTTGTTGCCTCATCTTAACTAATGCAGACAAAATTCAAAGATTCTTAATTGATTTTTATATACATTAAAAGTATCATTAAATGATGTATTTATTTTTACATTCAGTTAATCAATTATTCTAAGGAGATAATCATGGATTTTAAAACATTCTTCGAACAGAATAAAAAAGCCTGCGTTGGCGGACTTGCCGGCGTGACTGTTGTTCTGTTGGGAGTTGCCGCAATCACAGGACACAACTCCGGCACTACTGTTGAAACTACTGCAGATGCCTCAACGACAGCAGAGACATCGGCCTCTGTTGCAACTACCGCCGTGGATTTCTATTCAAAGTTATCTGCAGGTGAGCCTGTATCTCTTCTTATCATCGGCGACGGATTTTCTTCCGGAAACAACCTTGATGATTATTCCAAAGCCTGGGCTGAGCTTATCTCAACCAAGCTCCATGAAGAGTTTTCTTCTGAAGTCACTATAGACAATTACGCTCTTCCATCCAGCAATACAGCTTATTCCGGTTATGTAATCGCAAACGAGCTTCCTGACGGCAGCGAGTACGATGCTGTGATCCTAAGCTTCGGTAATTACGATACACCGGATAACTTCGGTACATTCTATGAGGGCATGGTGAGAGCTCTTGTCAATAAGTGTCCAGGCATTTCGATCATTTCACTGATTGAGCCGTCATCCGTAACAAATCCTGATGGATATTCTGATGACAACGCTTCTGCAATCCAGAGCATCACAGACAATTACAACGGCATCACCGTTGATATCGCAAAGCTCATGCAGGACAATGGCTCAGATGTTTCGGCCACCGCAGCATCCGATATGATCAATCAGAATGAAGAAGGTAATGCTGCTACTGCAGATATAATTCTGTCATCCATTAAAACGGCAGTTAATGACAACATCGGACACTCAGATTCCAATATCGATTCCATAAACGATATATCTGCTCTTGATGATTATGCATACATTCCTGTTGCTGATTTTGCCAAAGTTGATGACACAACATTTGCCATCCCTGCAGATTACATCACAGACGTAGATGGAAATGTGATTTCCGGACTTCTCGGAATCGACTACAACTATCTTCCGGGCTCAAATGATGTATACGTTACTTCAGACGGTACACCTTTCGGACGTCATACCGTTGAGTTTGACGGCACTGAATCAGAACAGCACATAGTTCTTATCAATGATAATTTTGAACCGACCGATCACGTTACCATATCATTTGCTTCTGCTGATGAGGCTAACTCCTTTGCAGGAATGATCGTCACAGGCAATGTTGAGCTCCCGGCTTCCTATGATACTTTTGAGCCAAAGGAAATCACCGAGCCGACTACTGAAACCTTACTCACTCTGCTTGGCGAAGATACTGATGAAGATATTGTATCAGAAGGAGGTCCGGGCTCCGAAAGCGATGACACTTCCGCAGACGTCCCTGCCGACGGTGATACAAAGTATGTAGACGGTGTTCTGTATGAGTACTATCAGGGTGACTGGTATGAAGTAATAAATGATGATACAGGAAATCCTGATATGGGTGTTAAGTCCCAGGTTGTTGCTACACGTTCTGCAAACGAGGTCATAACCAACAAAGAATCTGTCCATTCATCCGAAAATCAGGCAGCCGATGTCACTGAAGCAGCTGTTTCCACAGAGGGCTCCATTGAAGCCGGAACTGAAGCTGCAAGCGAAACAGCTGTTGAATCAACTGCCGTATCAAAGGAAGCTGCAACAGAGGCTGAAACTACTGCTCCGGAGGCGACCGAGTCCGGCAGCGACTCCGGTTTCGTCAATCCGGGAGAGGCTCAGGCTGCAGCAGGAAATTACTCAATCAATGAAACAGATGCCAACGGAAATGTTGTGGGCAGTGTCGTTGAAACATACTGATAATTAGTTTCCGCTAATCCAAGACAAACAACAATACAGCATAATAAAAACGCAGGTGGTTTTATCCATCTGCGTTTTTATATAATTTGCTTTATTATCAAACTGCCTTCTTATCGAAGTCTTTATTTTTAGCTTCACAAAGTGAAAATGCTATATTAACAGCATGATCTCCGACTCTCTCGATGCCGGAAACGATATCCGAGAAGAACACGCCTGCACGGACTGAACATTCGCCGTCACTTACACGCTGCACATGGTTGTCCTGAAGCTTTATCTCCATATCATCAGTCTGATTCTCAAGATCACGTATCTCGTTAATGTTTGTCATATCTCCTGTTATGAACATATCAAGAGACTCTTTCATGAGCTTGTTTACAACCTCCATCATGCCCCGAAGATCTGCTTTGGCAGCTTCTGAAAGGTGAACATCCTTCTCCTTAAAGTACTTCACCACATCAGCGATATCTTCTGCATGATCACCGATTCTTTCCATATCAGAACATACATGGAAGTATCCGGCGAGGAGATCCGCATCTCTGAGAGGGATCGCGTTCTGGTTGATTTTTGTCATATATGTGGTTATCTGCTCGCAGAGCCAGTCAATGTACTTCTCGGTTTCATATACCTTCTCTATACCGTCCCTATCTTCTTCCATAAGGCATTTAAAAGCACGGTTCAGATTGATGAAAGCCGCATTTCCCATGCGCTCCATCTCCTGCTGTGCCATGTATAAGGCAACCGCCGGATTAGGAAGCTTGCTCAGATTGATATATCTCAGGCGGAACTCTCCATCATCACCTGTACTCTGAGCATCAGTATCCTTGACAAGTACATATGTCAGATTGATGATCTGATCCATAAACGGATAGAACACGATAACCTGAAATACCTTAAATATAAAGTGTGCAAATGCTATATTTCGTCCAAGAGAACCCGGGTCATCTCCTGATCCTGAAACGGTTCTTATGATGCCCTCTATAGGTCCCGCAAAAAGCATGAGCAATACAAACATGAGAACAGTTCCAAATACATTGAACAAAAGATGTATAAGTGCTGCACGTTTTGCATTGTTACCGCCCTGTAAAGCTGTAAGAACCGCACTTGAACATGCACCGATATTACAGCCAAGGATGATAAACATACATATCCTGAGATCCACAAGGCCCATGGAGCCCATAACTACGAGTATAGATACAGTAACCGAGGATGACTGTACGATAGATGTGATCACAAAGCCCATGAGCACACCAAGTACAGGATTGGTAAAACTTGAAAGGAATGTTATGACCGCCGGAATCTCTCTGAGTTCCGCCATGGAACCGGACATGGTAGAGATACCGACAAAGAGAAGACCAAATCCCATTACGATCTCGCCTGATTTCTTGACAGTCGGATTTGGTATGAAGTTCATCATGATAGCACCGAAAAATACAAAAACAGGAGCTATCGCTGATAGTCTGAATGCAACGAGTAACGCCGTTACTGTTGTACCGATATTGGCACCAAGGATGATGCCGCAGGCATTGGACAAGGCCATAAGCCCCGAGTTAACAAAAGTTACCACCATTACAGTCGCCGTACTGGAGGACTGTATAACAGCAGTAAAGAACAGACCGACCAGAACACCCGTAAGTCTCGTTCTGGTAAATGTCTCCAGTATCTTTCTGAGCTTGTTACCGGCTACCTTTTCGATACCGTGGCTCATCATATACATACCGGCAATGAAGAGGCCTAATCCTCCCAACAGAGTTACAAAAATCGTAATCATGTGTCTCTCCCTAATTTTCGTTTTGTATAATCATCTATAAAAGTCATACAGATTTAAGTATATATCACTACGTTTTTTTTAAATAGTGGGATTTTAAAGAATGCTGTACAAAATTTATACTTTTTTGAAACTACATATGGTAATTTCCTACAAAACAATGTAATTTGAGACTCTATATCCACACATCATCCTGTCATACTATCCTCTCAGAGGTCGTCTGTTTTTCTTTATATCCCACCAGCGTCATCATAGCTATGATCAGAAGTACAGCCCCTACTATGAGGTAGCATTTGCTGTATACACTGGTGGTGCCATAGATATCCAGCACCCCTCTGAATATTGAACCGACAGTTAGTGTAGCTACTCCCGTGTTCCATAGATTGATAGTCACATGTGGCGGAAAATCCTGTTTTTCCATAGCCTTACTGCTGGTCGCTATGATCATCCATGGAAGTCCCCCCAGAACCAGTGGGCAGAGAAAAGCATATATCATATAATATGAATAAACTCCAAAGCTAAAGTACTCATATATGGCTCCAAAGGCGGCTGCACATATGGCAGCAGTCACATATCCCCACAGATTACTCATTGCCACCCTTCGGTTTTTTAATTTTACAGATGCATTACCACACTGAGTTGGCTCGCTGTTATATGACAAAGTGTATTCTCCCTTATCTATTTCATTTTTTCGATCAATAACATTACAAATCATTTTTCTTTCTCCTATCTATATGCCTAAGATGCACAATATACGAAACGGGCATCAGCTAAGTCATCACTTTCCGATATAAATGATGTCGCTGACTGACCTTTCCTTGATGCTGTTTCCTCCTGTAGTCGGATTGTTGACCACCTGACCGTTGAAGTACATGGTACTGGAACCGCCGCCGTCCAGATTGTAGGCTGTGGTGCAGCCAAGGCTCTGCATGAACTCTGCGAGCTGGTACAACGTAAGCCCCTCAGATTCATCTGTTCTTCCATCCGTCACTACCCATACATAGTGACCATCCTCAAGGATTCCTATAGCTGTTCTCGGATTGGAGGCCATTGCCTTTCCTACCTCTTCGTCCTCAGTGACCGCGATCTCACCCTCCTCTACAAGTCCCGGCCCAAAGCTTAAAACATCCACTGCTCCGGCATTTAGCACTTCTTCTGCACTGAGATCGTTTTCCGAGAATATCTCAAAGGTTCCGTCAGCGAGTATGGCCAGGTCTTCGTTTCCTGAGGATTCAGATCTGTACAGTACACCGTTTCTTATAACATAGCCGGAATTCTGGGCACCGTAGAAATCGCCGTTTATAGCCAGAATCGCGTCATTGGCTGCTGCAGTCTCTGATGTTGCAGCTTTGACATTCTTACCGTAGGTATCTTCTGCAAATGCTGTCTTTATCAGGTCAGATGCGGAAAAAGCTGTTTCGTCTTCTTCCGTTGCGTCACCTGTAAGCTGCACATCCGCTACATATATCGAAGTATCAGCGGCTCTGTATTCACTTAGAGTTATTGTCTTTACGCTGTCTTCATAACTTCCGATAATAGTATCGGAGCTGACTGTTTCAATAGTTGTAGTTTCCGGTTCTGAAGCTGTATTCGTTTCTGAGTCATTCCCCTCAACAGCTTTTGACGTTTCACTTTGACTTCCGGATGCTTTACCTCTCTCTCTGGATGCAGAGCTCTGCCCCGGTTTACCGCGGCCACCATGACCGGAAGAACCGTCTCCCGATTTTCCTGATGGGTTTCCGGCGGTTTTTTGAGATGAGCTGTCTTGATTTTCCGTCACCGATATATCATCTGTAGTTCCATCATCTTCTGAACCGTTTGTCATTTCATCTGATATTTTACTGTCGGACGAAGATTCATCACTTCCTTTTGCGGTTTCAAAGACACTTCTATCTATCGTTATCGTACCGCTTTCGGCATTTGCCGCTGCCTCAGCCTTTGTCACGACGCCACTGTAGGAACGGGGAATGACAAATGCGTCCAAAAGTGCATACGCTGTAAAAGCTGTCAAACCAAGTGTATATGCAATACTGAATTTCTTTCCTTTGAATATATCGTTTTTCATCATCTTATCCCTTATGCAATGCTGTAAAATTTAATTGTTCCGGCATCGAATCCACGGTGTATACATTTCCGGAGCTTTTCTTTTCTCTGAAAACAAAGTATTTTTGTAACAGAAAGTTGACTATAAACATGACACATTCTGTCATAACCTTTGCTCTCATTGTTGGAATTCCGGCTTTTTCCGAAAGCACATACAATACTGTTGTATTGAGAAGCAATATCAGAACCGCAAGACATGCGTATTTTGCCCCGGAGCCTTCAATTCCCGCTTTCCTTGTTTTTTCTTTTCTGCAGTATTCGTCATCGTTTCCTGCAAAAACAAAATTTCTGTTAATGCTGTAGTTCGCTGTGGCGCTGATGAAACGGGCAAAGACATTGGCAAAAAGGGTAACTCCGGAGGATGGACCGAACAGTCCGACGATGCATCCGAAAACGCCGTAATCTATCAGGAAACTTGCAAAACTTGAAGCACTGAACTTAAAGAGTTCACGATATATCCTGAAGGAATCTTTGATGGCATTGAAATGGCTGCCTGAGTTGTTGTCGATATAGATGGTTTCGATAGGAAGCTCTGTGATCTTGATATGCTCTTTGGCAAAATCCATAAGCATGTTCATCTCATACTCATACCTATCACCGGATATCTCCAGCATTCTTCCCATGAGTTCATCTGAAAAGGCTCTCAACCCCGTCTGTGTATCATATACTCTGACGCCTGACATCATGCTGAAAAGATTTCTGGTGATACCGTTTCCTATACGGCTGCGAAGCGGTGAACCCGCTCCCTGTTTACGACTTCCGAGTACCAGTGTATCTCTGTGCACTGCAGCATAATCCGTAAGTCTTACTGCATCAGATACCTTATGCTGTCCGTCTGAATCGATAACCACCACCGTGTAATTGTCTTCATAAGTTTTTGTTATGTAGCTGAATGCCGTTTTCATAGCATAGCCTTTTCCCTTGTTCTCCGGATACCTTATTACGTGAGCGAAGAACTTGGTGTCTTCAAATATCTTACGGAAAATCTCCGGCGATACCGAACCTGCTTTAACCGCTTTTCCGTTTTCCGATCCGTCATCCACTACCACAACCTGAAATCCGGCAGCCGCAGCTTCTGAAGCAACATCAATAAGTTTTTCATCCGGTTCATATGCGGGTATAACCGCTATCCTGTTTTTGGTTTTATCTCTATACATGATTTATTCTCCTGTAAAAATCCAATATTTAACTTCCTGTATGGCTGTATATTATGCTTTAAAGCTTAAATGATGCTGAAGAAAAAAATTTTTACATGAGAACAAAAAACAGCAGGCACAAGGCCTGCTGCCAACACATATTAAGATGCTGCCTGAGTCTCCGTCTGTGGGTCCATAGGCATGCCATTCTGACCCATGTCCTGAGGGCGTCCCCCCTGACCTCTGCCGCCCATTTCCGGACCGCCATGAACACCCCGGCCTGCTGCATCATACATTCCTGATTCTCCCTGAGTACCGCTCATACCGGACGTATCCTCAGACTGAGACATATCCGGTGCACTCTGTTCACCATTCATCTCAGGTGCCCCCTGAGCGTCACCCCTTCCGGGACCACCCTGACCGCCTCTCATTCCGAAGCCGCCCTGGCCTCTGCCGCCCATCATCATATCACCGCTCGCTTCACCTATAGTGTTGGTGATACCATCGATAGTGACAGTTTCCTCCTGATCGCCGGTCTTTACGGTGTAAGCTTCTCCTTCCTTAAGTTCTGCACTTGAGTAGAGGAATACCGTAAAATTCTGTGTTGAATCATCATTCTCATAGATAACATTACCCTCACTGTCACTAACCGTTATGGCGGTTCCCGCCTCCTGCTGCTCAGAATAGTAAACTACAATCTGCGGCTGTGTAGAATCCTCACTAAAGCTCTGGAACATACCGGATGCTCCTGTTAATGCAACTGTACCACCCTTGATGGAAGCGTTGCCGGTATAGTCAAGAGAGCCGTTGCCGCCCATCTCAGGTCCGTCAATATACACTTCACCGCCATTTACAATGAGATCTCCGTTGGAATCGAGGCCGTCTCCTGTCGCAATGACCAGAAGCTTACCGCCGTTGATAGTGATAGCCGCGCCATCCGTTGCCTCAAATGCTCCTCCTGAAGAATCCGCGCCACCAGCAGCATTGATTCCATCATCTGAAGACTTCAGGCTGATATCGCCACCGTTTATAGTGATAGCCAGAGCCTCCAGTCCTTCATAGGACTCGGTTATGTTGATAACACCGCCGTTGATAGTAAGATTGTTTTCCGCATGGATACCATCATCCGATGCTGTTATGGCAAATGTTCCGTCACTGACAGTCACATCTCCCTTGGAATGCAGCGCATCCTCACCTGACTTTATCTCATAGCTTCCGGCCTGGATTTCAAGACTGTCTTTACCATTGATACCATGCTCGGCTGCTGTAATGTCAAGAGTTACATCCTCTGATATGAGAACAGTGTCTTTTCCATGGATACCGTCACAATATCCTCCTTCCACTGTGAGTGTTCCTGTGCCGAGTATGATGAGATCTGATTTACTGTAAATTGCGGCGTCAGGGATCTCTGTGTCTGTTGACGAGGTTTCTGTTGTGTCTGCAGTGCCGCCTGTCTCCTCCTGAACGATGGCCGCGCGCTTATCGAGAACTGCATTATCCGTGCCCTCCATAAGCTCAATGGTAAAATCTCCGGAGGTCACAACGCTTATCGGCGCTGTCTCGCTGTTTGATATGTTGAAGCCGTCAAATATGAGTCTTACATCGTCCTTATCTCCGGCCTCTACAAGAATCTGTCCCTCCGAAAGCGTACCTGACAGTCTGTAGGTTCCTTGCTTTGTTATGGTTATGGTAGTGCCTTCCACCTTCACACTATCGGAATTGGTGCCGGAAACCTCCACCTCAGTTCCGTCTGCTTTGATGGATATTTCACCCTTTGATGATTCTGATTTTGAGGTATCCTCGGCCTCTGCCTCAACAGTTTGTGCCTCTGTTGTTTCCTCACTTACAGTAGATGTACCGATTTTGGCACCTGCCCCCATGCACGCCGTACCCATTACCGAAACTGCGCAGGCAGCCGCTATTCCCGCTGCGATCCTTGTTGATAAACTGTTCATATATTTTTTATTAATCATGGTAGTTCCTCATTTCTTTGATTAAATCTGCTATGTAAACTCATCCTTACAATGTCTCCATCTTTTCCGCAACTCTTCCGCAGGTGATCTCAAGATTTCCGTTTCTTGTTCTGATGTCATCAATCATCCGTTTCTCATCTCTCAGATTTTTGAGTGTCAGCTGATAAACAAGCTCATATAAGGAGCCCATATTAACAGTTTTAACCTTGATAAGGCGTATGCCCTCTGCGTAAGTCGCAAAAATATCATCAAAAATATCTGTATAGTCAAGACTCTCAGGAATCACAACCTTTAATTCTCTTTCAAGCTCCTTGCCGTTTCCTATAGGTGAAGTAACTATCGCAACAGATACTACGCCGACTATAACGGTGAGTATACCTGCCATCATTATGTATCCCATGCCTGTTGCAAGTCCCACCGCCATGGCGAGAAATATGGATGCGATCTCACGGCTGTTGCCCGGCAACGAACGAAATCTCACGAGAGAAAATGCGCCCATGACTGCTACTCCGGTTCCGACATTACCATTGACCAGCATGATAACCGACTGAACAATCGCCGGGAGCAGTACCAGTGTAATGATAAAGTTTTTACTGTAATGATTGCGGTAGCTGTGAAATGCCGCCACTACTGCGCCAAGTGCCAGTGAAATCACTAAGCAAATGATAAATGTCTCTGTTGTTGCTCCTGTATCGTATAATATTGACTCTAACATATCTGACCTCCAAAAATATTATATATGTTGACTTATCCTGAAAATGATTTTAAAAATCTACCGTAGTTTACATAATGTAAGTATTGACCCTGTCCGCCTCCGGATTAGGCCATAGCCCGTCTCACAACCTCATGCGCCTGTTTGTGATTGCCGGAAAGTTCCCATGCGTTCCGCTGTCTCATGGCGATGATCCTTGCTTTCTGTCCAACACTTTCTGCGAAATGCTTCTGATAGTAGGTTCCGTATTTTGAAAACGAAATCATATTGATCTTGAGTTTTGCAAATGTCTCTGCCATCCAGATAGGCATCGCCCCGGGAATCTTGACCTCCATCAGCACCTCGTTGTCTCTAATGATACGGTCTCCACGGTCACCGTGTGTTAGTTCCAGGTCATCCTCTCTGGCCCTTATGTTCATATCAAAGGTGAGTCTCAGATCATTGTCTTCATTTCCATGTAATGCTACTCTGTCATAAGCTATAAAAGCCTTTGGCTTCAGGTCATAGAAGTTCTTTGCATAATCAATTTCTTTCAGAATCTGAACATTTGCAAAATCTGATTTTGATACCGGCCGGATGTTGTTGTAAAGATAATCTCTGGCCTCAGACATTTTCATGCCGATTCTACGCTTGTAGACTATCCCGCCATATTTCTTTTTTAACTCGAGGTATACCTCCTGATCATCGGTTGGAATACCGTAGGATCTCAGCCTCAATTTTTCTTTATACTTAGGTTTTTCAAGGGAATTACGGATAAGCTGAAAGTTATCTGTATCAAAATATATATTGCAGATTGTATAATTGGTGAATTTGTCCGGAGACATATATCTGTCAAGAACCGGCTGAAGTCTGTCAAACTGCTCTCCGGTCAGCATGAATTTCTTCTCGATTCTTTCAAAAATCTGTTGTGCCATGTGTGTCACCTCCTCTTTGGATGGTCATATCATACATGGCTAAACTGAAACTTCGCTGAAAAGCGTTTTAGAGAAATGTGTAAATTCTGTGAAGAATTGTTTTTGCAGGTTATGATGCAGCACCTGAAGTATGTAATGATTCATCAGCTCATTAACCGCAGATTATAAAAAAACGAACAGATCCGTTGACCGGAAATCTGTTCGCTTTTTGATTGCCATAAAATGACATAGTATTAAATTTATTTTCGTCAGTGAACTGACTGTTTATCCCCCAGAACATAAGGAAGGAAATAAATCATCTGTTTGCTCCACCAGGACCAGTCATGGTTTACATCAAAGCCCCAATAGTCACACCAGGCATTGATACTTTTCTTGATGAATATCCTCTCCAAATCTCTGAGTGTACGCACTCCATCAAACTCCTGAGCACCCTGTCCAACGCAGAATACCATCTTTTTATCATTGTACATCTTGATGTAAGGATGATCCGGAGCCATATTCTCAAGAAATCTTTCCGGTGCATTATCATACAGATTACTATCCATATAGTCATCAAAGAAAAATCTCACATCATAGAGACCCGAAAAAGCCATAACAGCCTGGAAAAGATCCGGCCGGCGCAGAAATACTATAGCAGCTTCATTGGCGCCAAGATTGGTACCGGTAACTATAGGAAGCTTTTTGGACCGATTTTTCTTTTTTATAAATGGAAGCACTTCCTCAATTATATACTGATAGTAGCTTTCCTGTCTTGCTGTTCTCCACGAATCGATACCATTCTCACATGACCAGCTCTCAGTATCAACAGAATCAACTGTGAACAGCTGTACACGTCCGTCCTCCAGATACTCCTTAAGATTGTCAACCATCCCATGTTTCTCCCAGTCATCGGACATACAGTTGGCCATAGGAAATGCTAACATCGGAACACCCTTTTTACCATAAACTCTGACCGTCATATCCTTGTCCAGCTGTTCGCTATGCCAGGTAAACTGTTCTTGCTTTATCATGGGTTCCTCCTATGTATCAATATTGTCATTATATTAAGTCACGTTCAATGCATAAAATCCATGCCAATTAATTAACAGGATTATACCACGTTATATGTATATAGAACACTTTTATTGATAAGTTTTGAGGAAAACTCTATTTATTATTTTTTACCATCAGCAATCAGCGATTCTCTGTTATCTTGTTAATGCTCCAGGCTTTGATATTGACAGCCTCCAGAGCCGTTCCGCAATATTCACACATCTTGACTCCAAGCATCTTGACCGGTGCACCACAATTAGGACATGTATAGCCTATCATCTTGCCCTGTAACTTTTCTGCATTCTGTACATAAACAAGCTCTGTCCGAAACACTGATTGTATCTTGATCATTTTGGACGACTTGGATAACTCACCGTTTCTTCCGGCTTTTCCTTTGACTGCCACATCCACCATACGTTCATAGCTGACAGATGTCTCCGTGCGGATAGTGCACAATCCTTCCTCACGATCATACCCGGAAATCACTGTACGATATGCATGTCTGTCTTTAAATTCGAGTTCATGCTCAAAATAAGGCTTGTTGTTAACGAGGCTGCCATGATTAGAGATCATCTGTTCAACCTCACGTTTTATCATAGGATAATCCCTGACAAGTTCAGGATCTCTTTCTTCAATGGCCTGAAGCTTTTTGAGAACTGCATCCTGAACCCTCACCTTCCATTCATTCCAGTTAAACTCCGGAAAATCTCTCTCGATTCTTGGGAGACAGAGGGATTCCATTGATGAAAGCGACTTAGGTGTTGCAGTAACCTCGCTTTCATCCACTACGCCCTCACCGTTAACTATGGCCTTGGCGATAGTCTCTATGGCCTGTCCCATAAGGGATCTGCGAAATAACTTTATACGAACTGTAATATAAGATGCTATGAGTGCAAAGACCAAAAGAAAAAGTACCGGTCCCAATATCGCTCCTAAATCTATATTCATTTATCCCCCTTGACTTTATTGCCCGAAAAAAGTGCACCCCCGACTGAGGATGCACCTGAAATTTACCAATATCTTCCGATAGCAGCTATATGTGTATAATGCATAGCTCTGGTTCCCGAATCCTCAAAAACCCATCCTCTTCTGCTGTTAGTAGCATGAACTATAGAGTGATCACCTGTATATATAGCTACATGTGATACTGAGCCAATGCTTCCGCCGTAAAATATAAGATCCCCCGGCATCATCTCTGCCTCGGAAACATACTTCGGTGCACTCATGGCCTGCTCTCTTGAAGTTCTCGGAAGCGACATACCGAACTCTCGGAAAACCGCCTGTACAAAACCGGAACAGTCGGCCGGGCCGCTCAAAGTATTGCCGGTTCCATATCTCAATACACCTGCTCCCACATACTGTCTTGCAAAATTGACGATGTCTTTTCTTCCGTTAATCTGATCCGTATTAGTGCTGACACAGCCGGTACTCTCCATGCCATCTCCCAAATAGATTGCCAGATCTCCTGTGCCATTCACACTATCGTAAGCCAATGAAAAATTTCCTTCATCATTGTAATAATATGCCTCGGATACTCCATCTCCGTTGGCATCCATCCATGTCAGCTCATAATCATCTGCAAATGCTACGCCTGCTGCTGTAATTGCAAGCACTGCAGTGACTATGATTCCCTTCAGTATTCCCTTAATTGTTTTCATAATTTCCCTTAAATATTATACATTTTTCCCTTGAAATTAACTTTTTTCGCATGCGACTTGTCTAGTTTAACCCAAAACGGTATATTTTGGCAACAAAAAAATCCTGATTCCTCGCATCTGGAACCAGGATTTGTCTTCGGTAATATTCACTTTACGATTTAACGGTCGCCGGAATAGAATCCGACAGTACTGCTGTCACAAGAGAATATCAAGCTACTGACCGGGATCGAACCGGTGACCTTCTGATTACGAATCAGATGCACTACCGACTGTGCTACAGTAGCATATACTTACAAATCACATATACTCAATTAATCAACACGTCCATAAGTTTACAAATTTTAAAAGGGCTTGTCAACCACAGAATAGGGACTGCATTCCTAGGACCCACTGATTATATCAGTGGATCCTCAAAGCCCCCAACGTCTCCCTAAATAATTTTGAAAATGTTTCTTACTATATCTCAGCCCGCAGGATTGAACAATACAGTAGGAACACTGTTTACACTCTTACAGTAGTTATTGAACTCAGTTTCTGTTATCTCTGCAGTTCCTGAAACATCGACTGCATAGAATGTTCCTTCCTTGGCATTCTCTACCAAAGTATGATCCTCTACTCCGCCTACAGGAATGACTCTGCGACTTTCAGCATCAAAATTATACTTAAGAAGATAATGATCATCAGTACAGTACAGACCCGTAGCATCAAATCTGATAGGATATCCCTCAAGCGGACTTTCTATCTCACCCACAAGATAAATGAGATTGCCTATCGGATAACACACGTTAGCTTTTGTAGCTGTACGGTCAGAATTGACCTCATCTGTAACAAGAAGAATCGGATACTGCAGTCCGGTATCAATCTCTGTGTAGTACTGTCCCGGGACAAGTGTTGAAAGGTAATAGTCATAAACATCGACCTTACTGAGATTCTCCGTCACATCAAGTTCACTGCCGGTGGAAACACCCTTAAAGTTGAAAGCCGTGACAACCAGTCCGCTTGAATCAGGTCCAAACCAAACATCACCATCTCCGAGCATTACTCCCCGGGCAGTTGCAAGCATATCTCTGCAGTCTTCCCTGGCAACTCTCTTCTTGAAGGACTCAGGAAAACCATACTGTTCCAGACGATTTAACAATGTTGCCTCATCGTTATAATAATTATCATCAATTCTAAATGGATACTTCGCCTTCTCCACAATACTCTCAAAATCATCATGCAGAATTTCAATACGAAGATTTCTTGCAAAATTTTCGACAGTTTCATCATCAAGAGTTATGCCGGCGATATCGTAAGTATTCCCGTCATTCAAAACATGCTTTGCATTGACAGACGCATCGGTATATCCATCAGTACGATTGTATGTATCCGCCATCATAAGATCTGCCTTAAGTTCTATCCCCTTGTCTGTAAGATTGAACTCGACTCCTCCAAGTCCGTACTTAGGATCCATAGTTGCTTTTCTTGCATCATTCTTGTCGATATTAAGCTTGTAATCCTTTTCCGTCCAACCGTCTTCACTGTATGAAACAAGTGTAATATTCAATGATGATTCATCTGCACCTGTAACGGTGATGCTTTTTCCGTCCGCTGCCTGATAATTGCCAATCCACTTGATATCCTGATTGCTCTTGGAATCAGCCCCCTCAGTTTCATCCTGAACCTCCGCTTTAGTTTCGGTTTCATCCACTGTCTTACTTTCCACGGCTGCTTCAGATGCAGCCTCTGTTTCTGCCGCTGTAGTTTCGGCAACCTTGGCATTGTTACCGCATCCTGTCACAAAAAGAGAAACTGCCATCCCGGCTCCAACTATGTTTCTAACTACTCGTCTCATAAAAAACCTCTCTGATTTTAATCTTTATGAACCACACTCTATGATACTAGTTACTATTGTAAATTCTTTTTCCGGATTTCTCTATAAAGAAGTTACATTACCCGCGAATATATTCTATACAAACCAAAGAAACGCCTGACTTACGGAATCACTGCTCAGTAATAACTCCCTGGTCATCAATATTTATCCCTGTACTTATATCGGCAATATAAGAGTAAAAATCAGCTTTTTCAGAAGCGTCATCCGTTTTTCTCGTATAACCTGCTCCTGATGTTCCGGGTATAAGCTGCAGTGTCAGGTCATTATCATCAGTTATGGTCACCCTGAGTAATGCCGTCTTCGGTATGGAACTGCCGAATATAAAATTACCGAGACTATAAGCGATAGGAACATCCTTATAGTATTCAAATCCTTGCAGTACATGTGGATGTGCGCCGATAACAAGGTCAGCTCCTGCATCAACTATTGCATGAGCAAGGGTTTTCTGAACTTCATTCGGATATTCATGACGCTCCTGACCCCAATGCATGTAAACGATCACTATATCCGCTTCATCTCTCACTGCCTTTATCTCATTGATAAGAGCTGTATCACTATACGCAGCCAGAAGTCCCGGTGAGCTTTCTCCGGCCGCCCAGTCAGCTTCCGGAATGACTCTTGTGGCACCGATAAATGCTATCCGTTTTCCCTTGATACTGACTATTACAGGTTTCCCTGCATCTGCAAGATTTTTACCTGCTCCTACATGCTTGATCCCGGCTTCATCAAGAGTCTTTACTGTATCCAGGAGCGCCTCCGTACCAAAATCAAGTGTATGATTGTTGGCGAGAGTAACAAGATCTATATCCATGTCCTTAAACATGGATACATATTTCGGATCAACCCTGAAAGTATATTGTTTATCCTTTGCCTGCTCACCTCTGTTACTGAAAGGAAACTCTTCATTGGCAACAAAATAATCCGCAGCCTCTATCTCTGCCTGATACCCTTCGGAAAGAACTCCGGATATATCATCCCCCGCTGCCTCATAGGCCTCCATCACATGGTCACTGAGATAAATGTCTCCTGCAAAAACAATTTCGACAGGCCCGCTTTCTTCACTCGTTCGGGAAACTTCAGCATCTTCATCGCTGCCGGCATTTTTTATGTCCTCCTCAGCAACCTTTGTTTTTTCTGACGAGCTTTCCCGGGAAACCTCATCAGCATGATTACCGGAATCACCCAAAGATATTTCGGATTCCTGTATCTGCTCCGTCTCTTGGTCTATCCCAAAAATCTTTTCTTTGATACTGTTTTTTAACTCCGGATTTAGGTACACAGAAGAAATCATAATTATTTCATATACTATGACCAAAACGCCAATCAGAACAAAAAGCTTTCCCCACTTGTGGTTATGATGCTTCCTCCCTGCTTTTCCGCTTACCTTTTCTTCCGGAATTCTTTTTCGACTTCTTCTGTAAGAAATTTTATCCGTATCATTTACATTAGAATGATTTCTTCCAATATTCTTTTTATCACTATCTTTATAATACTTTTTACTCAATACCGAACCCCTTCTTAGTAAAAACATGATAGGCGCGCAAAACCATAACAGTCTCGCGCGCCTATATAATATGATGTAAAAATCAAAAGTACCAAATCACCTGGTGCACGTTGATTTGAGACTTTATGTCATCTCATCAAAAGATATAAGAATCAGTAAAACCTGACACCTTCTCTTCCGGTCAAAGAACTAAAACAGTACCATCATTCCAGTTCAAATGCACCGGTATACAGCTGGTAATAATTACCCTTGGCTGCAATAAGTTCATCATGTGAACCTCTCTCAATGATCTTACCATGATCAAGAACCATGATGACATCAGAATTCTGAACTGTACTGAGTCTGTGTGCTATGACAAATACTGTACGTCCTGCCATAAGCGCATCCATACCCTTCTGTACGATTGCCTCAGTATGCGTATCGATGGATGATGTAGCCTCATCCATGATCATAACAGGCGGATCCGCAACTGCCGCACGGGCAATGGAGATAAGCTGTCTCTGACCCTGTGAAAGATTTGAACCGTTCGATAGAAGTTTTGTGTTATAACCCTCCGGAAGTCTCTGGATGAAGCTGTCTGCACCTGCAAGTCTGGCAGCCGCAATACACTCTTCATCGGTAGCATCAAGCTTACCGTATCGGATATTCTCCATAACAGTACCAGTAAAAAGAACTGTATCCTGAAGGATGATACCGAGAGAATGTCTCAGATCTGCCTTCTTTATCTTCTTTATATCGATTCCATCATAGGTGATAACACCATCCTGTATCTCATAAAAACGATTGATAAGGTTGGTAATGGTTGTTTTACCTGCTCCGGTTGCACCAACGAAGGCAACCTTCTGACCAGGTCTCGCAAAAACATTTACACCATGAAGAACGGTATGGCTGCCATCATAAGAGAAATCTACATCCTTAAGTACTACATCTCCTTCAAGCTTCTTGTACTCTACGTTGCCATCCTTGTCAGTTCTCTTCCATGCCCAGCTCTCAGTATGTTCTGTAGTCTCTACAATCCTGCCATCCAACTCGCGGCACTTGACCAGAACAACATCGCCTTCATCTTCCTCTGCCTTTTCATCCATAAGTGTGAAAAGGCGGCCTGCGCCTGCAAGCCCCATGACTACGGCATTGATCTGCTGAGAGATACCACCGATCTGTCCTGCGAACTGCTTCTCCATGTTCAGGAAAGGAACAGTAATACTGATGCTGAGTGCCATGCCGCTCAGACTTAGGTTCGGAACCTTGAGAAGCAAAAGGGCACCCCCGACAAATGCAAGTACAACATACAAAATATTTCCGATATTACCGAGTATAGGCATAAGAGTATTGGCATACTTGTTAGCTCTCTCCGCAACTCTGAAAAGCTCATCGTTTATCTTGTCGAAATCCTCTTCAGCCTGAGTCTCATGGTTAAACACCTTTATGACCTTCTGACCGTTCATCATCTCTTCGATGAATCCCTCTGTCTTGGCGAGAGCTCCCTGCTGTTTCATGAAGTACTTGCTGGAGCCTCCTCCGACCTTTTTAACAACTCTGGTCATGATGGTTACACCACCAACTACAACGATTGCAAGCCAGATGCTGTAATACATCATAAGTGAGAAAATAGTTATGATGGTAACTCCCGATACCAGGAGCTGAGGTATGGCAACAGAGATAAGCTGTCTCAATGTATCTACATCGTTTGTGTAGTATGACATGATATCTCCGTGCTCATGCTGGTCAAAATATCTGATAGGCAGATCCTGCATGCCATCAAACATAAGTACACGAAGTTTCTTGAGGGATCCCTGAGTGATTATTGCCATGCACTGATTATAGACAAAACCGGCAATAAGAGATATCACATAGAGTCCTGCAAGAGTGAAAACGCTTGCCATGATCTGTCCTGATACCTTGTCCCAGTCACCGGTACGCCAGTTGGCCTCGATAAGTGCGATAACCTTCTGCTGAAACACTGACGGTATGGCACTGACTACGGCATTGATCAGTATGCATAGGATGGTAAATGGCAGTAAACGGGGATAAAACTTGAATAAGAGCTTGATAAGTCTCAAAGCTGTACCCTTTTTAGGAAGTGCTCTTGGTGCATTTGGTCTTTTCATCAGTTTTCACCTCCCTTGTTTGCTGCATCTGTGGCCTGCTCACCGGTAACTTTGTTCTGTGAGTAATAGAGATCCTGATATGTCTCATTTCTGCCGAGAAGCTCCTCGTGAGTTCCGATATCCTGAATCTTGCCGCCATCAAGGATGAGAATACGATCTGCATCCTGTACGGAAGAAACACGCTGTGCGATGATGATCTTTGTTGTCTCAGGAATAAACTCCTTAAAGCCCTTACGAATCAATGCATCTGTCTTGGTATCAACTGCTGAGGTTGAATCATCGAGTATGAGCACCTTTGGTTTCTTGAGAAGCGAACGTGCAATACAAAGTCTCTGCTTCTGACCGCCGGAGACATTGGTACCTCCCTGAGTGATCAATGTGTCATACTTGTTAGGAAATCTCTCTACAAACTCATCTGCCTGAGCAAGCTTACATGCTTCGATGATCTCCTCATCTGTGGCCTTAGGATTGCCCCAACGAAGATTTTCCTTGATAGTGCCTGAGAAAAGCACATTTTTCTGTAGAACTACAGACACCTGATCTCTAAGTGTCTTAAGGTCATAGGCCTTTACATCAACGCCGCCGACTCTGACCGTTCCTTCAGTAACATCATAAAGTCTCGGTATGAGCTGGATAAATGATGACTTTGATGAACCGGTACCACCGATGACACCGATAGTCTCTCCGGACTTGATGTGGAGATCGATATCTGAAAGAACATATTTCTCCGCAGTCTTGGAATATTTAAAACTTACATTGTCAAAATCTATGGAACCGTCCTGAACACTCATAACCGGATCTGCCGGACTTCTGAGAGTACTCTCCTCTCTGAGTACCTCTGCGATACGCTCCGAAGACTCTGCTGCCAGAGTGACCATAACAAAGATCATGCTGAGCATCATAAGAGATATGAGTATCTGGAAACTATAGGTGAGCAGTGCTGAGAACTGTCCTACATCGAGATCCGCACCTCTTGTTGTGATGATGGTGTATGATCCATAGCTCAGTACAAAGATCATAACCACATACAGGCAGAACTGCATGAGTGGGTTGTTGATAGCGAGGATTCTTTCAGCCTTTGTGAAATCCTTCTGTACATCTGTTGCTGCTCTGTCGAACTTTTCCTTCTCGTATTCTTCACGTACAAATGACTTCACAACGCGCATGCCTGTAACATTTTCCTGAACAGAATCGTTTAGGGCATCATACTTTTTAAATACCGCACGGAAAAGCGGCATAACCATCCTGATAACTGAAAAGAGTCCAATCGCAAGGATAGGGATAACCGCAACAAAAATCCATGCCATCCTTCCGCCCATGATAAATGCTGTCGTAAATGAAAAGATCAGCATAACAGGTGCCCTGAATCCAATACGGATAAGCATCATAAATGCGAGCTGAACATTCTGAATATCTGTTGTCATACGTGTAACCAGTGAACTGGTCTGGAATCTGTCAATGTTCTCGAACGAGAAATCCTGAATTCTATAGAAGATATCCTTACGAAGGTTTCTGGAAAAACCGGTAGCTGCCGTTGCACTGGCATTACCTGCCATAACACCAAGCGACAGTGAAAGCATGGCAAGTACTATAAGCACCAGGCCATATTTTGTGATTACATCCATACCGCATCCAGCTTTTATCTCATTGATGAGCTTAGCTGTGACAAATGGAATGATTGTTTCCATAAGTGATTCAAGAACAACGAAAACCGGTGATTTCATCGCAGGAATCCTGAACTCTCTTATGGACTTTGATAGTGTCTTTATAACGTCCATTCAAACTCCTTCCATCTTATAAAATATGCCTGTGAAAACACAGGACCGGGTACCGCATATATACTAAGCCCTATGGCAAAGTCAATTGCGTAACCCGACTATACTAATAGATTGTGCAAAACATTTCAATGACTTTATAAAAAATTAATGATGTTGCACCTTATAGTATACAAAAGTCAAGAGCAGTCGGTGCATCGATCTGTGCGATACCCAACTGCTCTTTCATAATAATCTATCCCCTACTATCGAACCGGTTCACGTACATTCTCCGGTTTCTATACGCTGTATTTTCATCCCCCTAAAATGACGCAGCGCCTGTATTTAATCTTCCTTAGGATTTTTTGTGACATCCTTGGTCCTACAGATGTTGTAAATGATGTCAACGCAATTATCCACTCCGAGCGTTCCTGCATCCAAAGTCAGGTCATAGTTCTGGCATTTGCCCCACTCCTGCTCGGTGTAATATCTATAATTGAACTTACGCTTTTTATCCATATCCTTAAGCATCTTATCTGTATGCTCCGGATCCTTGTAAATACGTGTTATGCGGTCTTTTCTGCGCTCAAGACTTGCATGGATAAATACATTTAAAACATCTTTTCTGTCACCGAGGATATAGTCTGCACAACGTCCGACTATAACACATGGGCCTTTAGCTACCAGCTCAAGTATGACCTCACGCTGTTTTGACCAGAGATAATCCTCCGGACTCATGCCGTAGCTGTTTCTTGCAGAGAATGAATACTCTATCCAGTTCTTGGCATTAGCATACTCACCCTGCTTTTTAACATATTCTTCAGCAAAACCTGTTTTAAATGCTGTCTGTTCGATTATTTCCTTATCATATAGAGGGATTCCAAGTTTATCAGCAAGTTTCTTACCTACCTCACGACCGCCGGAACCGTATTCTCTTGAAATTGTCACATAGTTTATGCTCATAATGTCACCTTCTTCCGATTCTGTTTTTAGTCACGATACATCTGACTCTATTTTAACATTATGATTTCAGTGATTCAACATTTGCAAAAATAAATTTCGATAGCTCCATATCATCCAGAGTACTACGCTCATGCCCCAGCCCAATGCAACATCTATGATGGAATGCTGCTTTATGAGCATGGTTGAAAGACATATGAGGATTGCAACTATGGTTTCGGCATTTTTGTATCCGGTCTTTATATAGCGGCACTCTCTGACAACTATATCGATGGCAACTGTACTCGACACATGCATGCTTGGACAGACATTTCTCGGCGGGTCTATGGATCTGAGCCATAACACGGCTCTTGAGAATATGTCCGTTGACTCGATTGGTTCTCTTAGCCTGAGTCCATTAGGCACCAGTGTATATACCACCATGCAGATGGTATACCCTGAGAACAAAATAAAGCAGAGCTTCAGAAAATCCTGCCTGCTTCCCCAGAAGAGGAAGTACAAGAGTGCTCCCGGAAAAAGCACCCACCAGAATCCATAGGGAATAAAAAATGCCGGTATAGTCGGAATCATCCTGTCAATAGGAGTTTCTATGATATGAACCGCCTCAACCGGAATCTTCCGGAGCTGCAGCACAGCAAAATAAGCAAGGTAAACCGGCAGATATAAAAGCCATAGAGCATATCTGTTCCTATCTATATATTTCACCGGTGATTTTACAAAACTTCTAAGCTTTTCCATTGCTTTTCCTCTCATCAGCTTGCAGCAAACTGGCTGTTGTAAAGCGTTGAGTAGAAGCCTCCTCGGGCAAGAAGCTCCTCATGTCTGCCCTGCTCTATGATATTACCGTCTTTCAAAACCAGTATCAGATCTGCATTTCTTATAGTAGATAAACGATGAGCAACGATAAAGGTGGTTCTGCCTTCCATCATCTGATCAAATGCCTGCTGTATATGAAGCTCTGTTCTGGTATCTATAGACGAGGTTGCCTCATCCAGGATGAGCATAGGCGGAAGTCTGAGCATTAGCCTTGCAATACAGAGAAGCTGCTTCTGTCCCTGACTGAGTGAACCACCGTCCTCCGAAAGTACTGTATCATATCCCTGCGGCAGTCGGCGGATAAATCCATCACAGTGAGCTTTTTTGGCAGCCGCGATAACTTCTTCCATAGTTGCATCAGGTTTTCCGTAGGAAATGTTTCTGCGGATAGTGGTTGATTTCAGCCACGTCTCCTGCAGTACCATACCGAAATTGTTGCGCAGGCTCTCTCTTGTGACCTCGCGGTTGTCGTGGCCATCGACTCTGATTGAGCCTTTATCCGGCTCGTAAAATCTCATGAGAAGATTGATAAGGGTAGATTTTCCGCAGCCTGTAGGTCCAACTATAGCCACAGTTTCACCCGGTTTTACGTGAATGTTTATGTCCGTGAGAAGTTCCTTACTCTTATCGTAGGAGAACCACAGGTGCTCGATATCAACTTTACCTTCAAGCTCCTCATCTGCTCCAAGTACAGCGGCTCCCTCTGCATCCGGAGCCAAAGGTTTTTCATCGATAATCTCGAATACCCGGGTTGCTGATGCTATGGCATTCTGCAGCTCCGTAACAACACCGGATATCTCGTTGAAGGGTTTTGTGTACTGATTCGCATAACTAAGGAATGACACAAGCTCACCAACTGTTACAAGGGCGTGAATCGCCAGTACTGCACCACTTACTCCTACCGCCGCATAAACTATAGCGTTTATACATCTTGTGGAAGGGTTAACAAGGGATGACACAAAGGTAGCTTTGAAACTATATTCCGAAAGAGTGGCATTTATCCTTTCAAATTGGGCCTCTGCCTTCTCTTCATGAGAAAATGCTTTTACAACTTTTAAATTGCCGAGCATTTCCTCTGTAAATGCAGTTATCTCTCCTCTGCTCTCGGACTGACGTCTGAACAGGCTGTAGGTAGTCTTGGCTATGAGACTTGCAACGACAAAGCTTAAAGGGGTCAATACTATAACAAGAACAGTTATCCTGGGTTCGATAGAAAACATAAATGCCAATGTCCCGAGTATAGTGAGCACACCTGTAAAAAGCTGGGTAAATCCCATGAGAAGCCCCTGTGAGAACTGATCGATATCTGCAATTATACGGCTCGTCAGATCACCTGCCGGATGCTTATCCAGATAACTTACCGGCAGAACTTCGATATGGTTGAATGCCTTGGTCCTGATATCTTCCACAACCCTGAAGGTGACGACATTGTTTATGTGATTCATGAGCCATTGTGAAAGGGCTGTCAGGACGATGAGGATGCACATTAGTTTCAGGGTTCCGAAGAGATGGATCCAGTCAACCTCTCCCTTGCCTACGATAGTGTCTACAGCATCACCTGTAAGAACCGGTATATAGAGGGTCAGAACTACTGTAATTGCAGCAAATATGATGGAAAGAACAACCAGATGGATGTACTTTTTTATATACCTCATAATTCGTTCTATGGTACGACGATCTTCAGCCGTCATCTTTCTTGGTTTCTTTGCCATCAGTCTGCCTCCTTTCCTGCAGCCTCATCTTTTTTAAGCTGTGACAGACATATCTCTCTGTAAACCTCGCAGTTTCTGTAGAGTTCATCATGAGTGCCTATGCCGGCAATATTACCATCATCCAGAACTATAATCTTGTCTGAGTTGCGGACTGTTGATACTCTCTGGGATATGATGAATACAGTCATGTTTTCAGTGTCACGCTTTATAGCGCTGCGGAGGGCTGCATCTGTTGCAAAATCAAGGGCTGATGCCGAATCGTCAAGTATCAGGATCTCCGGATTACGAACTATGGCTCTTGCGATTGCAAGTCTCTGCTTCTGACCTCCTGAAAAGTTTCTGCCTTCCTGCTCTACTTTGAGCCTGAGACCTACTCCCTTTTGTTTAACAAAATCATAAGCCTGAGCTGTTTTTAATGCAGCAATGATTTCTTCATCAGTGGCATCCTCCTTGCCCCATTGCATATTCTCTCTCAGAGTTCCACGGAAAAGCACACTTCTCTGAGGGACGATTCCGATTTTCTTCCTGAGTTCAGAAAGTGCATAACTCTTTACCGGTTTTCCATCGATATCTATCTCACCACTGGTCACGTCATAAAATCTCGGTATGAGGTTTATCAGCGTCGTCTTACCTGAACCGGTTCCTCCGATGACACCTATGGTTTCGCCACGAGAAACATCAAATGTTATAGAACTTAATGCCGGTTCTGATCCCTCTGTGTATGAGAAGCTGACATTTCTGAAAGATACCTTTGGCGCATTTCCGATACTGCTATTTGCGTTTTGAGTGAGAGCTGTTTCAAGAGAAACATCAGCCGACTCCACAACACTCGGCTTTACGCTGAAGACTCCGTCTATACGGTTCATACTTGCCATGGCGCGTGTTACCTGAACAACAAGGTTTGCAAGTTTTATAAGCTCTACAAGTATCTGGGACATATAGTTTACAAGAGCGACAAGTGCTCCCTGAGTGATGGCGCCGGCGAATACGAAATTGGCGCCTCTGTATATAAGGTAAACTATTGAAAGATTGATGATAACGTATGTTACAGGATTCAGAAGTGCTGATATACGTCCGACACTTACCTGCATCTCCGTAAGTCTATCGTTTTCTCTCCTGAACTGTTCGATTTCCGACTGCTGACGATTAAAGGCACGAACCACTCTTACGCCCAGAAGATTTTCTCTTGTGGTCTTCATGATCTTATCAAGCTGTGTCTGATTGTTTTTGTACATCGGTGAAGTAGTAAGTATGATTCCAAAAACAACCAGAAACAGGACTGTGATCGTAACTGCAAAAATGACGCCTGCCTTAACATTGATGGTAAAGGCCATGATCATGGCTCCGAAAACGATAAACGGAGACCTCATGAAAAGTCTGAGAACCATGTTTACGCCGCTTTCAACAGCATTGATATCTGAGGTCATTCTGGTTATCAGTGTACTTGTGCCAAGGGCATCTATATCCTTATAGGAAAGGGAATTTATGTGTTTGAAAAGGTCATTTCTCAGACCCTTTCCGGTATGGATAGCCACTTTAGCCGCGAAATACTGTGCTGTCAGTGAACTTGCAAGTCCTACCGCCGAAAGCAATATAAGCATCAGTCCCATCCTGATCACATATCCCATATCGTTATTACGTATACCAATATCTATCATGCTGGATATAACAAGCGGCACGAACAATTCAAAACATGCCTCAAGACACTTGAAAAGGGGTGCCAGAATCGCTTTAACTTTATAGTCTCTAATATAAGACAATAATCTCTTCACTCTTTGCCTTACCTCCTGATGTAAAAAAGTCTGTCATGGCATAACTACCAAAGCCCCATTATAACCCCTTTGTCAATATATGTCGCTTTTGACATGAAACTACGCTTCCGTCACATTCACTTCTATATCATTTCCATTTGGTTCTTTTATCACCATTGAACCTTCCGGTGAGTAAAAAGTACATTTATTTATGTTGAGCTTTGCGCCGTCAACATTTGCATAATCTTCTGAAGAATGAACAAATAGTGCACCCAGATTCCATCCGGTGCCAAAAGCCTGTGTTCCTCTGTTTTCAAATCGGCAGTTGTTGAAGGTAACTTCACTGTCATACGTCATCCCCATCCCAACACCTGCTGTCTGATATGAAATAAATTTACACTCATTAAAAACCATATGCATCGAACCGTAGTCCGCATGAACTGCATATGCCCCCTTATCATTAGGCTCTACTACATTTTCCGGATGAGATGCTATAAACTGTATATTCTGAACTATACCATGAAGCCTAAGTTCAGCAGCAGGTGAACTATAGTATCCGGAATCACTTTCCACCGTAACATCTCCATGTCCAATAAGGCTTATATATCTCTCGGCTTTATCTATGTTGGACCTGGCAGAAAACTTACCATACTTTCCGGGAGACATATAAATAGTCACCTTATTTGATTCACTGTCTCCACAGTTATCTATGATACTTTGAATATCATCCTGCGGTGTGACCTGAAACTGAGTGTCAGCTCTACCCTGAATACTTATGCATAAACAAATCGAAGCTACCGAAACCGCAAATTTAAAGACATTCATTCTTATGAACTCCTTCTATACCACCTAAAAAACTTCACTGAAACTTATTCCGCAGTAAATGATACTTTTATTTTGCAAACAAATCAATATTTTTAATAGTTTTTATAATTACTCTGTGCCTGCAAAGTGAGACTTTGTCACTTGATCTTAATTACATCTTTTGCGTTGGTATCAGAAATGATAAAGTGCGGCCGATTTTTAATTTCGAGATACATCTTTGAAATGTATTGTCCGATTACTCCAAGACATAAGAGCTGAATACCTCCTATAAATATCACTACACAGACCGTTGATGCCCATCCGGCTACCGGGTCACCAAAAAGTAATCTCCGGACAATTATAAAAATCAGCATAACAAAGGATACTACTGTTATAAAAAGTCCACAGCCTGATACAAAGCTTAGTGGAGCCTGGGAAAAATTTATTATTCCCTCCAATGCATACTTCATAAGCTTCCAAAAATTCCACTTTGATTTACCGGCAGATCTTTCATGATTTTCATAAATCATCCAATACGTTCTGAATCCGATCCAGCCAAAAATGCCCTTAGAAAAACGATTGTACTCACACATGCTCAAAACGGCATCAACCATATCCCGTTTCATCAATCTGAAATCTCTGGCACCGGGCATGATGTCTGCATCAGAAAAACGGTTTATAATTTTATAGAACATATCTGAAAAAAAGCTGCGGACAGGCGGTTCACCCTTTCTATCCCCCCGACGTGCGGCAACGGAGTCATATTCTCCACTCTCCAGAACCTTAAGCATTTCCGGCAGGCACTCAGGCGGATCCTGCAGATCAACATCCATAACAGCTGTGTAATCGGAATGCGCATTGCAGAAGCCGGCATACATCGCAGCTTCTTTTCCAAAGTTTCTGGAAAAAGACAGATATTTTACATGTTCATCCTGCTGTGCCAATTGTTTCATGAAAGCTAATGTCCCATCCTTTGAACCGTCATTAACAAACAAAATCGTGTAATCATATGGAAGTCCACAAAGAACTTTTGTCACCTCCTGATAAAATACACCAATTGCTTCCTCCTCATTGAAGCAAGGGACTATTATCGTCAGACTTTTATTGCACATATCTCATACCTCATCTTTGATACTCGAGACTTTAAAATCATATATAACACAATCACTTTTGACATTATACATAAGAAGAAATTGCGAAACATCCATATCCTGTTCCGGTGCTATACAGCCTTCCCACCTCTTAGTATCAGGATTGTACTGCATAGTTATCCCATGTACCTCCGACATATCGTATGATGCCAAAACCGGATAAAACTCAGCCGGTTCGCTCACAGAACTATAGGATACCTGGTAGACTGTATTGTGCTCATGTGCTCCGTCTTCAACATTTCCGATAAACACGTATCCGTTACCATCAACGCCAAAGTTCAGTTCTGTGTCCCTCTCATAGAGTACCTTTTCACTAAAAACTGCACGTCTGTCACCTATCAGTGCCGGTAGACCGGCCCCATTCTCCATAAGGACATTTCCGTAAACTCCTGCCCACAAAACCGTCACAAATGCACTGCCCAAAAATACATAGAAAAAATGTTCCTTCACAAAATTCCATGTCTTTCCGAGATCACCTGCATAACAAAGCACAGAAAACATACAGTAATATACCGGATAAAAGAACCTGATCTCCGGAGCATCAGAAACTTCCAAAACAGCCGGAATCACCAGCGCTACTATATAAAAGTTTCTCAAAAACGTCCCAAAAAGCTTTGGCCAGCTGACAAACACCACAAGCGCAGTCATGATCCACATGGCTACCACAAGCATAAAACGGACACTATGATTATCATAAAAATAGCGTATGTAATCTCCTGTAGTAATCGTCATAAGAGAAAAGAGATTTCTGCCGTATACACCCATCATATCAACCGGGTAATGCAAAAACATATACACCAGTTTAGATATCGAAAACTCTCCCTCAACTCTCTCAAGCAGATACGTTCCTGCTTTATCCTGATAGGCAATCCCCGGATATGGATACTCCATGTCAGTACCTATATAAGTATCATATTTGTATCTCTCTATACCCGACTGCAGTTCAAACAGTTCCTGTGTTCCTTCATAGTTCTCAATTTGTTCGTACAGAACCCTGGGAGTAAAGGTTCCACGATAATGATGATTGATAATCATTTGCGGTGCTGCCGCAATCAGGATACCCGCTAAAAGCCCTGTTATGAAGCCAAAATTCCGAAGCAAAAAACTTTTTTTGGTGTCCTCAGGTAAACTATTTTTCATTTTTAACGCAATGGCGCCCAAATAATAAACCGCTAACAGCAGAAAGCCATACAGGTTAAGTATACGTATGTTATAGGCCAGGTACATAGCAACACCCGACAGCAGCCCGAATCCGGCACTTCCTAAAGTCCGCCGTCCGCTGTCCCACCAGCAAAGTCCGAAATATACAGAAATCGAGAACAGTGCAAAGGAAGCTGTATCTGTCAAAGGAAACGGGATATCGTCAATAAAATAAAATATCATCAAAAGACTTCCGGTGATACCTATCCATACCCTTCCAGTGATCCTCTTGATACGAAATATGCCCGGCAGAACAACAGAAAAAAAGGTACCGTAAAAACCTGCTCTCACAAACCAGAACAGGTAGTATGCCCCCATATCTCCAAAACTGCTTCCAAGTTTTTTAATGCCCCCATAAAACACCGGCAGAAAATATCCGCGAAAAGTTTCAGGGAATGACAATAAATCAAATCCGTGTTCAAATACCGGATCGGCTTCATTCCAGTAATATCCTGCGTCAAAAGGAAAACTCAGTTCCCTTCTCATTATGAAGTATAAATAAAACAAAATTGCCGACACAAAAGAAGCGAGAGTGCGGCGCACCCTCTCATCCTTTATTGCATCAAAGCTAAATAGTAGTTTCTTATCTATAGCGGATTTCATACAAAACTCATCTCTCATTCAACCAATAATCAAACACAGCTCTTGCTACAGGTACAGCTGTTCGGCCTCCGGTTTCTCCTTCTTCCACCACAACGCAGACTGCGATTTCCGGGCCATCGTATGGTGCAAACCCTGTGAACCAGGCATTGGTGATAGTCTCACCGTTTTTGCTCACTTCCGCAGAACCTGTTTTTCCTGCCGCCGCGTATTCAGCATCCCTGAGTTTTGACGCGGTTCCGTCTGTTACTACTGACCTCATAAAGGAACCAAGCAGACTCGCTTCCTTCTCTGTAAGCAGCTGCTTTTCTGCAGAATCCTCAAAAACCTTGATAACATTTCCCTCTGAGGACTGCACTTGTTTAAGTAACTTAGGCTCAACCAATACACCCTTGTTGGCAATGGCCGATGCAAGGATGACCTCATGCAGCGGGCTCATCATAGTCTCTCCCTGTCCGATAGCAGTCTGCATCATAGTCCATATACCGGAATCCTCAGTAACTGTAAATCTGCTCTTACTGGAGGATATGTCTATAGGAAGCTCCTGATTGAACAAAAGCTGATCTGCTGTTTCCATAAGTTTCTTCTTATCAACAAGTGTCCCGATCTTGGCAAATGCTGAATTACAGGAGTAGGCAAATGCAGTGTGCAGGTCTTCTGCACCATGAACCTCACCGCTGTAGCAGTGCACTACATAATCATCATCTGCCGGATCCCGGTACTTCCCATCACAATTGAAGGCAAAATTCTGATAATCATCAGGATGCTCACGTATATACTCAAGCGCCATAACAATCTTAAATGTTGAGCCCGGAGCATATAGTCCCTGTGTGCATCTGTTCAGAAGCGGACCTGCTGATGACGAATCATTGACTATGCTGTCCCAATCCGTAACTATCGTATTGGGATCAAAGCTCGGCTTTGAGGCCATGGCGAGGACCTCTCCTGTTTTGGGGTTCACCGCTATAACTGCACCGTTATGCTCCCCCAAAGCTTCGTAAGCTACCTGCTGCAGTCCGGCGTCAAGGCTTACGATGACATTATCTCCGAGGCTCTTTTTCTCAGTAATTTCATTGGCCACCTGAATCACAGGGTTTGAGTTTGATTCCATGAGATAAAAATTGGCCAATGCCTCGATACCGGTCTTACCCTTGGTGGAGTATCCGACAGATTGGGCAAATACTCTGCCGAAAGGATACTGTCTTGTCTCTGTATATGTACCATCGGGGTTGTCCGATCCGTCTTTGTTTTTACGCGTATCAGTAACCTCAGTTCTGGCAAGCACCTGACCGTCTGATGATATGATAGCCCCCCTTACAAATCTGTTGTTGAATACTTCCATTCGGGGATTGTAGGAATTTCCCATCAGATCATCTGAACGCCAACCGATGAAATAAACCATATATCCGATCATGGCCAAAAACAGAAATGCAAAAAAGTATATGCACCCTATGATATTTTTATTTGATTTTCTCATATGTAAACGAGAGTTTTTATTTGACATCTGGCATCACCTTCAACTCAATTCTCCGGAAAGTCAAAATCCAAGATCCTCTGCAGAAACCTTCTCACTTTTATAATGAGGATCATCTTCTATATCTTCCATGTCATAATCAGAGTCAATATAATCTGTATCATCGTATCCCGAATCCTCATTCAGTGGCTCATCATACGAAAGTCTGTCGGGCCTTCCTGCCGCACGCCGCTCCAACACCTCGATTTCATCTGCTTCATCCTCATTACCCTGTATGATATAGAGCGCCTGAATTATGGCAAATACGATGAATGCAGACACAAGTGACGATCCGCCGTAGCTTACAAAGGGCAGCGTCACACCGGTTGACGGGATAAACTTGATTGAACCTCCGATAGTGAGAAACACCTGTACTATATACTCGATAGCAAGCCCAACTGATACATACTTATAGAAAGCAGATTCCATATAAGTTGCTATAAGCATCATCTGCATAAAGCATCCCAGGCATACCAGAACTATACAGATGGCTGTTAATGCTCCCATCTCTTCTGATATCGCAGATATGATGAAGTCTTTTTCGACGATAGGAATCTTATTGGGCAAGCCCTGATATAGACCGAGACCTACAAAGCCTCCGGTTCCGATAGCAAAAAGTGACTGTGTTATCTGATAACCCTTATTGTCCATATCCGCCCACGGGTCCATCCATGCAAATACTCTGGTACGCACATGACTGAAAGAAAAATAGGAAAAGACCGCTGCAAGACACATGGAAACATTGCCAAGAAACAGATACATAAAATTGTTTGTGGATATGAAAAGCATCACAAGATACGCAATGAAAAATATCAGAGCTGCTCCCAGATCCTTGCACAGAACGAGAATCAGCATATGAACTGCCGCCACCAGTGAAGTAACACAGATATCCTTAAAATCTTCAGCATAACTCAGCATGCCGGCGGTAGCGAGAACAAAGGTAATCTTCACTATCTCAGATGCCTGAAAGGTGAAGCCCGCTATGGAGATAGACATTTTCGCCCCATAGCTGGTGGCACCGATAATGAGAACTATCCCCTGCAGTATTATACCTATGGCAGCAAATATGTATCTCCATCTCACAAGATCCCAGACCCTGTCTATGATATACGGAACGGCAAGGGAGATGACAGCCGAACCCACTATGATTGCAAACTGTTTTATAGCCTTACTCATATCAAGTCTCTCAAGTATGATCATACCGTAGGCCAAAAAGAAAACAGTGTTGTTTAAAAGCAATCGATTGATATTCCGATACAAATATGTGGATAAAAATGTATATGCCAGAAAAAATATCAGCTGAATCCCATAAAAAACTATGACTTCCACGCTTCCGGTCTTTAGATAAATGGTGAGATTCATCAGAAAATGGACCAGCAAAATGATGCGAAGCTGCCAGTCGCACAGCGGATTCGCATCATCCTGATCCGGTATTGATAAAAATCTGAAATTGCAATATGTATACAGAACTATCAACAGTAACTGAATATATTTTGTAGCTGTAATGTATAAATTGATCATATTAAACTTTCATGCTGTATCTCTGAATCATGTCATCACGAGCATATCATAAATCAATATACTATCATGCCCGGAAGGCTATCCGTAACCTGGTGTAGTGTATATTCATGTACCCGCCCTAATGGTCATTATGTATGATCACTCGATGCCATGTCTGAAATGTCCTCTTGTGATATTTTTAGGTATGGCTCCCGAAAGCACTGAAAGTACTTCTCTGCCCGTTTCTACCGTAAAATCATATCTCACATATTCCGGATCAAGCTGATATATCTCGCTCTCACAATCGTAAAGAACCAATGGCTCTGCATTGAAAATCTGATTATAGCAGTACTTGCAGTAGCACCTTACAGGCATATCCTTCTGCATACGATCTCTCAGCTTGAGAATGCGGTTTCTATGATCGCATCTGTCTGAAGTTCTCTGTATGCAATTGGCACTCACCATCATAGGCAGATGTCCGTAAACCAGCACATCATATGGTATCTGTGCCATGCGGTCCTCCCGGTTCCTCAGGGCATGCCTGAGATTAACACACTCTCTGTATGTAAGCTCTATAGGATATGTAAGCTTCTCCGCCCCAAGTTCCAGCAGCATAGACACAGCTTCCGTGTTGTAGCCATAACAAGTATAGTCGAAGACCTTCTTTATGTGGCTTAAACCTTTATTACCACTTTCTGAAGTCTCAAGTTCGGAAAGCATCATCGCCTCGTCATAACTTCTGATGAGAATTACATCCGGAGCAGAGTCCTTATCCATAAGTCTCTGTACCAGTTCCAGTGAATCAAGACATGGATCCGTATCTCTCTCGATACGTCTGAGTCTGAGTCCCGCAATTTTTCCTGCACCATGTATCCCTCTTATGATTTCTGCAAATGCCTCTGCCTCAGCCTCCTTTTTATCTTTTGCTTTTCCGGCTTCGGAAGCATTTGCATTTCTGGAAAATCCGAAACAGGCTTCATCCACATATATGCACTTTACAGCATTGACCGAAAGCACAGCTTTTAACTGGGCGTCTGTTTCTACAGACACAGAAACCTGTGATTTCCAATCCTCCGCAGAGGTTCCGTAGGTTATTGCTTCTCTAGTTTCTTTAGCGGTACCAGATCTGCCTGCACCTGAATTACGAGCTTTTACACTTTTCTGATCCGATTTTCCTTTATTCTGCTGTCGTGAGTTGTCTCTCCGAGCCACTTAATATCTCCTCTTCATACATATCCAGTGCTGTACGTCTCAATTGGTTGAGCTTACCCACCGGATAAAAAGCATTACCCTCTATATGTACATTTACTTTGTCCAGAGTAAATGCAGTCCCTCCTGTTTTCCTGAGTCTCGCTTCCACATCTTGAGCTGTAACCGGATGACTCTCTGCAAAAGCCACCTGCTCATCCGAAACAGCTGTGACCATCCTGCCGGAAGCATCGCTCAGTATAAGTACCGCAGGTGATCCTACACTTATAGTCATGTCAGCATCCAATGAAATAGTCCGGTTCTTAAGGATGAACTCTGATTCAATATAAGAAAGAACCTCCTTATCCACCTCACGGAACTTTTTCTCCTCTATAGCTATCATATCAGCACCATTATGCTTCTTGAGATAGCTTGTAACTCCGCCACGGTCAAATACCTCTCTCAGGATCTTCACATCCTTCGGCAAAACACTGTACCTGTCGATTTCTCCGTCTATATACTTTATGGCAAGATCGAGATACTTCCTATACACACTTACAACTCCCGCTGTATATATCGGAGATTTCATGCGGCCCTCGATCTTGAAGCTGTAAGCTCCTGCCTGTATAAGTTCAGGTAAAAGATCTATGGTCTGCATATCCTTCATGCTGAGAAGATATCCCTTTTTGTGGGTTTCTGACTGCTTCCCGGATTTTAATCTTGCCCCGTCACCATCTAATGCTGTCTCACCTCGGTTTATCGCCTCATAACACAAGCGGCAGGTGCCGGCACACCGGCCTCGGTTTCCTGACCTTCCGCCCAGAAGTGATGACATAAAACACGCTCCCGAAAAGCTGTAGCACATGGCACCATGGCAGAACACCTCAAGCTCCATACCTGTCTCTTCATGGATACGCCTGATTTCAGACAGACTCAGTTCTCTGCTGCAAACTGCCCTTGTCATTCCGAATTTCTGTGCCATGCGGGCGCCATTAACACTTGAAATGGTATCCTGCGTACTTGCATGTACCTCAAGTCCCGGAAACATCTCATGGATTTTTTTAACTGCGCCGAGATCCTGCATGATCAGTCCATCCACACCGGCTTCATAATATGGTTTTATGTACGAAAAAAGCTCTTTAAGTTCCATGTCCTTAAAGAGTATATTTACCGTCATATATAATTTTACCGAGAAGAGATGACAGTAACGGATGGCCTCCATCACCATATCTTCCTCCTCGGCCTTTGCTGAATCCGCGTAGGCGCGGGCGCCGAACTTTCTGCCACCCATATATATGGCATCGGCTCCTGCATTGACCGCTGCAACAACAGATTTAAATGACCCCGCCGGTGCCAGCAACTCTACGCGCTTATCTCTAACAATCTTCATAAAAATCAGTTCTTTTTCCTTGTTCCCGAAGATATGGAAGTAACATTCTCCTCTTCAGAAAGTGCTCTGTCTCTCGCATTCCTTGCCGCCAGTTTGGTTTCAGCCTCTGCAAGACGTTTCTGAGTATTCTCAAGCTCTTTTAATGTTGTCTCCAGCTTGACCTGCATGTTTACCAGATCATGCTTAGCACTGTAGCTCTCACGCTCAGCCTCATCCTTGTCTCTCTCAAACTTACGGGTTTTATCCTGCTCGCGGAAAAGATCGTCACAGATATTGATTTCCAGCAATAAAGCCTTCAGATTATCATCAAGCTTATTGTAATTGGATATCTGTCTCTTGAAATCCAGAATCTTCTGATTGAGATAACTTGCAACCTCATGCATATATCCTTCGGTAGCATTGCCCGAAAGCTGATAAATCTTTCCGTCTATAACTACTTCTACTGTTTTCTTTTCTGCCATAGGTTTACTCTCTATTCTTTCCTGACAAGCATCATGCCAATGTTTTATCAAATGTTATCATTATCCGGATACATCCGGCTCATATATCATAGTTTCTATAGAAGTCCGAAATCTCTGTCTATCAGAGACTTCGTCAAAAATACACCGAATATTACTACACAACCGGAGATTTGTCAAATTTATTGTACCACACTTTAACGAAACATTTGAATCAATCTGAAAATGCCATATCATCTCTCCTTAATTGATTTATAGCTTCTAAACCTCAGCTGACCTGTCATAAATCAAGTGTTTCCTGATGCGGAATCCCGAGATGCCTGTAGGCATTTTGAGTGGCAACACGTCCTCTCGGTGTCCTGTTAATGAGTCCGTTCATCAGAAGATACGGTTCATATACATCCTCTATGGTTCCGCTGTCCTCACCGAGAGCTGCTGCCAGGGTTTCAACTCCCACAGGTCCTCCGTTAAACTTCTCGATAATTGTCAAAAGATAGGTTCTGTCATTCTGATCCAGGCCCAGCTTATCGACATCCAGTATATCAAGGGCCATATCTGCAGCTTCTCTCGTGATACGACCGCCGTACTTTACATCCGCAAAATCTCTTACTCTCTTGAGAAGACGGTTTGCAAGTCTAGGTGTTCCTCTGGATCTCAATGCTATACGCTCAGCACCCTCATCATCTATCTCAACATCCAAAACTCCTGCAGAACGAAGCACTATCTGTTTAAGTTCATCCTTATTATAAAACTCCAGCTTGGAAATGATACCGAATCTGTCTCTCAAAGGCGCAGAAAGGAGACCAGCTCTCGTGGTAGCACCAATCAAAGTGAAGTGAGGCAGATCCAGCCTTATGGATCTTGCTGTTGCATCCTTACCGAGCATGATATCTATGGCGAAATCCTCCATGGCAGGATACAGTACCTCTTCGACCTGACGATTGAGTCTGTGTATCTCATCCACAAAAAGCACGTCACCTTCCGAAAGTCCGTTCAGTATCGCCGCAATCTCTCCCGGCTTTTCGATGGCCGGACCGGAAGTGACCTTTATATTGACTCCAAGTTCATTGGCGATAATGTTGGAAATAGTAGTTTTTCCAAGTCCCGGAGGTCCGTAAAAGAGGCAATGGTCCAAAGACTCGCCACGATTCTTGGCTGCGGCGATATAGACCTTCATCATCTCCTTAAGCTTGGACTGTCCAATATATGAGTCCAGGGACTGTGGCCTGATCTTCGGGGCCAACTGTTTGTCTTCTACTGTTTCATCTGTGTTAATAACTCGACGTTCCATCTATCAAAAAATTCCTTTTTAGTTTTTGACTGTTTCCCTTATAAATATGCTTTTCTATTCAGTACCTAATGATCTTTTACATGTTACAATCACAGTTAACCCTATAAAACTTAACTCTCACTGTAATTATAACCCTCTAAGATATGTGCCTGAAAACGGAAATATGAATGCTCAGCAAAAAATGTTTCTAGGATTACAGGAAACTGAGATTTTTGAGACTGAGTTTCAATATCTGATCTACTGTCATGTCCTTCGTTATCTCAACCTTCTTAACAGCCTTGCCGGCTTCCATCTCAGAATAGCCGAGAGCCACCAATGCCTCAATCGCTTCTTTGGCAGCACTGTGGGAAACTGCTGCGCCTCCAATTGATGCTGCGCCACTGTTCTCCGCTCCATGATCCAGAGCACTGCTGAATACCTCTGTGGCATCAAGCTTGTCTTTTAAGTCAAGAACTATGCGCTGCGCCGTCTTGCTTCCAACGCCCGGAGCTCTGGAGATAGCCTTGCTGTCTCCCGTGACTATAGCCATACGGAGATCGTCCGGTGTCAAAGCACTAAGTATACCGAGGGCAGCCTTTGGACCCACACCGCTGACACTGAGGAGCATGGTAAACATCTCTCTGTCGCCCGGCGTCCAGAAGCCACACAGATCAACACCGTTCTGAGTGACAGAAAAATATGTATATATCTTAACTTCCTCGCCTATGGACGGAAGCTTCCCGATAAGTGTAGCCGGTACTCTGATACCGTAGCCGACTCCTGACGCTTCCACAACTATCATCCCGTCCTGAACTTCCGCGAGTTCTCCATGTATAAAACTGATCATCTATATCTCTCCCTACGTTGAGGCTATGACTTACTATTAAGGAATCTGGAAAATCACTATTACAAATTCTGCCATAATCCCATAGAAAAAGTCAGCCTCTAAGCATAACCATGAAAATAATAGCACAAATGTTTGCTAAACGCTATAGATATATGTTAGACTCTATGCATTAAAACACTAAGTTTGAAAAGTATAGCCGTGTATATACCGATAAAAGTCAGTAAACCCGACGGAACTTGTTATGTTGAGGGAAAGGATCACTTTGATACGTGTAGAAAAAAACATTGAACTTAATACTACTTTTGATATGTCGCTGATTGCCGATCCATCGGACATCATGTTTTTTGACATTGAAACAACCGGACTTTCATCCTGGAAATCGGGACTCTATCTGATAGGACTTCTTACATATGATGACGGTTGGAAGCTGATTCAGTATTTCTGTGAGGATGTAAGCGACGAAACTGTAGTCCTTGAAAGCTTCTTTACTCTGCTGTCCTCAAAAAAGGTTCTGATATCTTTCAATGGCGACGGTTTTGACATTCCTTTTCTTGCACATATGGTAGAGCAATATGGTCTGCCCTACTCCTTTGACAAGGTTGAAAGCTATGACATTTTGAAGAAAATCCGTCCACTGAAGAAGCTTCTGGGACTTGAGAATCTGAAGCTTAAGACTTGTGAAAAGTTTTTAGGTATTTATCGTGAAGACCGATTTTCCGGTGGTGACCTTATCAATGTCTACTTTCAGTGGCAGGAGGATCGGTCTCAGGATAAGCTCGATTGTCTCCTGCTTCATAACTTTGAAGACATCGAAAATATGCCAAATATCCTTCCTATACTAAACTATATTTATGCTTTAAATGGAAGCTTTTCACCAGAGGCACAGGAGCTTGTAAAGCATCCAACAGAAAACAGGAAGGTTCTGAGTCTGAGATACAATTGTTTCCGGAAGCTTTCAGGTAGTCATGGCGCCCCGGATATGTCACTCATTTCAGTACCCGTACCTGTTGACCTGAAGCTTGATAACTGGTTCTTAAACCTGACAGGTCACGAAATAAACCTTTGCGCTGATCTCTATGAAGGTGAGCTTAAATATTATTATTCCGACTACAAGGACTACTATTACCTTCCTATGGAAGACAAGGCAATCCACAAGTCCGTTGCAGAGTTCGTCGACAGAAAATTCAGAAAAAAAGCCACTGCCAAAACCTGCTACCAAAGAGTATCCGGATTGTTTCTTCCGGAACCGGAGCCTGTATTCTCTCCTGTTCTTTTCAGGGAGTACAAGGACAAACTCTCTTACACTCAGTTCTCTCCGGAGCTGTTTGATGACGAAGCTCTGACTGAAGCATATCTCCGGTCAGTTATAAAGCAGCTGAAGTTGAAAATATAAAGCCAAAAACAGACACGACTGAGAATGTTGATTTCTCAAACCTGTCTGTTTTTATGTTTTTTTATTTCCATAAATTAAATGTCATAGTTTTAACTACGTTTTATCAGAAGCTCTTTCCCTTCAAACGCAAAGGCAAGCTTTATTATCTTCTCTTTTTCGAATCCCGCTTCCAGAAGTTCAGCCTCATATTTCTTGTCTTCGATCTGTTGAAGCGCCATATCGCAAAGCTCGTCAAGGGTCTTGCCCTTCTCACTCCTGCGCTTGGCCTTGAACTCGATGATGACAGCATTATCCTTTTTGTCCTTCGGGCGGAGCATCACATCATATCGTCCCAGGCCGCTTTCACGATTTGACTTTATCTCATATCTGCCGCGCAGTTCCACCAGAAGTCCTATCACAAGTCCATGATAGAAATTTTCAGGAGCCGCCTTGCCGCTTCCGTCAAAAGTACTGATCATACTTTCACAGATTTCCGACAGAGTATCCATCATGTCGTCAATGTTTCCTTCAAGGAGAGCTTTTACGAAATAACTGTAATATCCTCCGGTATTTTCAAACCATCTTTTTACAAGAATGCTGAAGCTTACTGCAACTTCATAATTTGTCAGTTTAAGCTCGTACTCCATTATCCCGTCTTTATCAGTCAAGGATACGGCTTTCAGATATCCGCTTGCAAACAAAAGGCTCCATACAGCTTTTTCATTTCCGTCCATTTCTCCGAAAACAAGCTGCTCATCTATCTCCGATTTTACGCTTCCACCATTTAAAAGCTCTTCAAAGGACTGCTTAATCTCAACGCTGCCTTCTCTCACAAGTTTCGAAACCAAAGCATTGGAACTTGTATTGGCCCAGTATGGCTCATATTTACCCGTCTGCAGAAATGAGATGATGGACCATGGATTATATATTCCATCCATATCTCCAAATTTGAATCCATCGTACCACTCTTTTACCTTCTCCTTTTCGGAGCCGTACCCGTATGCATCAAGAGCTTCAAATACTTCCTTCTCAGTAAACCCAAAAGAGTCCGCATAATTGTCGGAAGAAATAGTTACGATCTTTAAATTGTTGAGATCAGAAAACAGCGACTCACGACTGACTCTGGTGATACCGGTCAAAAGTGCCTTTTGTAGGTTCGGATTTGTTTTTAATGTCGCATTAAACATATTCCGCATGAATCCGGTGATTTCATCCCAGTATCCATTTACATATGCCTCCTGCATCGGAGTATCATATTCATCGATCAGGATAATGACTTTTTCTCCATAATACCCTCTGAGCAAGGAAGAAAAAATGTTTAAACATTTGACTGCTACAGATGCATCCATTTTAAGATTGATATCGTTCCAAAATTCAAGCTCATCATCTGACAGACTATCCTTTAAAAAAGATAGATTTATTTTCAGATCCATAAATGTCTGTACAAACTGAGTTACAGCATCTTTGAAATTATCGGCCTTTATTGCCGCAAAGGAAACAAAGAGCACCGGCCATTTGCCGCACTCTTTCATCATCTCAGTATCTTTTGATACATTCAGCCCTTTAAAAAGCTCCTCATTATTTCCCTGCCTTATTGAAAAGAACTTCTCGACAGTGCTTAGCATCAGAGTTTTTCCGAAACGGCGAGGACGAGTGATCAAGGTGATATCATCGTTGCTTCTCCACCACTCAGGAATAAAGTTTGTTTTGTCAATATAGAAGTTATTTTGCTCTATAACCTTTTCATAATCCTGTATGCCAAGTCCGACAGTCTTTAACATGCGATACACCTCTTCTCGTCACTACCATATAGCTTATCTAACGTCTATAGTTTATAGTAGCATAATTTCATATGTCCCTCAATTAAGCGACAGTGTAAGGACATTGCTAAAGGTGAAGCCATTCATCCAACAACCTAAAGTCATGGGTTTTCTGACTGAAAAATTAAAAAAGCCGCCTTACTCACGACTAAAGTCACGAGCGTGCGGCGGCTAAATCGTCAAACAAAGATTTTTTCCAGGAAACTAAACTCAGGAAACAAAACTAACCTTTCGAAAACATCACCCATTTGTCACGTATCCTTTAACCGCGCTGTGTGCGGCAGTCACAGGTGATGCAAGATAGATATTGACCTTATTGGTACCCATACGGCCTAAGAAGTTTCTGTTATTGGTGGCGACTACGGTTTCACCATCTGTGAGGATTCCTCCGGAACGTCCGCAGCAGAGACCGCAGCCCGGATTCATGATGATGGCACCGGCATCATTGAAGATTTTCATGAGGCCTTCCTGCACAGCTTTTATATAGATGGAGCGGCTTGCAGGCGTGATGATGAGCTTCACATATGGTGCCACATGCTTACCCTTAAGTATCTCTGCCGCTGCTCTCAGATCCTCGAGACGACCATTTGTGCAGGAACCGATAAACACCTGATCGATCTTTATATCTTTAAGCTCCGAAATCGGCCTTATCTTGTCTACCTGAGAAGGGCAGGCCGCTACCGGCACAAAGTCCTCCGCCTTATAGTTCAGAACCTGAACGTAGTCTCCGTCTCCCTCATCCTTGAAGCATCCGTGTGCTTCATCACAGGGAACTCCCGAAAACTCTGCGGTCTTCTCATCTGCATAGAAAAGTCCGCATTTAGCTCCGGCTTCGATGGTCATGTTTGCCATGGTGAGTCTCTCGGAAACGGACATGGCATCAAAGGTATCTCCCGAAAATTCCATGGACTTGTATGTAGCTCCTGCTGCAGTGAGATCTCCGATGATAGTGAGTATCACATCCTTTGAAGTCACGCCCTGAGGCAGCTTACCATTGACGTTGACTCTGATGGTCTCCGGTACCTTTATCCAAAGCTCGCCTGTTCCCAGAATTCCGGCCATCTCTGTATACCCGATTCCCGTTGAAAAAGCTCCCACGCCGCCGTAAGTAACCGTGTGGGAATCTGTTCCGAAAACAACATCCCCCGGGGTTGCATAACGAAGCTCCGGCATGAGCTGATGACATACACCGTCAGCTCTGTGAATGTGCTCTATGCCCTGCTCTTTGGCAAATGCATCACCGCTTCTGAAATGCCTGGTGTCATCCACCTGACTCGAGGGCACCATATGGTCATAAATGATGACCACCTTATCCGGGTCCCAAACCTTCTTGAATCCCATTTCGTGAAACTTATCTGCCACAAACGGGATGAATATATCGTGTATCATCACTCTGTCCGGCTTTACGAAGACAATGTCTCCGGCCTTAACATTATCATCATGAACATTTCTTCTGATGATCTTCTCAATAAGCGTAGCTCCCATCATTTTACCCCGTTTCTCTTCTTCATGGCGTTCACCAGTCCGCCCTCATTCAGGATATCCATAAGGTTATCCGGCAGTGAACCGATCCTAAAAGCTTCCCCGTTAAGTACCAGTTCCTTGCCCGGCTCCACTGTAAGCTCGTCGCCCTCTTTGATCCTGTCCTGTATATCACTGTTTTCTATAAGAAGCAGTCCGTTATTGATGGAGTTTCTGTAGAAGATTCGTGCAAATGACTTCGCCACCACACATTTTACTCCCAGTGCCTTTATCACCTCCGGAGCCTGCTCTCTCGAGGAACCGCAGCCGAAATTGCTGCCGGCAACTATGATGTCTCCGGACTTTATAAGAGATGGAAGCTCCGGACGAAGCGGGTAGAAACCATAAGGCCGCATGTCTTCTATTGATTTTAATGCAAGATACTCTGTGGGAATGATGATGTCTGTATCGATATCATCCCCAAGAACAAAAACTTTTCCCGTAAATGAAGCCATTCAAAACCTCCGTTCAAGCTCTGACAATCTTTCCTGCTATAGCAGACGCTGTAACAGTTGCCGCAGATCCAAGATATACAAAGGAATTCTTGTCCCCGGCTCTTCCCTTGAAGTTACGGGTTCCGGTGCTGATGAGAACCTCACCTTCTCCGATGACGCCCTGACAGCTTCCCCAGCATACACTACAGTTCGGATTCACCACGATAGCTCCGGCCTCCATAAAGGTTTCGATGATTCCCTCTGACATAGCCTGATCATAGATATCGCGGCTGGCAGGTGAAACGAGAAATCTCACTCCCTCTGCCACTTTCTTTCCCTTTATGATGGAAGCCCCAAGTCTCAGATCCTCGATTCTGCCATTGTTGCAGGAGCCTAAAAATGCCTCATTTACAGCAACCTCACCGACTTCCTCCACCGGAGAAACATTATCGACAAAATGAGGTTTGGCGACTACAGGAACAATCTCCGAGAGGTCAATATCATAAACCTTTTCAAACTCAGCATCCGGATCACTCACAAAACCGTCAGCTGCCTCACGGCCATGCTCCTTAAGATATGCCTTGGCTATATCATCAACCTCCATCAGTGCCGTCTTGGCTCCCGCCTCAACGCAGAGATTGCAGATACAGATACGGTCTGACATAGTGAGGTTTTTCATTCCCGGCCCTGCAAATTCCATAGCCTTGTAATTTGCCCCGTTAGCACTGATCCTGCCTATGATAGTGAGGATCAGATCTCTTGCAGTTACCCCCTTATTGAGTGCTCCCGTGAAATTGAACCTGAGAGTCTTCGGTGCAAGTACCCATGACTTTCCCGTCACCATGGCATAGAGATAATCCGTACATCCTACACCGGTTCCGAAGGCTCCAAGCTCACCATAGGAACAGGTGTGGCTGTCCGCCCCGAAGATCAGTTCCTTCGGATTTACATACTTCTCTATCATAAGCTCATGGCAAATGCCATCGCCCTCATGAAATGTGATGCCATGTTCTCTTGCGAAATCACGCATCTTCTTCTGAGACGCTGCAGTCTTAGGACTGTCGCAGGGAACATTATGATCCATGATCCATACAAGTTTTGACTTGTCATAGATCTTTTTATTCTTTAGTTTGTTGTACATATCTATGGTAAGATGCGTCGTCCCATCATTGCTCATAAGATGGTCAAGCTCCACCACATAGATATTGCCGGCGTGAGCCTCCTCAACTCCTGCCGCTCTTGCTATGATTTTTTCAGCTATAGTCATTCCCATAATCTATCTCCATACCGAAACATGCCTTTAGTTTATGCATCGGCTAAATATTCATCAACAAAAGTGCTCCAATCTTAAAAGTCAGATTTTTTCAAGAGAAGCCAGAAGCCCTCCCTGATCCAGGATTTCTTTCATATATGGCGGCACCTTGGTGCAGTTGTACTTAACTCCGTTCAGCATCACATAACCTTCATCCATGTTAAGCTCTATCTCGTCCCCTGTATTTACATGGTCGTAAATGTCACTGCAAACAATTACAGGTACCCCCAGATTTATGGAATTCCGGTAAAAGATACGTGCAAATGACTTTGCCAGAACAGCTTTTATGCCCAAAGCTTTCAGCACTGCCGGTGCCTGCTCTCTGGATGACCCGCAGCCAAAATTCTCATCCGCAACTATATAGTCTCCGGGCGCTACGTTCTTGATAAACTCTGAATCCAGTGACTCAAAGGTATGAACTTTCATCTCATCTATCGTAGGATATAAAAGATACTGTGATGCTATGATCTGGTCAGTATCAACATCTTTTCCATACTTAAAAACTTTTCCCATTCTAAACTCCATTCCATCAGTCATAAATTTGTTTCGCTGAATATCTATAACAGCCTCCGGCATCAGGGCACGGATTTCCAAAGATAGTTGATGCTTCGCATCGAAAATCCGGCCGGTGGAACGCTTTAATCAGCATTTCCCCAATTTCATTCTAATAAATCAACTATATCATCCAGCATTATATGCATCTAATATATGTTTTTGATAATTATTATTCTACCAAGTTATTATAATTTTTATATAACTATTCCTAAAAATATTTAAGTTATATTTATACGTGGCATAAATAATCTTGTGTTATAGCAGTGAAATATGTTATATTACAAATGTTTTTGATTTACAAAAGGAATATCGGTAAATCATTCAGGGCACTCTATTATTCACGAATCGAAAGAAGGTACATCAGATGGATCAGAATTTATCAGGCTACAAAATCTTTTATGAAGTTGCAAGTTGCGGTAACATCTCTAAGGCTGCCAAGAAGCTCTACATTTCTCAGCCGGCAATTTCCAAATCAATCGTTAAGCTTGAGGACGGACTTGATACAAAGCTGTTCCACCGTAACTCCCGAGGTGTGACCCTCACAGAAGAAGGTCAGATCCTGTATAAGTACATAAAGGATGCATTTGATAACATCAATAACGCAGAAATTGAGCTTAAGCGCATGAAGGAGTTCAACATCGGTCACATTCAGATCGGCGTTTCCACTACTCTGTGCCGTTATATTCTTCTTCCTTATCTTCAGAAGTTCATGGAGAAGTTTCCCAATATCCGCGTTTCCATCAATACTCAGGCCACTGCCCAGACTCTCAACCTTATAGAGGCCAAGAAAATCGATATCGGTCTCACAGCCGAGCCGAAGTCCAGACGTCCGGAGATGCGTTTTGTTCACTCCAGACAGATTCATGACGTATTTGTGGCAACTCCGCAGTACCTTGACAATCTTAAGTCCATTTGTGGCCCTGATTTCAATGTTTTTGAAGAAGCAAACCTCATGCTCCTCGATCAGAACAACATGACAAGACGTCATATAGATGACTACTTCAAGGCCATGAACATTGAACCTGCACAGATCCTCGAGGTCACAACCATGGATCTCCTCATAGAGTTTGCCAAGATCGGAATCGGTGTAAGCTGCGTAATCAGAGAGCTGGTTCAGAAGGAACTTGATGAAGGAACCCTCGTGGAGCTTCCATTACAGCTCCCTATCCCTTCCAGAAATATCGGATTCGTATTTAATACAGGAAATACTTCCAAGTCACTCGATGCGTTCCTCAGTGTACTTGACTGAACCATCACCACAAAATTTATAAAGTACTAAATTTAAAACCATCGCCTCATGGACGATGGTTTTTTATTGTGGTAAAATCTTAAATTGAGCGCAATTGAACACAAGCGTTGAAATAAGTCAAAAAGGAGTTTACATATATGGCAGAATTAGAAAACAACTCACCTGAGTCCTGCTCTCATAACTGCAGCACATGCGGATCAAACTGTGCTTCACGTACCGGCGCAGCTCCGGACTTTAAGGCCAAGCTTGCAGACGGCTGCAGTGTCAAAAAGGTCATCGGTATAGTTTCCGGAAAGGGCGGCGTTGGTAAGTCAACAGTCACCTCTCTCCTTGCATCAGCCACAAACAAGGATGGCTTCAAGACTGCAATACTTGATGCCGATATCACAGGTCCATCCATTCCAAAGGCATTTGGACTTTCCAACGACGGCGTAGGCATGACTGTAGACGGAAAACTGATGATTCCTGACAAATCAGCCAACGGAATAGAGATCATCTCAACTAATCTCCTGCTTGAGAACGAGACAGACCCTATCATATGGAGAGGTTCTCTCATCGCACAGGCAGTTAAGCAGTTCTGGTCAGAGGTGTGCTGGAAGGATGTAGACTATATGTTCGTCGATATGCCACCTGGAACAGGTGACGTACCTTTAACCGTATTCCAGTCACTTCCTATCGATGGCATCATCATAGTAACTTCACCGCAGGAACTCGTTTCCATGATAGTTACCAAGGCTGTAAATATGGCTACCAAGATGAATGTACCTATCCTCGGTCTCATCGAGAACATGTCATATCTCAAGTGCCCTCACTGTGGTGAGCAGATCAATGTTTTCGGCGAGAGTCATATCGATGAAGTTGCTGAGCAGCACAACATGAAGGTACTTGCGAAGTTACCGATGGACCCTAAAAATGCAGCTTACATGGATGCCGGTGCCGTAGAGGCCATCGACCTTCCTGAGATAAAGGAAGCTGTAAAGGTTATTGAAGCTCTTTAAAATTCATAAAAATGGAACGCGGCCGGGAGTCACCTCCCAACCGCGTTTTTTAATCAGACAGCCAACACCCCTGACAAAGTGTTAGTCATCCGCTTACCAACCATAATTAAATCAGAAAACTCTGTCCTGACTGCTATACTCAGTGCCCTCACCTAATCCAGAGGAAATTGCATCAATAACAGCCTGTAAAGCTTCTGCTTCATCAGGACCATCACACTCTACACGAAGATGTGCACCCTGCTGAACGCCTGCTGCCATCACATTGAGTACGGATTTTGCAACTATCTTGCGATCGCCATTGAAAAGATAAATGTTACTTTTGTACTTGATGCAAGTCTGTGTCAATACCCCGGCGGGTCTAAGATGTAATCCAGATTCGTTAACTACGGTTACTTCTCCTGATACCATGTGCTATCCTCTTATCATAATCATCAAACTTTTTGTCACATTTTTGACAGATGCATTATAACTCAAAAGTACTGTGATTTCCACTAATTATAACTCTTGTATCTTTCTTTGTACGCGTTCTGCCCTTTCTCTCTCACTGGCCGCCTTGGAAAACTCACACCCGCAAAAATCCTGTCTGTAAAGATCATACTCTTTAGACAGTTCAATGGATTTCTGATACCCACCGCGTTTCTTGAAATCTGAAGGCAGAAAAGCTTCATCATGAAGTTCTCCAACTTCAGATCCTATACGGTTTAATATCTCCGATGACTTCATGGGTGAAATAGTAAGTGTTGTGCAGAAATAATCATACGGAAGTGACAGAGATGACTCTGCATCAGACGACTCCTCAGAAGCTCTGCGGATCTCATCCATGTAGGCCGCTGTCTTCTCAAGCCGCTGCCGATAACATATATGACATCTTTCTCCTCGCTCAGGATCCTTCTCATGGCCACGAACTACATCGATGAACTCCATGTGATCGTATTCAGGAACCACAACGAAAACAGCCCCCAAACGGACACCATCGGTATCTGTTCTTTCAACATCAATCCCCATCTCATGTATCAGCCTCTTAAGCTCAGATACTCTATGATCAAACTCAGCTTCAGTTGAGATATTAGGATTATAGTAAAAAAGCGTGATGTCAAAATAACGGCACAGATAATCCAAAACCGCACTTGAACATGGGGCACAGCAACTATGCATGAGGAGACGAGGTCTTCGTCCCCTCTTGTCAGGATCCTTCTGCCATGAATCTATGATTTTATCCAGCATCTGCTGATAGTTTTTTGTATTTGGTTCCGGTTTGATATAATCCTGCATCTACCCTCCATTTTTTCTCTGATGAATCACTGCAGGAAATCCCTGATACGCTTGGATCTTACAGGATTACGGAGTTTACGGAGCGCCTTGGCCTCTATCTGACGGATACGTTCACGAGTAACATTAAACTCCTTGCCGACTTCCTCGAGAGTTCTCGGATGTCCGTCCTCAAGACCGAATCTGAGAACGATGACCTGACGTTCACGATCCTTCAGATCCCCAAGTAAAGTATCTATATGTTCCCTCAGCATAACCGACTCGACATTACCTTCCGGTGTAACTACATTGGAATCAGCTACAAAATCGCCAAGGTTTGAGTCGTCCTCTTCACCGATAGGAGTTTCCAGCGATGCCGGCTCACGTGCAATCTGCATGATTTCCTGAACCTTCTCCTCTGTCATATCCAGATGCTCTGCCAGTTCCTTGACACTCGGCTCATATCCAAGCTCCAGTGTCAGCTTACGCTGCATCTTGGACATCTTGTTAATGGTCTCAACCATATGAACCGGAACACGTATGGTTCTCGCCTGATCGGCAAGGGCTCTGGTGACTGACTGTCGGATCCACCATGTGGCATATGTAGAAAGCTTGAAGCCCTTCTCAGGATCAAACTTCTCTACGCCCTTGATAAGTCCGAGGTTACCTTCCTGAACGAGATCAAGGAAGCTCATTCCTCTTCCCGTATATCTTTTAGCAATAGAAACAACAAGTCTCAAGTTTGCCTCGATCAGACGCTGTTTTGCGCTTTCGTCGCCATTTGATTTACGCATAGCCAGACTGTACTCCTCATCTGCCGTAAGGAGCGGAACTGTTCCGATTTCCTTCAGGTACATACGTACAGGATCCTCTGTTCCGATACCCTCGAGAAGGTCTACAGCATCAAGGTCTACATTTTCCTCTTCCTCTTTTTCCAGCTCGTCATCGATAGGCTCTATATCATCATCCACGTCAACAGAGAGTCCGCCTGTCTCCATAACCTTCAGTAAGCTCTCATCAACTATCGGATTGATCTCTATGCCGCGATTCTCAATCAGACGGCCAATATTCTCCATCTGGTCGTCTGTAACATTATCACCGGCAAACATCTCATTGATATCAGACTGATCGATAGAATTTTTATTAGTTTTTGCCTTTTTGCAAAGCAGTTCTATTTTTTTTACAAGTTCCTCTCTGCTAAGCTCCTTCTTGCCAGAAGCGTTTACAGCTGCCTCATTGTTATTTTTCTTATTAGCCATTCTTGCTCCCTCTGGTGTTATGATCCTTTCCTGATGAACCGACACCGGATTTATAATGCTGCATGATGCTTTACTGCAATCCAGGCTGTCACCTGAATCCATATCCACCATCATGTGCCACAAAACTCAAAACCAAATAGATACTGCCGAAACTATGCCTATCCCAAGTATGATAACCCCTGCTAAGATCTGTAAAAATCCTCTAAAGCGTATTTTCCGGTCATGATCCGAACCGACGTTTCTGATCACCGCAATACCACACATTATCTTGAGAGCCGCCGCAGCCATAAAGATCAACGGAAACAGAACCATATTTTCATCCGGGTTGATAAAAGCCATAACAGCCATAACAATGATTACAACTCCCAGAACAATATGGACCATATCGAGATTCTTTGCTGTTTCTCTGGTTACGGTATTTACTTTTGCCATTTACTCTCCTTATTTTCCTCCGAGAGTTGTATAAACCACAGCCTTGATTGTATGCATACGGTTCTCGGCCTCGTCAAACACAACGCTGTGCTCTGACTCAAAGATCTCATTGGTAACTTCCATCTCCCTGAGTCCATACTTCTCGTATATTTTCTTTCCTATTGTTGTATTGGTATCGTGGAAAGCAGGCAGGCAGTGAAGGAATATAGCATCCTTCTTTGCATATGCAAATGCCTCTGCATTAACCTGATATGGCTTAAGATCATGTATTCTCTTCTCCCATACCTCATCAGGCTCACCCATAGATACCCATACATCTGTACATATCACATCCGCATCCTTGCAGGCCTCGGAAACTTCCTCTGTAAACTCAAGAATCGCTCCATTCTCTGCTGCAACCTTCTGACAAGTCTCTATAAGACTCTTATCCGGCCAATACTCCCGAGGTGCACATGCGACAAAGTGCATTCCCAGCTTTGCACAGGTAACCATATATGAATCTGCCATGTTGTAACGGGCATCTCCCATATACACAAGCTTGAGTCCCCTGAGCTCCCCTTTATGCTCTCTTATAGTCAGCATATCGGCAAGCATCTGTGTAGGATGGAACTCATTGGTGAGACCGTTCCATACAGGAACATCGCTGTATTTGGCAAGCTCCTCTACCAGCTCCTGTCCGAATCCACGGTACTCGATGCCATCATACATCCTTGATAAAACACGGGCTGTATCGGCAATCGACTCTTTATTACCGATCTGTGAACCGCTTGGTCCGAGATAGGTGGAGCCCATACCCAGATCTGATGCAGCAACCTCAAAGGCGCATCTTGTTCTGGTGGAATTCTTTTCAAATATGAGCGCTATATTCTTTCCTGCAAAATCACCCTGATGAAGGGGCTTTCCGGCCACGGCGCCTGCCTTCTTTTCCGCCTTCAGTCTGGCAGAAACATCCAAAAGGTAGTTAATCTCTTCAGGTGTGTAATCAAGTAACTTAAGAAAATCTCTTCCGGTTAAATCAATCATAGGTTCCCCTTCCCACTGTGATCCATGCGCTGCCTTACTGCCTCGTACATGAGCACAGTCGCCGCAATAGCTGCATTCAATGATTCAGTCTTACCCATCATCGGGATGCGAAGATATGCATCCGATAATGCTGCAATCTCATCACTCAGACCATTACCCTCATTTCCGATCATAAACGCTGAAGGCTTACGATAATCGAACTCAAAATGATTCTTTTCACCCTTTAAATGAGCGGCATACATGGTTATGCCCTTGCTCTTCATCTTTAATATTTCGGCAGAAAGATCATCAGATATAATAAAAGGCATGCGAAACATTGCACCCATTGTAGCTCTGACAACCTTAGGCGAATAAATGTCTACGCAGTTACGGTTCATGATGATGCCGCTAACACCTGCTGCCTCGGCTGTCCTGAATATAGTCCCCATATTGCCCGGGTCCTGCAATGTATCGAGAATGATGAATAAATCTCCGGATAAAGATGTGTAATGCTTCTGTCTCACAACCGCAAGTATGCCCTGACTGGTCTTGGTATCCGACATATATTCCATAATGCTGTCTGAAACCCTAAAAACAGGCACCTTCTGTGACGACCTGTTCCCTGCATCACCGGTTTTATCCGACACTACACCTTCCGGCAAACGTCCTTGATAGTTCTCTGTTATAAAAATCCGGACAATAGACTCAGCCGGAATCTCGCTGCAGAGTCGTTCTCCTTCAGCAATGAATAGTCCGCTCTCGCGCCTTGATTTTGCTTTTTTCTCTAAGTCCCTTACTTCCTTTACCAGCTTGTTTCCGATAGAAGTGATCTTGTCCAATTGTTCCTCCGTCTGCCTTATGATCATATGGCTTCTGACTCCGGGATACGGAGATTACCGTTTCCCATGAAATAATAAAAGCCTAAAGTGTGTGCACTATAAATATTGCTCACACTTTAGACTTTTTCAACTTATTTTAAAAATAATTTTTAAATTAATGTATTTAAGATGTACGGAAACTCAGAATATGCCGTAAGCCATGGGATTCACTTATACCTTTTGACTCCCGCCACTAATCAATCTGCTGACGTTTAACAAGTTCAGTAAATATTCCGCCCTTTGCCATAAGCTCATCATAGGTTCCGTCCTCTGCAATCATGCCATCATCCAGAACTATTATACGATTACATTTTTTGATGGTACTCAGTCTGTGAGCGATTACGATACGTGTACATTTAAGCTTCGAAAGAGAGTCTGCGATAAGATCCTGGGATATATTGTCAAGAGCACTAGTTGCTTCATCAAACATCAGTATCTTTGGCTTACCCGCTATAGCCTGGGCTATCATAAGTCTCTGTTTCTGTCCACCTGAGATGGTTCCGCCACTTTCGGAAATCATAGTGTTCATCCCCAGCGGCATTTCCCTTATATCGTCCGCTATATCTGCCATTTCCGCAGCCTTCCAGGCATCTTTCAGAGATGGATTAGGGCAGGCAATGGTGATATTGGAGAAAATGGTTCCGGCAAAAAGATGCGCATTTTGCATTACCACGCCAATGTTCCTGCGCAGTCTCTTGAGATCGATAGCATCAAGATCTCGTCCATCGTAATACACAGCTCCCTCTGTAGGAGTCTCAAACCCGAGAAGAAGTCTCATAAGAGTGCTCTTTCCGCAGCCTGTGTGACCCACTATAGCAATATATTGCCCCGGTGTAATTTTGAGACTGATCCCCTTCAGAATCATAGGTCCATCCACGTCATACTTGAAACTGAGATTACTGAGCTCAATTCCTCCGGTCATACGCGGTATAGGTTTCTTGGTTTCTCCGACTTCGGGCACCGCCTCAAGTATAGGTTTCAGCTCCTTGCTGAGAGGCCCGATCATTACGATATCGCCTTCCACTGCAATGAGTGCGGAAAATGCTGTCTGGAACAGCATAAATGCAGAGGAAAAAGCCATATAATCCGATTCACTGAGATTCTTTTGAACTGCGATTACACACAAAACCACGGTTCCCACCAGAACGATGAACTCATCCAGTACTACCGGAAGCGTTGTTAAGGTAGGAGCATTGTAATTGCAATCCGACTCTTCTTTAAAAAGCTTTGCCCATCTTGCAAAAGCTCTCTTCTCGGCACCCGCAAGCTTGATCTTCTGTATACCCGAAAATAACTGATAAGTCAGTCCGTGTATCTTGGATTTGACCTCCAAAAGCTCGTAGTTTACTCCCAGCTGAATCCAGGCTATAAAGAAGAAAAAGAACACCTGAACACAAACTATGATAAGAGTCACGGGAAAAAGCTCCGGTACCATGAGCATAATTTCTATGAGATAAGCAATCGCGAGAACAGCACCTACTATCGCAGAGAGTGCAATGTCCATCACCGTCACTATGATTTCATTACCGGCTGCTATACGTTTCTGCATCTCTCCGGAGTTATGGTTCTCAAAAAACTGTACAGGAAGATTCAGTACTCTTCCGAGTATACCTGTTTCCGACGCAATCTCAGCTTTTCTTTCTATAGTTCTGAGTGCCAGAACTTTACTGAGCCTGAGAAGTGCGGTCGCTATGAGAATGCCCAGAAATGTGGCAGCCACAACCGCCAGCGCCCGGCCGTTTTTCATCGGAATGACCACATTGAAAATCTCCCGGGTAACAATCGGTGTCACCAGACCTATCAGACTGACAAGCAGACTGAGAGCGATAAACGAAAATATTCTGTATAAGCCTATCTCATTTAACACATACTTGAAATAGTCCATAAGCGACATAGACTTTATCGGCATAGGTCTGTAGAAAACTATGGCATTTCCGGTGAGGTTTTCTATATTGGTCTTTTTCACACGTATATACTTGTTGGTCTTGTAGTCATACCAGTGATAGCCGCCAAACTTACCGGGAAGAAGCGCCAGCGCTCCTCCGCCTTTGGTAAATGCAAAAATCGGATTGCTCTCATGAACCCACCATTCTCCGCTCAGCTTAACCCTTCTTTTCATAATTCCTGTAGGGCTCAGCATATAGCTCATCTTGTCCTCAAAAGAATCAATGAGGCTCGGCGGTTCTTCATAAGGTATACCGAAGTATATAAGTATCTCACGAAGAGCATCCATCTTGGAGCCTTTGCTTTGGAAGAAAACCTGTTCGCCAAGTACAGCCGCACGAAGACTTCCCAATGCGCTTTCCATCTCTTCGTTATCATTTTTTCTTCGGGTTTTTATCTGATTATCAAGAAGTCCCATTCTTTACTCCATAGATATAAGTTGTTTATACATTCCGGATTTGGCCATAAGTTCTTCGTGAGTTCCTCTTTCCTGTATCTTCCCCTTGTCCATAACTATGATTTCATCACAATCTCTGATAGTCGAAAGCCTGTGCGCTATGACGATGATGGTAATGCCTCTCGCTTTTATGGAGTTCATAACCTTAAATTCTGTTTCGGCATCCAAAGCACTTGTCGCCTCATCAAGGATGATAATGGACGGATCCTTGGCCAGCACTCTGGCGATCTCGATACGTTGTTTCTGACCACCGGAAAAATTCTTGCCGTTCTCTCGTATCATACAGTGATATCCGCCGTCTCTTGAGATGATCTCATCATGTATGTGAGCATCTCTTGCTGCAAGGATCACTTCGAAATCTTCTATTGATTTATCCCACAATGAAATATTCTGGGAGATCTCATCCTCAAACAGAACTATATCCTGATCCACTACAGAGAGAGAACTGGTAAAAATATCTCTCGGAATATCATCAAGCGGCATGCCATCATACAAAATCTCTCCGGCCCACGGTTTATAAAGTCCTGACAAAAGCTTTGCCATAGTACTCTTTCCGCATCCTGAAGGACCTACGAAGGCCACACTTCCTCCCTGTTTAACCGTGAGGGAAAAATCATTAATAAAAGGCTCTGAAAGCTTTGTATATCCAAAAGTCACATTTTTGAATTCAATCCTTCCGCTCAGCTTCTCCGGTTCTTCATTCTGAAACAGCTTTTGTGCCAATATATCTTTTTCATAGTCATGAGATTCTTCCAATACTTTTTCATCAAAGATGATTCCTGCCTTCAACATCTCTTCTTTAAATGTTTCCGGCACATCAGCCTTGTATCTCATTACATCTTCAACTCTGTTGACTGCATTGATCAGCTCCTGAAACTGCTGCCCGACAGCGATGATATCCTTCATGGGTGTTGCTGCCGATGACAGGAAGCCCTGTACCGCAAGCAGCATACCAACTGTAATTTCATCATTTAAAATAAGCCAGGCACCGGCTATAACCATCGCCCAATTGGCAATGTCACTGAGAAACTGAAGTTTAACCGCAAGTTTAACACCGCGGGTAACATTACCGTAATTCAGATAGTTTGCATGCAGACCTGCCCATCTTTCAAAGTATTCATCCTCAGTTCCCGATGCCTTGATAGTCTCTATCATCTCAATGCCTGCAAGAGTTGCATTATCCATACGCCCCTTGTACTGAAGCTGTGCACGGTTTCTGTTGATATCTCCGTTGGTGGCTCTCTGGGTAACGATTATATTGAGAAACAGTACCAAAATAGCCACTGCAGTGAGAGCAAGGGAGTAATGAAGCATGGCCGCAACAAAAAAAATTGTGAAGCTGACTTCGATAGCTATCGGTGCAAGGCTCTTGATGAGGAGTCTTGCGATGTTCTGATTGCTGTCCTGTCTCTGAACTACATCACCAACATAACGCTGCTTAAAAAACTCTACCGGAAGGTGAAGTACATGCCACATAAACTTTGTACCTGCGGTAACTCCGAGCTTGGCCTCTACCTGCAGACCATAGATAGCCTCAACGATGGACGTAAGTCCTATAAAACCTGCCACAAGTGCCATCGCCGATATAACTATGACAAACCACTCCGGATTTGCTCCGTTTAAGATATTATCAAGATAAACACGACTCACAAAAGGACTGAGCAGTCCGCCTATTGCCACAAGTGCAGACAGCAGAACCGCAGCCAGAAATGTCCTGTGGGAATGCTTAAGTCTGCTGTGCACGAAATTTAAAATTGTATCCTGATGACCTTCTTTCTTGAAATCAGGTCCGGGTTTAAGTCTGAGAACTATACCCGTAAACGAAACATCCAGCTCCTCCATGGAAACAGATACCCGTCCCATAGCGGGATCTATGATCACAGCCTTGTCTTTTTCAAATCCGCACAGCACGACAAAGTGATTGAAATTCCAATGCAATATCAATGGGTATTCAGCATTTTTCAGTGCATCAACCGTAGCCCGGAAACCGCCTCCTTCGAGGCCGTAATTCCGGGCAGCTTTTACCAGATTCAATGCATTACTTCCATCTCTGTTTATGGCACAATCCTGTCGAACCTGTTCCAATGATATCCACTTACCGTAATATGCCAGCACCATGTTGAGACAAGCGGCGCCGCACTCGGTATTTTCCATCATCATAACGACAGGAACTTTTTTGATCTTCCCCATATCACTCCCTATATCAATTAAACAATATCTGATAAGGTGCCTTTTCCTCGACTATGATCTTGCAATCAAGCTCGGCATCTTTTACAAGTGCCTCATCATCACCATTTTCAACCTTTATGATGACCGACGTTACCCACTCAGTGTCAGTTATATTGTTCTCCAGAAGCCATGGTGCATTTACTGCGGCACCTGCATTTTCATAGGTGACACTCATTCCGACGAGATCCACTGTGCCTATAATGCTGCTATAATCATCCGAAACAACCACTTTCATACCCGGTTTTACGCGGAATGCCTCCTGGGAAGAAACAAAGCAGGTTATACCCCTGTTTGTTCTGATACCCACAGCATCTACAGTCTTGGGAACAACCCCAAAGATCCCCCATAAAAGTGTCACGCCAACAACTATAAAAAGTGCGGCAATCAGCATCCATGTATTGGCTCCGGGTATTTCCAGATACTGATCAAGTTTCTCCGGAGAGTTTATATGTTCATAACTTTTTCTTCTAAAAAGAGCTTTTTTATCCATAAAAATTTACCATGAAGAAGTTATAATTTTAAAAAATCATCATTTGTAACGATGTTATCCTGTCCACCCATAACTTTCTTTAGCTCAGAATCAGGAATCGGTTCAAATCCATCAAAACCGTCCTCAAACTCTTTTGTTACTTCCTCAACAGCACTATCTTTCACGATACCGGTGTTCTCGTTATCCATAGTTTTTTCTCCTTAATTATTTATCGGTTCAAAATGCAATTTGTATAATTCATCAATCCAAATCCTTACTGCAGCATCGCTAGGCATCCTGAGATCGCCTCTCGGAGAAACAGCAACCGAACCTACCTTTGGACCATCCGGAAGACAACTTCTCTTGAACTGCTGCGAGAAAAATCTCCAGTAGAACTTATTGAGCCACTTGTATATCACATCTCCGTCATATACATCACCGTCTTCGATTCCGGCCGACACCTGATTTTCTTTTGAAAATGCTTTGATCGCCAACGCATACACTTTCTTAGGAGAGAATCCAAAACGCAGAATATAATACAGGAAGAAATCGTGTAGCTCATAAGGTCCCACCAGATCCTCCGTCTTCTGTGATATCTGGCCATCACCCGTCGGCGGCAGAAGCTCCGGACTTACAGGTGTATCAAAAATGTCATTAAGACAGTCGCTGAGATTCTTATCCTCGGATGTATCGGCAACGTATTTTACAAGATATCTCACAAGTGTCTTAGGAACGCCGACATTGACAGCATACATAGACATGTGGTCGCCGTTGTAGGTCGCCCATCCGAGGGCAAGTTCACTGAGATCGCCTGTTCCTATAACGATTCCGTTAGTCTGGTTCGCTATATCCATGAGTATCTGGGTACGTTCTCTGGCCTGTGAGTTCTCATATGTGACAGAATGATCCTCTGGGTCGTGTCCGATATCCCGGAAGTGCTGCATCACCGCGGCCTTGATATTAACCTCTCGTAAGGTTGCATGCAGACGTTCTGTCAGGGTGACAGCATTATGATAAGTACGGTCCGTTGTACCAAAAGCCGGCATGGTAACAGATGTGATGTTTTCTCTCGGGATGCCAAGCATATCAAAAGCTCTCGCTGTAACCAGCAGTGCCAATGTTGAGTCAAGGCCGCCTGAAATACCGATTACTGCGCTCTTGCAGCCGATATGTTCAAGTCTTTTCTTTAAGCCCAATGCCTGAATGGTGAAGATTTCATCACATCGCTGGTTTCTCTCAAGTATATTGCCCGGCACGAAAGGCTTTGGATCTACAAAGCGGCATAATGAGGCCGCATCTCTCTCAAGGACATCCCTATCAACTGCCGTAACAAGTCCTGCGATCTCTCTGTCAAATCTGAATGTAACAATCTCGTAGTTTTCTCTATGTTCAGGATCGACTCCCGGGAATGTTGTCATCCTCTCCCTCTCCTGACGTATCCTCTCAAGGTCAATGTCTGCAACATAAAGTCCTGTTGCAAATCTCTTGCCTTCTTTCAGAATCGTTCCATTTTCAGCGATGATATCCTGACCTCCGAAAACCAGATCTGTACTTGACTCTCCGTCGCCGGCATTGGTGTAAACATAGGCTGCCACCAGTCTTGCGCTGGCAGATCTGATGAGTTCGCGTCTGTAGCTGTCCTTGCCTACCGTTTCATCGGAGGCTGAAGTATTAGCAATCACTGTCGCACCTGCCAGTACATGCTTTGTTGATGGCGGATCCGGTACCCAGATGTCCTCACATATCTCACAAGCAAGCACGAAATCAGGACAATCCTCAGCAGATAGTAATATATTCATACCAAAAGGAATGTCATAGCTTTCACCTGTAGCCTGAGATCTGTGTGTGATATGTCTCACCTTCCCTACTCCCGGTGTGAACCATCTTCTCTCATAAAACTCACTGTAATTTGGAAGATTCTTCTTTGGGATCAAAGCCAGTATACGTCCGTCATGAAGCACAGCCGCACAATTATACAGCTTATGGTCCACCCTGTACGGTGTACCGACCACTACCATCATCGATTTGCCCTTTGTTTCATGAGCTATCTCATCAAGTGCCTTCATAGCATTGTCTATGAGCAACGTCTGATGGAACAGATCCTGACAGGTATATGCTGTGATTACAAGCTCAGGAAAAACCAGAAGTCTAACTCCCTGCTCCTCTGCCTTATGTATATAACCGACAATTGATTCTTTATTGTATGAAACATCAGCTACCTGTATTTTAGGTGTGGCTGATGCTACTCTTAAAAAGCCCTCTAACATGAAAACCTCCGATTTAATTGCATTTGTTTTTTAGTATAACACAAAAGGCTGTTCCTTTTCGGAACAGCCTTGAAATATATTTTTTATTCGCCTTTTGTGTCATCATCCGCATTTCTTCGAAATGCGGATATTATCCAATGAGAAAATGCCATCATATGCGCTTCGCGCCGGCATTTTCGTTTGATTTCGGCTGACGCCGAAACCAGCCTCGCCGCCTGGGGGGCATCCATGTTTCACTGAAACATGGATATTATCCATTATCCTCGACTGAGTAGTTTGGAGCTTCCTTGGTGATATGGATATCATGCGGATGTGACTCCTTGAGGGCAGCACTTGAAATCTTTACGAACTCACTTGTCTTCTGGAGTGTAGGGATGTCCTTGGCGCCGCAGTAGCCCATACCAGCTCTTAATCCACCGACAAACTGGAAGATTGTATCCTCAACCTTGCCCTTATATGCAACACGTCCCTCTACGCCTTCCGGAACAAGCTTCTTGGCATTGGCCTGGAAGTAACGGTCAGCAGAACCGTTCTTCTGCTTCATGGCACCCATAGATCCCATGCCACGGTAAACCTTATACTTACGCCCCTGATAAAGCTCGAACTCACCAGGTGCCTCATCACAGCCTGCAAAAACCGAACCCATCATAACAGTGTTTCCGCCGGCAGCGATTGCCTTTACAACATCACCTGAATACTGGATACCACCGTCTGCGATGATAGGGATACCGTACTTGGATGAAACCTCATATGCTCCCATAACTGCTGAGATCTGAGGTACACCGATACCTGCAACAACTCGTGTTGTACAGATGGATCCAGGTCCGATACCGATCTTTACGCAATCCGCACCGGCCTTGATAAGTGCCTCTGTACCTGCACCTGTAGCAACATTACCTGCAATGATCTGAAGATCCGGGAACTTCTCCTTAAGGAGTGAAACGCACTTAAGAACGTTTTCGCTGTGACCATGAGCAGAATCAAGAACAACAACATCAACATGAGCCTTAACAAGCTCTGCTGCTCGATCTACGACATTGGCTGTGATACCAAGTGCAGCACCGCAGAGAAGTCTGCCCTGAGAATCCTTGGCAGAATTCGGATACTTCATCTGCTTCTCGATATCCTTAATAGTGATGAGGCCCTTGAGATTGCCCTCTGCATCAACGATAGGAAGCTTCTCAACCTTGGCTCTTGCAAGGATCTGCTTAGCTTCCTCAACTGTTGTTCCTTCCTCGGCAGTAACGAGGTTCTCAGAAGTCATACACTCCTTGATCTTCTTGCTGAAATCCTCCTCAAATACGAGATCTCTGTTTGTGATGATACCTACAAGCTTACGATCCACTGTGATAGGTACACCCGAGATTCTGAACTTGGCCATGAGATCATTGGCATCCTTCAATGTATGCTCAGGGCTTAAGAAGAATGGATCTGTGATAACGCCGTTCTCAGAACGCTTGACCATATCAACTTCCTCTGCCTGCTGCTCGATAGACATATTTTTATGGATGATACCGATTCCTCCGCAGCGTGCCATGGCAATAGCCATCTGATGCTCAGTAACCGTATCCATACCTGCAGAAATAAAAGGTATGTTTAACTTGATAGATTTCGTAAGATAAGTGGAAACATCAACAGAATTAGGAACAACGTTTGAATACTGAGGTACAAGCAGCACATCATCAAATGTAATGCCATCGCCGATAATCTTGGCCATTGGAATCTCCTTTCAATAAAACAAACAGATCATGATATAAGCCACATATCAGTCTGAATGTTAAAAAAAAGGCTCTCGTCCTTAATGCGGACCCTGAGCTAGGTTAATGTTGCATATATTTTGTTTTTAAAATTTTAACGAGTATAACAAAAGGAGGGTTATAAATCAACCCTCCTTTTATCTCAATATTCAATACTTTTGTGCTTATTTTCCGTCATTCCGCATACTGTTTTACGAGTTGCTGATATGCTGAGCTGAATGACATGTTCTCATATTTTGAAACCATGCTCTTTTTCTTCTCGGCTTCCGTATCGGTCTGAGGGAAATAAATGGTGAGTCCATAGATACCTCCATCATCCTTTGGAGTTACATATCTGCTTACTCCTATAGTGCCGATTATTGAGTTTTTGAGAGCACTTGCAGCACTTCTGATCTCTTCATAATCGATGCCCTCTTTTCCGCTTCCGCTGTAATTACTCTCAATCGCTTCAAGGAAACTGCATACATCAATGAGATCATAGTTGTAACTCTTGGCAAATCTGTAGGCTTCCTTACTTGCCTGTCTCAGATGATCTCTGCCATCCTCGGTTTTTTCCGCAGCTTTGAGAAGCTCTGCCAGGGTTTTCAGCTTCTCTGCAGTGTTTCGTTTCAAAGCCTTAAGATCGATCACAGAATATGTGCCGACCATTACATCCTTGCCTTCACCCTTACCCTTATTGGTACTGATAAAGTCGTCTATGATCACTTTACCCTGATTTACAACAGACATTTCCGGGTCTTCCGCCAACCCCTTAAACCAGTTGGTGTAGTTGAGTCCAATGGAATACTCATTATCTTCAGATGCGATCAGATAGTCAACATGTGGCGCCAGTGCATATCCTGTTTCCATAGCCCCCATGAGTCTTGCATCAAAAAGGAGCATATCAAGGTTTATATCTGCATTGCCCAGAGCCGTTGACAGTTCTGTTAATGTAAGCTGGCCGCCGGAAGTATTGAGCTCATCATATCCGAAGCCGTTCAGAGGTCCGCCGGACTGTCCCCACAGCACTGCCTCGTACCTTGATGCAGGGAAATTTTCCTTTACATACTTAAGAAATGATTCAAATGTCCCCTCATCAGTCATGCTGACGGAATCTGATGAACCTGCCTGCCCAAGATACTTAAGCTTTGTGCCGTCAACAAGCCATCTCTCAATCTTTGTCTCATCAAACTTATTGTCGGCCGTTGAGATATTATGGAAATCCTTGGCACCGCCTGTTTCGATCACGATATTAATGTCGTCGGTGTCTGCATTAGCCGAAAGCATGGTGACGATACTGTCCGCGGCAAGGTGAGACTTGCTTTCCAAAGACGAACCTACCATATAAACCATAACCGTCGTCTTCTTTTTACTGAACGGAAGGGAAACTGTACTTGTTTTCTCTATAGATGTATCCGAAGCTTCAGTCTCTGCGGCTCTTGTTTCACCTGCAGTTTGGCTCGTTTCTGAGGTTTCAGTTGTATCCGATGCATCAGGCGCTTCGGCTGTTTCTACATTGCCCTTTTCATCCGAGGTTTCCTTGGTATCAGATACATCACTATCATTTTTACTCTTGTCATCCACCAAAAGGTATGTCTGTGTAGTTGCTCCACCCTCTGATACAACATCAAGCTTTGCTTTTTTTAAGTCCTCCGACAATGCTGTTCCATTGACTTTGGTTTCAACCTGAGTACCGTTTTCACCTCGCGATTCGTAAACCGACTCATCCGGCGCTGCGGTTTCTCTCTGGATACTCTTGTCATATGTGGTTGTCTTTTTGGTCACTGTTCCTGACGTATCCTTACTGCTTCCTGAAGCTGCCGACTCGTCAGCAGCTTCAGATTCCGGCATCGAAACCGGTTCCGTTTCATCGTCGGATATCATAAGACCTTCATCACTGGTTATCCTGATTATCTCTCCTTCTGTCTCAACCTCAGCTACCTCTTCCTGCCGGATGGTTTCAGCTATTGGAGAAGCTTCCAGAAAATGATAAGCCAATGATCCAAAACATAATATACATACCACGGTAAAGGTTGCCGTAATCAGCAAAACCTTTTTCCGATGATCACCGAAAAAATTTGTAATTATATGAGTAGTGTTTTCTTTGGAGTCTGTCTGCACTTCCGGTTCTTCCTGTTTTTTTCTGCTTTTAAATTCCCTCATAACGTACTCCTCCCCTTTATGCCATTTATGTTACCCTAAATATCCCTTAAAATGGTTGAAGTTATCCATACAAAAAAGGAACAGGCTTTAATAAAAAAGTCTGTTCCTTGTATTTTTTTAAGATTTTCGTAAAACTACCACTAAATAGTTGTACTACAGTATTTCCTTCAGCGCTTTCCGGTCGATCTTTCCATTCCTGTTGTGAGGAAGTGCTTCCAGATAACAGCATTTCCCTGGTACCATATACTGCGGAAGTCTCACTTCCAGCTCCTTCATGACAGTGCTGCTTTCCTGCTTCTCACCGGAATAAAAGAGTACGATTCGACCTTTTCTTTCTTCGTAAATTGCTGCAGCCTCACAGACTCCCGGGACACTAGCTGCCGCAACTTCTATCTCTCCCGGTTCAATGCGGTATCCTTTCAGTTTTATCTGAAAATCCTTCCTTGAAATATACTCGAGATTTCCATCAGGAAGTTCCTTCACCAGATCACCTGTATGATAGATCCTATCCGGAAGCTCCTGAAAAATCGGATTCTGTGTAAAAGAATTCTCTGTCCTTTCCCTGTCACCGAAATATCCCATGGCGAGACAATCACCTCTCAGGCAGAGCTCTCCTTCCTCACCCTTTTCAGCCAGAGTTCCATCCTCTTTGAAAATAAGGGTTTCCGAGCCTTTAATAGCCTTTCCGATGGGCAAAGGTCTCGACAGATCTTCATTACCCTGACA
>DGVW01000052.1:95132-95448 GCA_002396005.1 Oribacterium sp. UBA4274
ATATACGCAGTTGATACAAAGGTTTCCGTCGGACCGTAGAGATTGGCAAAGACAACATCCGACAGGTTATCCTTCCAGTATGAAAGAACCTTACCCTGCAGCACTTCTCCGGCAAACATTACATGACGAAGGTACATGGGTTTCATAGCCCTGAAAACCTTGAGCTGTGAGCATATGGTCATGGCAGAAGGAACCCAAAGAAAGGTGCTTATCCGATGCTCATTCATGTATTCCATAAGTTTCATCGGAAAGGCGAAATATCTGGGCGGAATGATATCGCAGCAGGCACCGAAATAAGCTGCACCGAAAATATCAT
>DGVW01000070.1 GCA_002396005.1 Oribacterium sp. UBA4274
CCATAGTGGAGATGGCACCGGAGAAAATCGTCTATGTGAGCTGCGATTCGGCAACATTGGCACGAGATGTGAAGTACCTGAGGGCAAATGGATATGAGCTTAGACGCGTGAGAGCGGTGGATAATTTTCCGCAGACGGTGCATGTGGAGACTGTTATGTTACTGCAAAAAGTGAATTAGCAGAAGTCCTTGAATTTACGCACTTTTTCGAGCATTTCACCTTCGAAAAGACCGATAGGTCGGAGCGTGAAAAGCGTCTGAAGAAGTATATTCGTGTGATTGTAGCTGTCGAACTCGACACGGTAGGTGCAAAACTAACGCCTACGTCGTGACGGTAGGTGCAAACCCGAATCTGTATAGATAAAACAAAATAAAATCGTCGAAAGGCGCTTAGCTTACAGCATTTCCTGTAGGTTAAGCGTCTTTTTTTGTTTATCCAAATTTATAAGAAAGGGGGACACCAATGGTTTTTGATTATTTCTATGGCAGAGAAACTGAACAATACGCTTTTTATCAGATTCCCAAGGTCTTGATCACAGATGATAAGTTTTCAGGAATAACCATGGATTCAAAACTTCTGTATTCGCTCATGTTGGACCGATCATCTTTGTCAGCTAAGAATGGCTGGCTTGATGAGGAAGGCAGAGTTTATATCTTTTACACGCTGGAGCAGATTATGGCTGATATGCACTGTGCCAATCAGAAAGCTACAAAGCTCTTGAAAGAACTGGAGACGAAAGCTGGTTTGATTGAACGTCAAAAACAGGGACAGGGTAAGCCAACAAGAATTTATGTGAAGGATTATGCAACAGGATTACCTGGGGACAAAAATTGGCAAAGTCAGACTCATGATAATCATGATTCTAAGAGTCATGAAAATCGTGAGTCTAGAGATGTGATAATCACAAGTCCGGACTCATGGAAATCATTCACTAATAATACTAATACTAACCATACTGATTTAAGTCAGACTGATCTTATCAATCTATCGGCGGTATCAGCAGATCCGAAGAGAAAGGAAGCGAGGATAAGAGGAGATACGATCCGACTAAGAAAACAATACGAGGATTATCTGCGAGAGAAGTTAAGCATAGACTTTTTCATCAAGAGGAATCCTTATGATGCAGGGCGGATAAATGAAATTCTGGACCTTATGGTAGATGTGCTTTGCAGTAAGGCCAAGACTATTCGTATATCTGGTGATAACAAGCCAACAGATGTGGTAAAAATGCAGTTTATGAAGATTGATTCCGGACATCTGGAATATATTTTGGATTGTTTTAAGAATCAAATTTCGGACATCCGCAATATGAAGCAGTATCTGCTGGCAACGATATACAATGCACCACTAACAATCGATCACTATTACACAGCCAAGGTCAGCTATGACATGGCAAATTAGAAGGAGACAGTATGAATAAACAGTCAACAATAATCGCTGTGGTAAACCAGAAAGGTGGTACGGCAAAAACAACAACAGTAGAGAATTTGGGAATAGGGATTTCAAGACAGAACAAGAAAGTTCTCTTGATAGACACGGATCCCCAGGCATCTCTGACAATCAGCCTGGGGTATCCTAGACCTGATGACCTGGAGCTGACACTCTCAGATCTTCTGAATGGAACAATAAGCGAGAATCCAGTGGCATTGGATGAGGTATTGATCCATCAACAGGAAGGTATAGATTTGATTCCCTCAAATATCTCACTTGCAGGACTTGAGGTGTCGCTTGTGAATACCATGAATCGTGAACGCATTCTTAAGCAGTTCCTTGAACCACTAAGAGAACGTTATGACTATATTCTTCTGGATTGTATGCCAAGCCTTGGAATGCTGACTGTAAATGCATTAGCAGCTGCCGATGCCACTTTGGTTCCGGTACAGGCCAATTATTTATCAGCTAAGGGACTTGAGCAATTACTTTCGACAATCAATCAGGTTAAGCGGCAGATTAATCCAAAACTGTGCATTGAAGGAATTCTAATCACTATGGTAGATGCCAGAACGAATTATGCCAAGGATATCAGCAACTTAATTAGAAATACGTACTGCAACAAGATAACTGTATTCAAGACAGAGATACCGAGATCTGTCAGAGCAGCAGAAACAAGCGCGGAAGGAAAGAGTATTTTTGCCTATGACCCATCAGGAAAAGTAGCAGAAGCGTATGAGTTATTAACACAGGAGGTGCTGAACTATGACAAGAAGAGGAACTAACATCAGTTTAAAGAGCTATGACGATATTTTCACAACGGAAGAAATCAGACAGGAAACAGGAGAGCATATTGTGAACATTCCGGTTAATCAAATACATGAGTTTAGAAACCATCCATTTAAGGTCCTGGATGACGAGGATATGAGAAAGATGGTAGATAGCATCCGTGAGTATGGAGTATTGGTGCCTGTTATCATCCGTCCTGATGGTGACGGGGAATATGAGATGGTATCCGGTCATAGAAGAAGATATGCGTCAATTTTGGCTGGCAAAGATGAGATACCGGCAATTGTCAGAGAAATGGATGATGATACGTCTACTATTTTGATGGTCGATTCAAATTTACAGAGAGAACATATTCTACCTAGCGAGAGAGCAAAAGCTTATAAAATGAAAATGGAAGCTTTAAAGCATCAGGGAAAGAGACCGGATCTTACTTCGTGCCAACTTGGCACGAGGTTACGTGCAGATGAAGAGCTTGCAAAGCAAACAGGGGAGAGTGCCCGAACAGTGCAGCGATTTGTGAGACTGAATAATCTTATTCCGGAACTCCTTCAACTTGTGGATGATAAAAAGATTGCATTTAATCCTGCTGTAGAGCTTTCTTACCTAAAACCGGGGGAACAGAAGGAGTTCTTTAAGGCTATGGAACTGGCACAGACAACGCCTTCTCTTTCACAAGCACAACGTCTTAAGAAATCAAGTCAGGAAGGGACTTGCACAGCTGAACTAATTGAAAGCATCATGGATGAAGAAAAGAAGAATCCACTCAATCGAGTTGTATTTGACAGCAAGATTCTTCAGAAATACTTTCCTCATAAGACATCAGTAAGGGAAATGGAGATGCAGATTCTTCAATTGCTAGAACAGTGGGCTGGAATAAAGGAATAGATAGCAAGTAACATCATGAATCCAGACTCATGATTTTCATGAGCCTGGGATTATTTTAAATTTAATGTCAGAAATACTGACACAAACGAGACGGATAGTGATATATTAAATATGTCAGTAATGCTGACATGGAGGTACAGCATGGATAAATCGATAGGCAATAGATTAAAAGTAGCAAGAAATAATATAGGCATGCATCAGGAAGATGCTGCAAATTCCATGAAAATATCCCGTCCCACACTTAGTGCAATCGAGTCCGGGAAAAGAGCAGTTACAGCAGAAGAGATAAAAGAGTTTGCCGGTTTATATAATGTAAAGACAGACTGGCTGCTTTTTGGCGATGTTCAGGAGGATGATAAACATCTGCAGAGACTTGGAGCGTATTATAGACTTTTTATGAAACTGAAAGGTCAGGAGCAGGACGAAGTTATTAAGTATATGGAACAGATTTTGAATAAGTAAGGGGGACTATCATGACAGTTTTAAGATTAATCGGAAGTATAATTCATATTCTATTGAAGATAGTGCTGTTACCAATACAGATCGTCTTAACTATACTAATTATTATGATTGACTTTGCCGGGGGAGTATTTGGGTTTGTTTTCGGGATAATTGGAGGCTTTATTATCATAGGAGGATTTAGCTGCTTGTTCATGCCGCCTATAGATTGGAAGTTATTTATAGAAGCAATGGTTATCGGAACATTGATAGGTTCATTACCTCGTATAGTACGTTGTTTTGGAGAGTCTTTACTGATAGGAATGAAAGACCTTCTGGCCAGAATATAATTATCAGTGCGGTGTAAAATCAGTGTATCTTATGGACAAGACACAAAGAGTACACTTGCAGGGCACAAAGAGTACACTTGCCATCCATTTTTTTATAAAAATCCCTGTGATATTATTACAATGGATCTACTGAAGTGAAACGGACAAGTTTCCTCAGGGGTCCATTTTTTCTGCAGAAAATAATAAAGCATATGAACAGCGTCAGCTCGTGACTGAAAGGTCCGCGGGTCTGGCGCTTTTTGTATGCAAAAAATCAAGTGACGACTTGGCAGCATACAAATAATCACAGGAAAGGAAACCCAATATATGAATTACGAAGAATTCAAAGAAAGAATTAAGGAAGATCTTGGCAGTGTACTTGAAGCAGAGGGAATCAAAGCAAACATAAATGAACGTCATATGGAGAAACTTAATTCTTCGTATGATGCACTTAGCGTTACACCGGAGGGCAGCAACATCGGAGTGAATGCAAATCTTAGTTCTATGTTCGACGCAATTGAGAGCGGAAAGGACTACAACGAGGTTTTGAATATGTCCGCAAATAAAATAGCTGAAGGTATTAAGAATGCTCCGAATGTCGATGTGCAGGATCTCACGAATTATGAAGCAATGAAAAATAAGCTTTCTATGGATGTGGTTTCAGCGGATCGTAATGCGGAGATGCTTTCCCAGATACCTCATGAAAAAATCGAAGACATGGCAGTGGTTTATAGGCTTGTGCTTGATACGAAAGATTCAGGGAATGGAACAATCCTTGTAACGAATAATCTAATGGAGCAGTTCGGTGTCACACAGGAACAGTTACATGCAGATGCAATGATAAATGCTCCGGAGATCAGACCTTCTGAAATAAAAGGGATGTCAGAAGTGCTTTCGGAAATGATTGGTGTAGATATGGATCCGGGAATGAATTCATTGGACGATAAGATGTTTGTTGCAACTGTACCAGATAAGATTCATGGTGCGGGAGTTATCGCTTATCCTAACTTCTTTGAGGACGCAGCGGAGAAGCTTGGAGGTGACTACTTTGTTCTTCCTAGCAGTATCCATGAAGTTCTCCTTGTAAAGGATAACGGTGAGATGACAGCAAAGGATCTGGAATCCATGGTCAGAGAAGTTAATGCAACTCAGGTCGCACCGGAGGAACAGCTTACTGATCATGTTTACCACTACGACTCTAAGGAGCATGTCTTTGAGATGGCTGATAAGTTTGAAGAGCGCCAAGCAGCAAAAGACACTAAGGAACGTGATGGTGACAAGGGCTCACTTCTCAGTGATCTTAAGGCAAAGAAAGAAGAGGCAGCCAAGGATACACCGGAAAAACATGCTAAGGAGACTGTAAAGAAGAGCAGAGGAGGAGAAGCGTTATGAGCAGATGCGGATCAGTCCTCGTAATTCATCAGATTCATTCAGGAACAAAGAGAGGTGGACATGCACCATTTACTAGAGAGGGCTCTGCGCCCTCTCCTTGTAATTGTAAGGAATCATGTTGCTACGGAAAGGGAAGAAGTTACTGCTGGCCTTGCATGAAGAAGATTCTGGAGGAACACAACGCCAATAAGAAGGGATGATGTGATGGCAAGAGGCTACTTTTACAGAGGACAGTCAGAGCAGTTTATTTTCTATCGGACACCGAAGGTTCTATATACTGAGCCGGAATACGAGAGTCTAAGTATCCCGGCTAAGGCTTTGTATGGAATTCTGCTTGATAGAGAGTCGCTCTCTGATAAGAGTGGCTGGGTAGATGATTATGGCCGAATCTATGTGTATATGACCAATAAGAGTATCTGTAATGCGATGCATATATCTGATAAGACAGCAACAAAACTGTTGGTTGAACTTGAAAAAATTGACCTGATACAAAGAGTCAGGCAAGGTCAGGGGAGACCGACCAGAATCTATGTGAAGAACTTTATGGATACGGAGAGACTCCGATTCTTGAATCGTAAAGACTCCGATTCTGGATACGGAGATAATCCGTGTCTAGGGTCGGAGAATGTACGAAGTAATAATACTGATAGGATAAATACTGAATATAAAGATACTTATCTAATCTCTTCTGAAGATGAGAAAAGAACAGATGAGAGATTTCGGTATCGACGGTATTTTATGGAAAAATTGGATATCAACACAATGAGGGGACGATATCCACATGATAATGAGGTTATAGATGAGATTCTGGAACTTATCCTGGATACGGTGTGTTCCACTAGACAGAAAATTGGCATTGCAGGTGAACAAAGACCAATAGACATAGTGAAAAACAGATTTATGAAGCTGGATTCAAGTCATCTTGAGTTTGTTCTGCAAGGCATGTCAGATAATACGACTTTGATCAGGAATATGAAGCAGTATCTTTTGGCTGCTCTGTATAACGCACCTTTGACAATAAATAATTACTACAAGTCCCTGGTGAAGCATGATATGGCGCCAGGGAACGCTTAAGGAGAAATGATATGAATAAGAATATTGAAATTAATCTGAATCCGCTTACAGATGGATTCGTAGATGGTTTTGTAAAGAGGAATGCTGTCAGTGCAGATCGTCACGCGCTGATAATTGCTACTAACGGAGAGCTTCGGCTCACCAATCAAGAGGAAGTAAATGATATTTTTGAGAGATTTAAAACATGTGGTGGCTCCATTATTTTAGGGAATGCGGACTTTGTTGCAATGTTCAATGATAATAAGGCATTTGATCTTGAAGATGGAAGATTCTTTGTTGGAAGTATGCTTGTTATGAAGATTGACAGAGGCAAGCTGGTTCTTCTTTCTGATGAGGAAATTGGAGTAGTACAGGAATTACTGGATGAACGTATGACCACGTTGGTGATGGAGGATCAACAGTTTTCCGCATTAATGCTTTCATAAGGGGGGGAGACTATGAATGCTTAATGAGGAAATAGCCAAAGAAGTTATTGACGATGCTGCCAGGATTGTAAACAACAAGGTTGTTAATCCAGTTTTAAACTTTGTTACAGACCATACTGTAAAACCTACAGCAGAGATGCTGATTGAAGATCTTAAGCTGGTTATTAAGGCTCCAGGGAAGCTGATAAGTAACAAGCTTCATCCGGAACATGGTCAAATGTCCGTAAAGCAGCTTATAAGAAAGGATCAGGGAGTCCAGTCAGTTGACATTGATGGATTGGGTCTTGGCAGTTTTAAAAAGATAGCAAATAAATATGGACTTGATTTTGCCATAGTAAAAAGTACAGAGCTGGATCCGCCTAAGTATTCTGTATTCTTCAAAGCCAGAGATGCGGACGCAATAACGGCTGTGGTTAATGAATTTACCGCTAGGCAACTTAAAATCCAGAAAGAAGGCAGGACCAGCATCCTTGATAAACTAAGAAAATTCAAGGAAATTGTTGCCTCGATTCCAAAGAAGGCTGTGGAAAAGAGAAAGGACATGGAGCTATGAACAGTAAGCTGAAGAAGAAATTTATACTAAATGTTCCTTATGCTGTCCTGGGACTTTTTGCCACGAACATAGGAGAAGCATGGAGGCTGGCTGCAGGTGTTAATGCTTCTGAGAAATTACAAAGCCTCATAATGGACGGATGTTTCGGACAGGCTTTTGCAAATCCACTGCCAAGTATTCATCCTGTGGATCTTTGTGTTGGAGCAGCTGTTGCCGGAGGATTAAGACTTGCAGTGTATATGAAGGGTAAGAACGCCAAGAAGTATCGGCATAATGAAGAATATGGCTCTGCCAGGTGGGGAACCCATGCAGACATAGAACCTTTTATAGATCCGGAGTTCAAAAACAATGTCATATTATCTCAATCCGAGAGACTCACCATGAGTTCGAGACCCAAGATTCCGAAATATGCCAGAAATAAGAACCTGTTAATTGTCGGAGGCAGCGGTTCCGGAAAGACAAGATTCGTTTTGAAGCCAAACCTCCTTCAGATGCATTCAAGCTATGTTGTTACTGATCCTAAAGGAACTGTAGTGAACGAATGTGGTCTAGCATTACTGAAGAATGGCTATGAGATAAAGATCTTCAATACCATAAACTTCAGAAGATCCATGCATTACAACCCTTTTGCTTATATTCATGATGAAAAGGATATACTGAAGCTTGTAACAACACTGATCGCCAACACAAAGGGAGACGGAAAAGGCGGAGATGAATTCTGGACCAAGGCAGAACAGCTGCTATATACGGCATTGATCGGATACATATACTATGAAGCACCTGAAGAGGAGCAGAACTTCTCAACACTTCTTGAAATGTTAAATGCTATGGAAGTACGTGAGGATGATGAGGAATTCAAGAATCCGGTGGATCTGATGTTCGATGAACTGGAAGCAAAGGATCCGGAACATTTTGCTGTAAGACAGTATAAAAAATATAAACTTGCAGCAGGCAAGACCGCAAAATCCATACTTGTAAGCTGTGGTGCAAGGCTTGCTCCATTTGATATCAGAGAGCTGCGTGAGATAACGGCATATGATGAACTTGAGCTTGATAAACTGGGAGACAGAAAGACGGCACTGTTCCTCATAATGTCGGATACTGATGCGACCTTCAACTTCCTGATCAGTATGATCTATACCCAGCTCTTTAATCTCCTCTGCGAGAAGGCTGACGATGTATATGGAGGAAGACTTCCGGTACATGTAAGATGTCTTATTGATGAGGCAGCGAACATCGGACAGATACCGAATCTCGAGAAACTTATGGCAACTATCCGAAGCCGTGAGATTTCAGCGGCACTTGTTTTACAGGCTAAATCACAGCTAAAGGCGCTGTATAAGGATAATGCAGACACCATCATCGGTAACTGTGATTCTCAGATATTTCTCGGCGGTTCTGAAAAGTCAACATTGAAGGATCTTAACGAGATTCTTGGCAAAGAGACCATAGATATGTACAACACCGGTGAGACCCGGGGACAGTCCCAGAGTTACAACATGAATTATCAGAAGCTGGGGCATGATCTTATGAGCATGGATCAGCTGGCAGTCATGGACGGTTCAAAATGTATAGTGCAGGTAAGAGGTGTGAGACCATTCTTCTCTGACAAATATGACCTGACACAACATCCGAACTACAGGCTGACTGCTGACTATGACAAAAAGAACTGGTTCGATATAGATAAGTTCCTGAGTCATAAACTCATACTGCATGCGGATGATAAATATCAGGTCATAGAAGCAGAGTAAGTCTATATGATTTATACAGTCATATATGACGCTGTTATTGATGATCATCCCGCAGGAGAAAGATACGTTAATAAAAAAGAATCTGTGTGTAAGTTTGGGATGTGCGAAGGGGTACATCCTTTTTTAATACAAAAAATGGAAAGGAGAAACCATATGGCAGAAACAAAATCCATAATGCCTGGTGATCTACCGGAATGGATTCTGGAGGCTGAGAGAGCGATGGCAAATGGTGAGATACCGGAACCTAAAGAAGTGAAGGAGGTAACCATAAAGTTTGGCAAGGGGCTCGTTGGTAAGCCATTTACATCGAAGAGCGGACATGAATTTGTAGAGGTAAAGATACCAAATGCAGATAAGGAAGATCATACACCATGGGCATCATTTGTGATCAATCCCAAGATGATCCATGAGAATAAGTTCGGAAATGGTGTATGGATGAAGCTTCCCGAAGATGGTATGACCAGGATCAGTAAGCCGGTTGTTACCGGGACCAAAGAAGATGGAAAGAAGGAGTGGAGTAAAGATGTCAAAGAGGTTCCGAATACAGAGCTTAAGGAACTGATGGAGGTCTATAAGACGAGAAATAAGGAATCACTACTTGGGAACCTTGAAGACAAAAAGCTGGAAGTGGAAAATCAGCCTGCCAAAAAAGTGACAGAGAAGACAAATAATAAGGGCGTAGTGATATAGGAGGCTATATGGTATATAGGACAAGATCACCAACAACTTTATAGGCTGTCATTAAATGATTTTCATAGACAAATCACATAATAAAGTTTATTATAATGGTAAGTGGGATATCCCACCATGGAGGTTAGAATCATGATGGCAGTAAAAGATTACACAGTTCATATTGATAGTAAGAAGAGAATCACCCTAAGAGGTGCCTTATTTCAATACTATAATGTTAAGGAATACGACAACGGCTGCATTATGTTAGAGCCCAGAGAACTTACAGTTCCCGATAGTATTTCCGCACGTACGCTTGAAGATATGGATAAAGCGATCAGCAATTTTAAAAAGGGAGAAGTATCTCCGGAAATTGATTTATCTGATTTTTGATGTACAAACGGAGTTACTAAATGACATATAAAATCCGAATGGGTATTCCTGAGATGGCAGAACGATGGAATAAGTTATTATCTGACTATCGAAAGGGAACAATAAGTAAAAAAGATGCAGAACTGTATAAGAAATGGGGATCTGCATTAAAAAAACTGGCTATGGATCCAATGTATCCAAGCCTTAAATCTCACGAAATAGAACCATTATCTAAGCGTTATGGCTTAAAAGTATGGGAATCATATTTGGAGAATAAAACAAGTGGTGCTAGAAGGATGTTTTGGGTTTATGGTCCGGATAAGATGGAAATCACGATCATTGGATTGGAACCTCATCCGGAAGATTCAAAAAATGGATCATATGATAGAATCAACTTGTCAGCTTTAAATTAAAACACAATAACAATTAACAAGACCGTTCATTGAGAGAAATCAATGATCGGTCTTTTGTTTTGCAAAAATAGGAGGCATTTTATGGCTTTTTTTAACAGCGCAGTTCAGGTACTTCAGACACTCGTAGTCGCACTTGGTGCAGGTCTTGGAATCTGGGGAGTAGTAAACCTCATGGAAGGATACGGGAATGATAACCCCGGCGCTAAGTCCCAGGGCATGAAGCAGCTCATGGCAGGTGGCGGAGTTGCCCTCATCGGAACAACTCTTGTTCCCCTTCTTTCCGGTCTCTTCGGCTGATACGGAAAAACTACAACTGAATATTGAAAGATGAAGATAAGGTCGGTGGTCAGAATCTAAGACCACCGGCCCATCAACAAATCAGAGAGGAGGTCCTGTTTGGATACCTTAATAGAGAAAATTAACGAATTTATAAAAGGACTCCTGGTCTCGGGTATCATGGATATCCTTACAAATACCTTCAACACTCTTAATTCAAGAATCGATGAAGTTTCAAACTGTTTAGGCCAGTCCCCTTCGGATTTTCAGCCTGCAGTCTTCAGCATGATACGGAATCTTTCTGAGAATGTTATCATGCCGATAGCCGGGATAGTCCTTACATTTATCGCATGCTATGAACTTATACAGCTCGTCATGGCACACAACAATCTTGCAAACTTCGAGACCTGGATCTTTTTCAAATGGGTCTTTAAGACCTTTGTAGCAGTAGAGCTGATCACACATACATTTGATATCACAATGGCAGTGTTCGATGTGGCGCAGCATGTTATATCCGAAAGCAGTAACCTGATCACAGGTTCGGCAACCATCGATGCAGCAGATCTTGCGAACATGCAGACAACACTGGAAGGAATGGATATTGGACCATTGTTCACCATATTCCTGGGGACTTTCATAGTACAGCTAATGTTCAACATCATGGCGATAGTCATTTATGTAATCGTATACGGCAGAATGATAGAGATATACCTGACCATAAGTCTTGCACCGATACCATTTGCAACATTTGGAAACAGAGAGCAGAGCATGATGGGTCAGAACTATCTGAGATCCCTATTTGCGCTTGGCTTTCAGGGATTCATGATCATGGTGTGCATCGGCATATATGCGATACTCATACATGAAGTAATGTTCACATCAGACATCATGGGTTCTCTCTGGAGAGCGGTAGCAATAACATTTCTTCTGGCATTTACACTTTTTAAATCAGGCTCCATTGCAAAGAGTGTGCTCCATGCACATTGATTAAGGGAGGCAGATATATTGGCATCATACATATCAGTACCTCGTGATCTCACGAAGGTAAAAAGTAAATTCATTTTCAACCTGACGAAACGACAGCTCGTATGTTTTTCACTGGCGGCACTCATCGGAGTACCGTCATTTTTTTTGCTCAAAAAAGTTGGAGACACAGGCTTTGCGGCAATGGGGATGATGGTCCTCATGATGCCGCTCTTTTTTGTAGGAATGTACGAGAAGAACGGACAACCTCTGGAAGTGAGGCTGTCATATTTCATTCAGGCCAATTTCATAAGACCTAAGGTAAGGGTCTACAGAACAAAGAACTATTATGACCTTTTACATAAAAAGGCCGTGGCAGACAAGGAGGTAGATAAGATTGTCAGATCTCATAAGAAAGATATTAACGATATTAGGACTGAGAAAAAAGGAAGAAAGGATTCTGACGATACCGGAAGATCTGAGTAAAGAAGATAAGAAGCGGATAAGAGAGATCATAAAATCCATATCTGATGATGGAATACCAAGGACCGCTCAGGACAGCATCCCGTTTGATAGGATGTTCCAGGACGGTATCTGCCGGATAGGGGATGATTATTACACGAAGACCATAGAGTTTCAGGACATAAATTATCAGCTGGCACAGCAGGAGGATCAGAAAGAAATATTTGAAGAATGGTGTTCCTTCCTTAATTTCTTTGACAGTTCGGTGCATTTTCAGCTGAGCTTCATGAATATGGCAACGGATGCAGAGAAATTTGAGAAAAGCATAGCGATTCCTCATCAGAGAGATTCCTTTAACGATGTCAGAGACGAATATACAGGAATGCTAAAACGTCAGATGGAAGCCGGTAACAATGGCCTTACAAAGACTAAATACCTTACTTTCGGTATACATGCAGAGTCCATAAAGACAGCGAAACCAAGGCTCATACATCTTGAGATAGATATACTTAATAATTTCAAAAGGATAGGTGTCAGGGCACGGACACTGAACGGTACAGAGCGTCTCGAACTCATGCACAGTGAGTTCCATATGGGGGATGATACTAAGTTCCACTTTGACTGGAAATGGCTCACTGGGTCAGGACTTTCAGTAAAAGACTTCATAGCTCCGAGCAGCCTTTATTTCAGGAACGGAAGGACTTTTCAGATAGGTGAGATGTACGGGGCAATGAGCTTTCTCTCTATAGATGCCTCTGACATAAGTGACAGGATGCTGGCAGACTTTCTTTCTATGGAATCAAGCCAGATAGTCACCATGCACATACAGTCTGTGGATCAGAATGAGGCCATAAAGACTATAAAGCATACCATCACAGAACTGGACCGGAGCAAGATCGAGGAACAGAAAAAAGCTGTCCGTGCCGGATATGACATGGATATCATTCCATCTGATCTTGCCACATACGGAAATGATGCAAAGGCGCTGTTAAAGGAACTTCAGAATCAGAATGAGAGAATGTTCCTTCTCACGTTCCTGGTCCTTAACACAGGGCGTACTTTGCAGGAACTTGAGAACAATGTCTTTCAGACCAGCGGTATCGCACAGAAGCACAACTGTAACCTAATCCGTCTTGATTTCCAGCAGGAACAGGGACTCATGAGCACCCTGCCACTGGCAAACAATCTCATAGACATTAAGCGAGGGATGACCACAAGCAGTACGGCGATCTTTGTACCTTTCACCACACAGGAACTGTTCCAGGGAGGGGCACAGTCACTTTACTACGGATTAAACGCTCTTTCCAACAACCTGATCATGGTGGACAGAAAGAAGCTGAAGAACCCGAACGGACTCATACTTGGAACACCGGGATCTGGAAAATCTTTCGCAGCGAAGAGGGAAATAGCCAATGCTTTCCTCGTTACAGATGATGATGTGATCATCTCTGATCCTGAGTCAGAGTATTCGCCTCTGGTCAGCAGGTTCGGAGGACAGGTTATAAAGATCAGTCCTACATCAGACCAGTTCATTAATCCTATGGACATCAACATGAACTATTCAGATGATGACAATCCTACAGCATTGAAGGCGGATTTCATCCTTTCTCTCTGCGAGCTGATAGTCGGAGGAAAGGAGGGACTGAAGCCTGTCGAGAAGACAGTCATCGACCGATGCATTCATAAGATTTATCAGCGGTATTTTGAGAACCCCGGCAAGGATAACATGCCGATACTGGAAGACCTTTACAAAGCACTTCTGGAGCAGGACGAGCCTGAGGCAAAGGTAGTGGCTACTGCACTTGAGATCTATGTAACAGGTTCCCTCAATGTCTTTAACCACAGGACTAATGTGAACATTAACAATCGTCTTGTGTGCTACGACATCAAAGACCTTGGTAAACAGCTAAAGAAGATTGGAATGCTTGTGGTTCAGGATCAGGTCTGGGGCAGGGTCACAGAGAACAGAAACCGTGGAAGATCCACCAGGTACTACATGGATGAGATGCATCTTCTTTTAAGGGAAGAGCAGACAGCAGCCTACACAGTTGAGATATGGAAGAGATTCAGAAAATGGGGCGGAATACCGACAGGAATAACCCAGAACGTTAAAGATCTTCTCGCATCAAAGGAAGTAGAGAATATCTTTGAAAATTCGGATTTCATTTACATGTTGAATCAGGCCGTAGGTGACAGATCCATACTTGCGAAACAGCTTAACATAAGTCCCCATCAGATATCCTATGTGACTCATTCAGGTGAAGGTGAGGGGCTACTGTTTTATGGCAATGTCATCCTGCCCTTCGTTGACAGATTCCCGAAGGATCTTGAGCTCTATGACATCATGACCACCCGTCTTGAGGAGCGTCATGAAGCTGATGTAAGGGCAGCTGAATTACAGAAAGTTATGGATAAGGAAATCCCAAAAGATGAGATTAAAGAAAAGGATATGAAACAGAAAACATATCTTGGCAGATGAAATTAGTGATTTCGTAAAGAGAGTATAGCAGAATGGAAATAAAGAGAATTAATGAGTCAGAGGAATCACCGGGGAAGGCGATTCGGGACAGAAAGTGTCACCTGGAGCAGAATCCGAGGGCTCCGGGCGATAAGCTGATGAATGAAACTTCTGCAAGAAGAGCAGTCAGGAAGAAGCTGAGATTAGGAAGAGCAGATACGACACTTTCACCGGAGGAGCTGCGACAGGAACAGGAAAAACAGCTCCAGGGAAGACGAGCCATACGACGTGAGTTCGCTGCAAGAGAGGCTCTTCATAAAGAAATCGATAAGGCAAATGAAGATGAGAATGTTGGCATTGAGGCTGTTAATAATACTTCAAATGCAGCAATCAGTGCCGAGGAGCTGCTACGTCATAATAAGTATTCCGGAAGGCCTAAAGAAACAAAGGGATTAAGTGAACCAGCTGGATTATATAGAGCAAATTGGTCTGGAGATGGTGAAGGAGACAACATGTTTGAAGATTCTGTCGGTGGCGATGGATGCTTATCTGGAGGACCATCTGTCAGAAGAGACAATACAGCTTATTCTGGTTATGGAGGGAAGCTTGGCGGTGACAAAAGAGATCTAAACATGAACACATGGAAGAAAGTCAGCACAGACGAAAGCCTGAAATCTCAGCAAAAGCTGCTTATGAAAAAGGAGTATCAAAAATCGGCTTTTGAAAGGGCAAGAAAGGAATCTGCCAACAGTTTCGGAAGTCTTTCAAGAAGGTTCGTAGACAAGGCTGAAGACTTAAGTGGAAAGCTCATTGAATTCATTAAGGAATCCATAGAGGAGCATCCTGGAGTTCTCATCACAATAGTATTGATCCTTGTGATACTTGCACTTATCATTGGCATTCTTTCCGGCACCGGTCTGTTTGCGAATTCTCTTGGAAATACTACACTTGAATCTTCTTTCACGGCAGATGATCCTGTGATACTGGCTGTTGATAACAAGTACAAAGACAAGGAGGGGGTCCTACAGAGCCGAATCGATAACATTGAAACGGAATATCCTGATTATGATGAGTATAAATACGAGCTTGACACCATATATCACAATCCTTATGAACTTGCGGCACTTCTCACAGTGCTCCATGAGGACTATACGGAGGAAAGGGCGCAGGAGAGTCTGAATGAGATATTTGATAAGCAGTATAAACTTACTACAGAATCTGTCACGGAGATACGAACAAGGACTGAGACACACAGTCATACTGTGACGGAACCGGATGGTTCGACTTCAACGGATTATTATGATGTGGAAGTGGAGTATGAGTACCATATCCTGAAGGTGAAGCTGAAAAGTGCTTCCATGGACTCGATAATCACTGAGATGTGTCTGACGGAAGATCAGAAAGCAAGGTACGACCTTCTGGTGGAGACCCTGGGAAACAAGGGCACAATATTTGCGTCTGACCCATATGCGGCACCGGTCATAGGAGACTATGAAGGTTATGAAGTGCCTCCGGAGGCTCTTACGGACACAAAGTTCGCAAGGATGATAAATGAAGCAGAGAAATATCTAGGCTACCCGTATGTATGGGGTGGTTCAAGTCCAAGCACCAGTTTTGACTGTTCCGGGTTCGTAAGCTGGGTAATCAATCATTCCGGTAACGGATGGAATGTAGGTCGAGAGACTGCAAACGGACTTGTTGGACATTGTGCCAAGGTATCGAGAGCTGAGGCAAAACCCGGAGATCTCATTTTCTTCCAGGGAACCTACAATACAAAGGGCGCGAGTCATGTGGGAATCTATGTTGGAGATGGAATGATGATACATTGCGGCAAGCCTATACAGTACGCATCTATAGATACGGATTATTGGAAAAAACATTTTTATATGTTCGGAAGAATTATCGGTTAGACCGTTGGGGAGACCTGACGGTCTTTTGTTTTGAATGAGGAGGAAGTATGTACGAAAAACTTGAAAAAATGCGTGATGAAGTAAGTCGCTGTGAAAGGCGGTTTAAGTACGCTGAGGAGAAACTGAGAGTGGCAAGAGAAAAGCTGAAGGAATGTGAAGCGGAACAGATCCTTTCAGATGTAGGAGCCATGAATCTGACACCTGAGGCCCTTGGAAAGTTCCTTGCAATCATTAAGTCCGGGCAGCTGGCCGAGCTTTTTCCCGGATTAACGGACTGTGGTGATGGAAAAAATGATGATAAGGATGAGGATGGAGAAAATGATTCAGAAAGCAAGGAATCCGGGGATGATAAAAGGTTGAGTCATAGTACGGAGGAGGTGACAGATGCAAAGAATCTTGAGGAATTGAACGGGCAAAATGATTCTAATGAGAATGCTGCAAATGACTCAGAAGATGATGGAAATAGTGCTATAGAGAAATCATATGAAATCGAAGAGAAAGGTTCATCAGGGGAGACCGAAGAATCCGATTACTTAGATGTTCTGAATAATTCGAATTACGACTCTTCGTATGATGAGGGATATGGAGGATATAGAGGATGAAACTTATCAAAATAAAGATATTGGCAGCGACAACCATGATATTCGGAATTCTGGTATTAACGATGTCAGATAAAGCATTTGCACAGACAGGACCTGAAGCTGAATGTATCTGTACAGAGAGATGTAAAGAAGGAAAGGTTAATGAAAACTGTCCTGTATGCAGTAAGGACATTGCTCTTTGTCAGGGAGAAGATACACCTGAAGAAACAGTCGAAGAGACAGAACCCGAAGAGACTATGGGGCCTCTGACACCGGACGGTAACATGAACCTCGTTGATGATTACGGGAGCCCAGATAAAACTGGAAAGCAGTTCATCACGATGACAACAAAGAACGGTAATTATTTTTATCTGATCATCGATCGTGATGACAGTGGGAATGAGACCGTACATTTCCTCAACCTGGTAGATGAAGCAGATCTTCTGAAACTTCTTGATGATGATGAGAAGAAAGCTTACGAAGAAGAGCTTGCAAAGAAGGAAGCTGAAAGGCTTGCAGCTGAACAGGAAACGGAGCCTGAAACAGAAGCCCCCGCAGAAGAGGAGAAAGCTGTGAAAAGGGGACTTCAGCCTCCAAATCCTGCTGTACTTTTACTTATCTTATTCGGAGTGCTCGGAGGAATCGGATTATATCTCTACAAAAAGATCCAGATAAAGAAACCTACTAAGTCCAAGGCTGATCCGGATATAGATTACCGTGAGCATGATAAGGATGAAGAAGATTACCTCGATGCGATACAGACTGAAGTAAATGATGACGAAAGTAAAGAATCGGAAATATAAACACATGGAGCGGCAGCGATGCCGCTCCTTTTTGATGAAACGGAGGAAATTATGGCTACAAAATCAAGATATATGGCTTATGCAGAAGGATATAAAAAGAACAATGAAAGGAAAGAACAGAGATCATCACCAGAATCCATTCTACAAAAACTTAAGGAACTAAAAGGACAGAACGCAGTGATCACAGTTCCGGCAGGTACAGAAAATGAATGACCATGATAATTACAGCCTGAATCAGGTAGCTATAAGAATGGTCAGGATGCCGCCGCTTATGAGCGATGTACCTATGACCACTCCGGAAGCGGCTATCAGGCTGATCAATGACACCCTTAAGGAATTTGACCGTGAGACTCTGGTGGTCGTGAATCTTCAAAGTGACCTGAGACCGATAAACATGAACTTTGTGAGCATAGGCACTTTGGATACATCACCGGCACATCCGAGAGAAATCCTTAAAACAAGTATATTAAGCAACGCGGCATCTATACTGCTGTTTCATAATCATCCATCCGGCAGTCTTTTACCCAGCAGGAAAGATGTTGAAATCACCGAAATGATGCTGAAAGCCTGCCAGATCATGGGAATTCCGATGCTTGACCATATTATCATTGGAAAGAATAACAGGTATTTTTCTTTTCATGAAAAAGATGTTTTGAAAGTTCCGGAAATAGAGACAGCACATGACATTGACACATTCAGATGGGAGGGGAGCGAAGTGGCTGAACATAAATCAACTTTTGATCCAAAGAAAGCAGCGGAAGAGCGGAAACAGGAAATGAAGGAGATCACAGATCGACTGGAGACAGGCGTGTCGGAGATATTTCAGAGTGAGAAGTATCAGAAGTTCCTGGATACCATGGCAAAGTTTCCGCACTACAGCCTCAACAATAACATCCTTATCATGCTGCAGAAACCTGACGCAACTCTGTGTCAGTCTTACACCGGCTGGAAGCAGATAGGCCGATTTGTGAAAAAGGGCGAAAAGGGGATAAGGATACTTGCACCGACACCCTATAAGTTGGAACGACTGCAGAACAAACTTGATGACAAGGGAAAAGAGATACTCGATAAGGATGGTGAGCCTGTAAGGGAGACTGTCGAAATCAATGTCACAGCATTTAAACCTGTGAGCACCTTTGACTTGTCACAAACAGAGGGTGAACCGCTTCCGACTCTGGGAGTTTCGGAACTTGCAGGTAGCGTAGACGGCTATGAAAAGCTATTTGAAGCTATCAGAGTGGCAAGTCCCGTGCCTATAGCTTTTGAAGATATAGAGGGAGAGACAAAAGGGTATTTCCATACTGCTGAAAAACGTATAGCTATTCAGGAAGGAATGAGTGAGATCCAGAACATAAAAACCGCTATACATGAGATGGCCCACGCCAAGCTCCATAATATGGAAGTACAGAAGAACAGAGATGATGGCGGGCAAACGAGATCCAGTAAAGAAGTTGAAGCCGAATCAGTTGCTTATACCGTTTGTCAGCATTTTGGCATAGACACATCAGATTACAGCTTTGCCTATGTAGCCGGATGGTCCCAGGGTAAAGAGATGCTGGAACTTAAAGAATCCCTGAACACCATCAGGAC
>DGVW01000021.1 GCA_002396005.1 Oribacterium sp. UBA4274
AGCCTGCCTGCATCCAGAAAACAAGTGCGGCTCCTATCAGAAACCATACTCCGAATACTGTTTGATCAATCGCTTCAAGCATTTCGACATTCATATACATTCTCCCTCCGTACAGACAACCGCATTGACCCGGTATTAGTTTCCGTTTTAGTTATATCCATTCATCAAACCCTTTTTATGGGTTTGTAAAATAAACAAACTACGCCGGCACTAACTCTCCTGAATCAGACCATGCCTGCAAAACATTGCAATAAAAAACGATGCCGGATACCGAGAAGCACATATCCTTCTGATCCACCATTGCATCGTTTAAGTCACATATATTTAGTTTCAGCTTGTTTTAAAATACTACATTAAAATGTATCTACCGCGGAATGTATATTTAAAACCGGGCAGTAAGGGTGCTAGAGCCATCCTATACCCGCTGTAGGGTGTGTTTATATAAACCAAGTTATACTCCACACTCCACAAAAGGCGCCTTGGATCTCTCCAAGACGCCTTTGCCTTATGGGTATAGATTTTACTCATCAGGAAAATAATGTCAAGAATACTTTCGCTGATAACGCATACTTTTTATTAGTATGTAGCCATTACCTTGAGTTATGTATCCTGCCGCACCGCATGCCTATGTAGACATATTCTTTGATATACAGGTGGTAAATGTTGCAGCGCTCACATCAGGATTTAGCTTTGAGTATCATCTCATTAAATACTATCGCTACAGCTCCCACCGAATCTTCGTGGTCACACAGCGTGGATCTGATAAGAAAATCTTCATCGAACATTGAAAACTTTTCAAGGAACCGTTTGTTGAAATTATCTCTTACATACGGAAGATCAAATGTACTTCCATAGCAGATGATCTTATCCGGCGGCAAAATGACAGAAGTATTGTGCAGTGCGATGATCATCCTGATCATAACATCCTCCAGAACTTTCTCAAGTCCCGGGTCTTTGATCTGTCCCCATTCAGATATGTTTTTTAAATCAATCCTGCTAATGTCTCCTCCATATGCCTTCCACAACTCAGGTGTTTCTGTCTCAGAAAAAATCTCTTTAACATTGTCAGTTATGGCTCGTGACGATACAAATGATTCAAAAGGCGTTTCACTTGGATCGATAATTATATGGCCAAGTTCCGAGGTCTTGCCATCCTGATTACTGTAAACCTTATTGTTTATAGCAATGGCTGTACCTAGTCCGGGCCCCCATTTCACAAAAACGAAATTGCCCTTTTCCCTTCCTGCTCCATATATGAGTTCTGCTATGGCAAAAGCATTAACATTGTTCTCGATAATTATAGGAAGCCTGAATGCCTTCTCAAGAATCGTTTTCACAGGAACAGGCATGTCCCATATACTTTGCACGGCTGCACTGTCTCCGGAATCATGTGAACTATATCCCGGAATAGAAACACCGATTCCCAAAAAATCTCTGGTTTTGAGAGATAAATTGTCCATAAGTTCATATGCAGTATCAATTATCCTCTCAAAATACATTTCAGGTAGTACGCTTACATCAGTTCGGATATTCTTCTTCAGGAGACATTTGCCCATCATATTATTAACAGAAATAACCGTATCATTTCTCTCTATGCATATACCCAATATCTTAGTGTAATCAGCATCTATTCCGATACGGATTTTTTTACGGCCAACATGAGCTTCCTCTTCCATCTCACCATTCTCTTTGAGAATACCTAATTCCAAAAGCTCATTACTTATCTGGGTTACTGCCGCAGCCGTAAGACCAAGCTGTACAGCAATATCCTTTCTGGCCATATCACCTTTGTCGTTTAATAAACGGATGATCTTACTTCTGTTTTCTGATTTTACGTCATTACTGTTAATGCCTGAGTATTTCATACCGTCTCCTAATATCCTACACGTGCTCCACATCTCATCATGCTCGCCTGATACTTCAATCACAACAATCCTATAAGTGAGTGACAGATAATTCTGTCACTCACTTCATAAACTATGCCGGCACTATATTCCAAAATATAATAATCTATCAGAATCTGCAAACTTCAATGCCTAACATATTACCTAACATTTCAAGCTCTGCTGCGCAATCCCCATATGTCACAACATAATGAGGCTCCCATCCATCCTTGACAGCATTTTCTACAATTTCCTTTGAATTGTTGACCGTCTTTACTACGATGGAGGTTCCCAGGAACTGGCGCGGTTTATCAAGTACAGATCCTTCTGCTATAAAGAATCTGAACTTTCCGTTTTCATCGCGTCCAACTCTGAAAATTGTTGCATGCTCCGCACTTTCACATCCAAATTCCATGGTTGGCCCCAGCTTACGATTAGGATGAACGCCTACCGTTGCACCTGTATCCTTTCTTGCCAGGTCGCAGGCTGCCATACCGCAATGCCAGAAGGTGATAGTATTCTCACCTTCATCGAGAGATACAGGGTCTCCAAAGAAACAGGATTTTCCGGTAAACTTGGAACCTATATACATGGAAAGTGCTCCGTAGGTATCTGATTCACAGCTTGCATATACTCCGAGGGAATTGAGTAATGACAAAACTGCGCATACAGGTGTTCCGAAATCTGTAAAGAAATCCGGCCAGCAGCGTGATGATATGGCGCCAATATGGTTTTCTGTCACATAATCCTTGTATGCCTTATATAATCTTGCAAAATCTTTTACATTCTTCTCCGGTGTGTTCTCAAGACCTACTATCTGCTTTTTGGCTTCCTCAAGGTATGGTGCACACTCCTCATCTGTATAAGCCTTTGCCTTATTGATGAGTTCACGGGACTCGATAGAATCAAGTGTTGCGCCAAATACTGAAGTGATGTCGGCATCCAATGCTCTTCCAAATCCAAATCCCTGTGGTGTATGGCCGATCGAAACAAGTTTAAGCTCTTTGAGTGCTTTCTTAACTCGAGCCGCATTGATAGTCGCAGTAGCCTTGTCAATGATCTCCTTCTCTTCCGGAGAACCGAACATATACTCAAATTTTGCACCCTTACGGAATGCCTTGATACTGTTTGCTGCTGAGAATGCACCTGTAAGTGAGTTAAGTCTCAGCCTTCCGCCATCGATAACCGGTTCTCTCAAGGTCCAAAGAAGTATAGGACATGTGAACTTACGAAGCACTTCTGTAGCATAAGCTGCATTTGCAAATGTTATATTCTGCAGCACGATGAGATCCGGATTTATCTTTTCCAAAAACTCATCAAGCAGATCTATGGACAGAAGCATTTGCTCCGGAACAACTACATCCTCTGTGATGTTTTTCAGCATCTTGATAGACTTGTCAAACTCAATCTGTGCACTCTCTAAATGAAATGTACCAACTCCGATAGGTACATAAGCAACCTGAAAACTCATATTTACTCCTCTTTTCCCGGATATATCAGCTTTAAGCTTCTGATCGCTCAAAGCTGATTTCATCGCCAGACCACAAAACAGTCCGGCTCATTTCCTGATTTAATATACTTAGTGAATCGATGATTAAAGCGTCTGCCTCAAATATAAACTTATATGTTTTTATTTCCTTCAACATGCCTCAGCTTCCATCTTGCTGTGCATTTCATTCATTTCTTCTGCCTGCTTCTCATTAAGAGCCTCAACCTTCTTGTTGATACGGATCATTGAGCCTACGAGTAAAACAGTGATGATAAGAATGATGAGAGATATAGGTCTCTTGAAGAAGATCAGGTAATCTCTGTCATAGGACATCATGGCAGTTACAAAGTTGGTTTCCATGATACTCTCAAGTATGAGACCTAAAAGTAACGGGATAGGATCTATCTCCATGATCTTGAGAAGATAGCTGAATACCAGAAGTACAGCGCAGAAGATCATTTCCTTGAAATTACCTGTTCCTGCAAAGGCTCCTGCAAAGCAGAAAAGCATGATGGCCGGAGCAAGATATGTATACTTAACCTGAACCACCTTGGCAACAAGCCTTGTCATGACCTTGCCTAAAGGCCAAAGGAAGATATTGGCGACAAAGCATCCAACGATGATGGTATATGCCTGAAGAGCCTGCTTTGTGAACATATTCGGTCCCGGCTGCATACCGTGAAGGATAAATGCACCCAGCAGGAGGGCGGTGACACCGTCACCCGGGATACCCATAGTCATGAGAGGGATCATAGCTGAACCTACAACTGCGTTGTTGGAGGACTCTGCTGCCGCGATACCCTCAAGGGAGCCTTTACCGAACTTCTCAGGGTGCTTTGATAACTGCTTTGCCTGATTGTAGCAGAGGAACTGGGCTACACCGCCGCCAACTCCCGGCATGGCGCCGATAAATGAAGCGATGATCGTGGATAATGTTGTTGCCGGCAGGATCGACTTCATCTCACTGATAGTGAGTCCCTTTTTGTCGATCTTGTTGGCATCACCCATCCTGCCACCATTGACCTTGAACTCCGCAAGCTTTCCCACAACCTGCTTTAATGCTACAAGAGCTATCATGGCCGGAAGCATATCTATACCGAATTGAAGTATGGAAACACCAAAGGTAAATCTGGCTACACCAGTAACCGCATCAACGCCAATGCTTGCGATAAGTATCCCAAAAAGACCTGACATGATTCCCTTTGGAAGAGAGTTGCCTGATACACCTGCCAGTAATGAAATACCAAGAACCGCCATAGAGAAGTACTCTACAGAGGTGAACTTTGAAACAAATGCTGCTATAGGTGCTGCCAGAACCAGAAGCAGCAGTGCACCTACGATGCCTCCGAAGGAGGACGCAAAAAGTGATGTATCAAGTGCCTGCAGAACACGGCCCTTCTTTGCCAGAGGATAACCGTCAAAAGTTGTGGCGATAGCTGAATTTGTACCCGGGGTGTTTAATGTGATGGCACTGATGGAGCCGCCGTACATTCCGCCGACATAAACCGCAAGCAGCGCTATGATAGCTGTACTCGGATCCTTGATGCCATATGTAAGAGGCAGAAACAGGATGATGCCGAGGGTAACACTGAGTCCCGGTATACAGCCGATGATCATGCCCATGAGCATACCGCCGAAAATGAACAGTAAATTTGTTGCCGTAAAGACTGCCGCAAAGGCAGAGCCAACATAACCAAAATAACTCATACCAACCTGCCTTTCAGATGATTCCTTCCAAAAGACCTGCAGGCAGATCTACATGGAATATGTTCTGGAACAAAAAATAAACTATGACTACCATGGCGATAGTATAAATATAGATCAACGGTTTACGCTCCTCTTCGTACCACTGGATGGCACAGAAAACGAGTATTCCTGCCGGAATAAAACCGAGAAATTTCGTAAGGACTACAAATACTACAAGTGTCGCAATGAGAAGTATCTCTTTTCTTTCATTCTCCCAGACGAACTCATAGATGTGTTCCTTGTGGAACACAAGGCTCTGTACAAGTAAGATCACAGAGCAGATAAGTATACCGACGAGACAGATCCCCGGGATGATACGCGGGCTTGGTGCCCCGGAATCCCACATAGGCAATCTGACCTGTGATGGCATGACCAAAAGCATAATGATGGAAAACAATCCCATAACTATACCTGCCAACAGGTTTGTTTTAATTTTTATTGTCTTTTTCATCAAATATCCCTCTTTACACGTTATGAAAACCACCTAATCCCAGTAGTGAAACTGTGATGTGCACCCCTGCTTACATTACGGTTCATACCGGCAATTTCCATATAGATGGCTCCTGAAACAAAAATCAGAAATGCCCGGCACCGCCTGTATGGCATTGCCGGGCAGTCTTTCTTTTTGAATAAAACTTTAACTTATAATTACTGCTGGCCGCTGAGAAGCTTGAATGCCTCTACTGCTGCTGAACATGCATCCTCATAGTGCTGAACATCATCCTGTCCGTAGATCTCAGTATCATTGAGAAGAATGCTTGCAATGAAATCCTTGTACTCATCTGTTGCCCAAACATCCTTAGCAACCTGAACTACTGCATCCTGCCACTCCTGAGAAGCGCCCTTACGTGTTGCGATAGAACCACCTGCAGGAAGGATTGACTTTGTGTAATCCTTAGAAGCATCAAGATCAGCTGCCATACCATCACCTGCAAGTGAAGGAACAGTTATAGCACCATCCGGTCCAGTGAAGCCTGTAAATTCCTTATCCGAGAATGCAAGTACCGGAATAAGATTTCCTGCCTCAACATCTTCCTGTGCCGCCTGTGTTGTACCTACAAAACAGTCAACCTCACCATCTGTAAGACCCTTCTTCTGTGCAGCACCACCATCATAAGGTACTACCATTACCTTTCCACCTTCCTGTGCAAGGAGTGAACCCAATGCAAGATGTGGATCTGAAAGAGGGTTTCCACCGGACATCTTGAGTCCTCCGGTCTTTGACTTCTCGATAAGTCCTGCAAGTGTCTGATCAGGTGTTGTGTACAGAATCCATGTTCTGTCATCAACTGTAGCAAGAGGAAGAATCTCACTTCTGTCGAAATCAACCACCTCTGTATTGAACTGCTTGCCGAGATCATGACGATAAGCTACACCATAACCATATACAAGAAGGTCTGTTGTGCTTGGATCTTCCTGTGTAAATGCTGTTGCTGCTGCAAATCCGTCTCCACCGGTCTGCTGCTCAACGATGAAGTTATACTCAGGATGTGTCTTGGTAGCTACCTCTGCAAACTTTCTGGCAATAATATCAGCTGTTCCGCCTACACCATAAGGGCATATAACCTTGACTGTCTGTCCGCTTCCGGCTGCTGCTTTCTGCTCTGTCTCAGCAGCTTTCTCTGTCTCTCCTGCCTTTTCTGTTTCTGCTGCCTTCTGTGTTTCAGCAGGTGCCGCTGCGGTTGTTGCTGTAGTAGATGAACCTCCGCAGGCTGCAAGTGATGCCGCCATAAATGTTGCAAGAACTCCTGCCAATAATTGTTTTCTCATAGTAACTTTCCTCCTGTTTACTAATGTGTTTATTCACTTGGCCTCTTTAAGACCTTTAGTTCAAAAAAATAATTTCACGCCCATGATCAGAAGAAGTATATAGCTAAGTAACATGAATGTATGCTGACTCATCTTCTGATACAAAATTGCCCCTATCTTCAGTCCTCCAAAGAGGAATGGTGCAGCTATCAAAGTACCGATCACAAGCGACATATTCCAGTACCCGGATCTAATGTCATCCACAAGGACCATACCGTTCAGAAAGATCCATACTGTTGATATCGTTGCTCTGAACTGGTTTTTATCCGGGATTTTCTTTGTAAGATAGCTTATAAGGAGTGGGCCTCCGCTTACAAATATCCCATGGATAATGCCGGCCAGCGGCAAAGTAAGATATAGAGCCTTCGGAAAATCATTACCGGATGATACTGTCCGATCTTGTCTTTTCGGTCTTATCTCGCTCCATAATCCATGAAGCGATACTCCTGCCACGAAAAGCCCTAAAATCCAATATAAGAGTTTTTCCTTTCCGAGAAGCTGGTCCTTGATACCTATACCGACCAGTATCCCACACCCCATGATAGCTACTATCTTCCACAGCTCTTTCCAGACTACATACTTTCTGTTTCCCAAAAACACATAGATACCGCTCAGAAGTCCCAATATGTTTAATATCGGTTTGGCCACCGGATACCCTACTAACATAAGACTTAACGGCATCGCCAAAAGTGTTCCGGCAAATCCCGTAATTCCATGCATGATATGTGCCAGAAATATGACTGTCAGGAATAAAGCGTAATTAATACTTAACATCAATTTTTACCGTGCTTTGCACGTATATTCTCAAATAATTCAGTGTATCGTGAAGCCTTACGATAGAATACCGGTGTGTATCCAAGCTCCGCGTCTACAACATTAACGCCTTTACCGTATGCTCTTCCGGACCAAAGGTGTATCCACTCATCGTCCGGGAGATAAACCTCACGTTCTGTTTGTCCTGCCTTGTAAACCGGAGCTACAAGCACATCTCTTCCGAGAAGATACTCAAACTGCTCTGTATAGCACTTTTCGTCATCTTCATAATGAAGGAACAATGGTCTTTGAACCGGGATGCCTTTTTCATGGTTTTCCTTTACAGCATCCCTTGTATATGAGGACATCATCTTGTAAATGTCCACAAGTCTTGCCATCCTCTTGATACCGTCTTCATCGTTATAGAACTGATAGCAATCGTCCGGTCTGTTGCCTTCATGAGTTCTCATTACAGGTGTAAATGCGGCCATCTCAGCCCATCTCATGAACACTTCCTTGGTTCTCACATTACCAAACAGAGATGTGTAACCACCTATATCACTATGATTGAGGCCGCAGCCTATCATGCCTGTTCCAAGGGCTGCTGAAATGACTGTACATAATCCGTCGTGTCTTGAGAAATCCACTGACTGATCACCGGCCCACATAAGTGTGCAGTACTTCTGACTTCCTGCAGCGCCTGCTCTCATGAAGTAAACGATTTTTCCTAAATTGTCTGTTTCCTTCACTGCTTCATAATTACACTTTGCCCAAAGTGCAGGCCAATGATTATGCTCTGTCATTGCTGAATTTCCGTTATGGAGTACGATATCATCCGTAGGGAGATATTCGCCGAAATCTGCCATCCAGCCATCTATACCTATCCCAATGGAATACTTCTTTATGATACCCTTGAACCACTCAAAAGCTTCCGGATTTGTGAGATCTACAGCACCACAGTAAAACTCACCGAAATCCACCAGATACGTGGTTCCGTCATGGTGCTTTGCAAAGTAACCTTTTTCCTCGCCTTCCTTAAACAATTCTCCATCATTTACGAGATAAGGATTCACATAACCCAGGAACTTAATTCCTTTCTTGTGAAGCCCGGCAATCTTGTCCGGGAGATCCGGATACATCTCTTTGTGATAATGCCAATCCCACTGAAGTCTCTTTCCGAAACTCGTAACTCTCTTACCGCACCAGTCCTGGCACCAGATTCCTGAAAGCTGAACGCCTCCCTTCTGAATCTTCTCAGCGAGTCCAAAGGATCTCTCATTACCGCCCTGAACTCCAAAGATGAGCCCGTTGTATACCCAGTCCGGAAGTTCCGGCTGTCTTCCAAAGAAAGCAGTTTCTTTCTCCAGAAGTTCTGCAAAAGTTCCGGCACTCTCTATACGAATCTTTGCAGGAACTTCCCAAATCCCAAGTTCATGGAAGTCATCATTTCTGAAATCAAAATCTGCATAAGCAGTTGAATCAACATGCAGATAGTAGTGTCTTGATGAAACAAATGTAGGCTCCGGGTAATTTGTGTTGTAATAATCTCCGCCTGCCTTGTTCTCAACATCAGATCTCCAGGTAACATAGGTTGTCTTATCTCTGCCGACTCCCGGCTCCGATGTCCATAAAGGATAATGTCTGCCTCGCAGGTCAAAATATGACATCTGCTCTCCACAACCATAAACATGTTCGTCCTTATCGGCTCTGACTCTAAACCAGAATCTGTTTACTGTCTCGTCCAAAGTTTCGAAAGATATCTCCGCACAGTCACCATTAACTGTAACAGTAGCCTTGATCCTGCCGTCAAAGTCTACGACTGTTTTATCTTCATTTCTATCTATAGAAGTAATTGAAAGAGGCACTTTGTCAGCTACATAATCCTCAATCTTGAAATTACCTCTGTACATGTCTACGGTTTCCTTACCATGACCCACATAAATCATCGGCATGGACTCGTCACATGTCAGTATGCAGTTCCCACCATCTGTGAGTTTCAGGCATCTGCCTTCTGTAAGTAACTCCATATTTTCCTCCTAATGTCTATCCATCATCAATAATGGAGTTCCTTATTTGGTCCGATAACACCTGTTACTGCGCCCTGTTTTACAAGAGGCTCGCGCTCAGGATGAGCAATCACCCATTTATTACGCTGCAATAAAAGCTCGCCTTCCTTATCTACCGGAGCAAGTTTCTCAAGCGGAGTGTTTGTACCCTTCGGAAGAATGACAACTCCCTTAAATCCGTCATCTGTCACTCTGCATGGTGAAAGATGAAGCGTAGTCTGATACATCTCAATCGCAGTTCCCTTTGGTACGAAGAACACCTGAACATCTTCCACGTTATAAGTGTTGTCCTTGATATCCCACACATGTCCGAGGCACAGCATGAAATCCGTCACTGCAATGTTTATCTCACTGCCCTTATGATACTCAAAACCGTTATAGGTGGTATTTCTGCCGTTGCAATATCCAATCTGAATCGGCATGCCACCGTAAATTATCTTTTCAACCTCTTCCTTAACAGCTATGTCTTCCATCTCAGAGACCGAAGGAACATAGACATTACCCTGCTCCGGAATAGGTGTTTCCTTTTCCATATAGGAAACAATCTCCGAAAAATCATAGCCGGTCACTACTCTGCCATAGGTTTTAAATGCCTCTGTATCCAAAACCGACTTTATCTCAACATCATTTACACTGTTTAAGTGTTCAAGAAGTCCCATGATCAAATCTTCTCATCTCTTACAACTTTAATGGTTGCTGAGAAGTCCTCCTTTGCATAGCCTGCTGCCATAGCCTTGTCATAAACCCTTACGACATTCATCTCACCAGGCATCGGCAGTCCTTTTTCTTCAGCAAGCTTCTTGCAGATATTAACATCCTTGTACATATTCTCGATTGAGAAGGCCGTTGTGAAATCGTTCTTTTCGATGACATCCTTCTTGCTGTCCAGGTAGAAATTCTGTCCGCCGCCGTATGAAATTGCTGTTGCAAATGTCTGAATATCGATTCCGCAAACTGCTGCAAGATTGGAGACTTCATTAACACCATTCTGAATCTGACCAACAAGAGCGTTGTGAAGGATCTTCATGGTTATACCAGTTCCGTTCTCACCCATGCGGATGATGTTCTCACCCATGTATGAAAGTATCGGACGAACTGTTTCATAGAGTTCCTCGTCACATCCAACGTAGATACCAAGCTTTCCGGCAATAGCTGCAGGCTTTGACTTAACAACAGGTGCATCTGCGAACTGAGCTCCGGTTTCCTTAACCATCTTTGCAATCTCAACAGATACGCTAGGATCGATAGTACTCATATCTATACAGATCTTACCTTTGTGAAGCTTTGGAAGAATCTGTGTATAAACACTTCTTGAATGCTCAGATTTTGGAACCATGGAAATGATCACATCAGCTTTTTCTGCGAGGTCAACATTGTCCTCTGCTGCAACTGCTCCGAGCTTTACAAGCTCCTCAACCTTTTCCTTAACCATATCTGAACAGTAGACTGTATCATCATGCTTCTTTATGATATTTGCGCACATGGACTCACCCATGATGCCAAGCCCGATAAAACCGATTTTCATTATGTCCTCCCTATAATTACTCTGTCTTTGTGTTATCCCATGCATCACAGAAGGTTCCGATACCCTGTGTTGTATATGCATGATGCTGAGCACTCTTATAAATTGCAAGGCCTGCTGTGATGATATCTGCACCTGCTACTGCACAGTCAACCATCTGCTTTGGTGAACGAAGAGCTGCACAAATGATCTGTGTCTTTCCGTAGAAGCCATAGTTCTTGTAGATGTCTACGATGTCCTTGATGTACTGCCTGCAGTCTTCACCGTTATCCTCTTTCCAGCCAATGAAAGGAGATACAAAAAGTGAACCGTTCTTTGCTGCGAATATAGCCTGTGCCGGAGCAAAAACAAGTGTAAGGTTTGTTCTGATGCCTTCTTTCTCAAGCTGTCTTGCTGCTGCAACACCTGCCTCTGTTGCCGGAATCTTGATGGCGAAGTTTGGAGAAACCTTTGCATACTTTCTTGCTTCCTCTACCATATCTTCTGTCTTATCAAGATGTGGGTTGATCTCAATTGATACAGGGAATTTGTCAATACCCTCAAGTCCGTTTTCCTTAATCCAGTTTGCAATATCTGTTATCGCAGTAACAAATGGCTTTCCGCTCAGCATGATATGCTTAGGGTTGGTTGTAACGCCATCGATACCAAATGTCTTGTATGCATAGTCAATCTCATCTAATTTTGCACTGTCTAAAAAAAACTTCATAATTGCCTCCTTAGAATAAGGTTTTCGAAACCTTATGTCTGTGAATTAGTTAATTAATTTAATTAATTAGTATTATAGTGCGTTTTGCACAAATGTAAAGAGCATTTCCGACCATAAATGTTTAATATTTTGCTTTTGTGAATTATATATCAACTTTGCCGCGTGATTTTGTGTATTTTCTTTTATTTAGAGATGCTGAAATTGTTATATTTGTTTATTATTTAAGAATATTAAAAAAGACTCCCGATAGTTAGATTTTAACCTAACTATCGGGAGTCGATATCAGAAGTACTTTACATCGCCTTATTATAAAGCATGATGCAATCCTTCAATGTTGTCTGTCTCGGATTGGCCATGATATTGGCCTGACCCTTCATGGCATCTTCAGCCATGACTTCAATCTTGTCTTCAGTTACGCCTACGTCAGAAAGTTTCTCAGGGATGCCGAGCTGTTTGTTAAGCCTCCTGAGTTCATCCACGAGCATCATCGGAGCAAAGTTCTCAACAGGCCCCTTTTCCTCTCTTATGTATCTGTAGATCTTTTCATATCGTCCCTCACGGTCTGCGATAGCATTGAACTCTGCGACTACAGGCAGAAGGATAGCATTGGCAACGCCATGAGCAACATGGAAATGACCGCTCACAGGGTGGCTCAAGGCATGAACATCACCAAGTCTTGCCCATGCAAAGGAAATGCCTGCAAAGTTTGAGCCAAGCATCATAGCACTTGCCGCATCACTGTCTTTCCGGTTCGCCACAAATCTACGGAGATTCTTTCCGATAAGCTCCATGGCTTTCTCTGCCATAGCATCCGAGAATGGAGTTGCGTTGTTGGAAACGTACGCCTCCATGGCATGAATGAGCGCATCAATTCCGCAGGCTGCTGCAACAGATGCAGGGGCAGTCATGATAAGTTCAGGATCAAGTATTGCAAACTTAGGAATCTGCTCATAGCTGAAAACAGACATCTTGAAATTTGTAACCTCATCTGTGATGACTGCTGAAGCTGTAACCTCACTTCCGGTTCCGGCAGTTGTAGGCACCGCAACAATCGGAGTGATAGGGCCCGGAACCTTTCCTGTACCAACATACTGCTGGATCTCACCGCCATAGGTTGAGAGAACACCAACCGCCTTGGCAACATCCATAGGACTTCCGCCGCCGAGAGCTATGATGCAGCCGGCTCCTGATTCCTTATATTTTGCTGCTGCCTCCTTTACACAGGCAACTGTAGGATTTGGAATTACATCCAGAAAACTTGAACAATTGATGCCTGCTGCTTCAATCAAATCAACAACCTTTTTAACGACACCTATGGACTCAAGTCCTCTGTCGGAAACCAGAAAAACCTTATCTGTTTTAATCTCTGACTTCACAATATCAGGAATCTCCTTAAGACTTCCTACACCAAATTTTATAGTCTGCGGTACTTTAAATTCAAAATCTTTCATCTCATACTCCCTTATCAGCCCCAGAACTCCTTTTTCCTCAAATGTCAGAAATCCGGGAACTCATCTGCAATATTTCTCATCAACAATAACTATTTCATAAAATGTGAGGTTCTACACTATGAGATCATATATCCCTTAGTCCTCAGCCGAAACTCAACTCTGTCCTCTGGATCAGATCCTTCTGAAGAGCCTTGCCAAGCTCAACAAAATATGCACTGTAGCCTGCAACTCTGACAAGCATATCCTTGTAATCCTCAGGATGTTTCTGGGCCTCACGCATAGTCCTGGAGCTCATGATATTGAACTGAACATGCATCGGACCATGCTTTATATACTGGTCAATAAATGCTATCAGATTATCTCTTCCCTCAACACCTGCAACTGCTTCCTGCGGAAATTTCATATTCATGAGTGTTCCGTTTCCCGCCTTGCTGTGATCCACCTTGGACAGGGAATTGGTTAATGCTGTCGGTCCGCTCACATCATGGCTTCCTCCGTCAGTATGCACCGGTCCCATATTATCAGAGATGGCTTCTCCCTTCTTACGCCCGTCAAGAGTCGCATTGGTGGCCATACCCATGGCGACATTGGCATTGACAGAATATACACCCGGATTGAACTGTCCACCCGGTCTGTAGGTCTTGCGTCCGGCAATGTGACCTGTATAGCAGTCGAACATGAACTTGAAAAGGTCATCTGCATAGTCATCATCATTGCCGTAATGATGAACCTTGGAGCCATTTACAAGTGCATATAACATCTCGTGCCCCTTCCAGTTGGCCCTGACTGCATCAAGAAGCTCCTCTCCTGTGACTTTACCTTCATCAAAAACAAGCTGCTTTATGGTCGCAAGAGAATCCGCACAGGTGCCAAGGCCGCTTGCCTGAGGTCCGATGCCGTTATACTTGGCGCCGCCTTCTGTAAGATCGCGTCCTGTGTCCATGCAGTTCTGGAAGAATGCCGACACATACGGAATAGGCTTCACCTTTTCGTGCGCAGCTTCGATAATGTTAAGGCTTGAACACATCTGATCACACCAGTAATCAAACTGTTTGTCAATGCTCTCAAGCACCTCGTCGAAGCTCTTGTAAGTCAAAAGACTTCCGGTATCCGGTCCGAACTGTTCGTCAGAATCCAGAAATTTACCGCCATTTATGACCATCTCAAGCATCTTAGGAGTATTGACATAGGCAGCATCGTGCCAGCCGTACTCAGCTCCCGGAAGATCCGGTTCTACGCATCCTACAACACAGTAGTCTCTGGCTTCCTCAAGGGACATACCCTTTCCAAGCATTGCCTTTACCGCAGGTCCGTCATTAAAAATTTTAGGATGTCCGAATCCTGCTCTTACGCACTCCACCGTCTTGACCTTAAGCTCATAAGGTGTCTTTTCTGACGCCCTTACGCAAATCCACGGAACCATCATCCTTGTGTGTTCAGATGCTTCCAGAATGAGGAAAGTGAGGTCATTGGTGGCGTCATCACCATCTCTGTTGAGGCCACCGATAGTGAGGCTCTCTCCTCCGAAACCACGACCGTTTCTGACTGCAGTTGATCCCCAATCCTTCAGTTTTGTCGGATTGTTGAGTTTTACAAACTGATCCTCCAGAATCTCCAGCGCCTGCATCTTGGTGATCACTCCATCATCAATGTCAGCTCTGTAATATGGATACAGCCACTGATCCATACGTCCGTAAGAGATAGAGTGTCCGTTACTCTCTATTGTTATGAGTGTTGTGACAAAATTAAAAAGCTGAACAGCCTGCCAGAAGGACCTGGCAGGTCCACCTGCTATCTGATGACAGTTAAATGCCATCATTTCAAGCTCTTTCTTTCTGACCGGATCCTGCTCCTTTGCCGCATACTCCTCTGCAAGAACCGCATATCTCTCGATATAAGCAGTTGACGCTTCAAGCTCTATGATCATGGCATCATAGAACTCACGCTTATCAGCATAATGGGGATCCTTTTTGGTAAGCTCACTTCTTCTGGTTCTTGCTTCCTCTATGAGACCGTTAAACCCAACCTTCATGAGTTTTCCGTAATCTATGGCAAGATGTCCTGTTCCCGCATAGTGATAGAGATTGGTCTGGAATATCTTTCTGCCTGCCTCAGAGCCTTTTATCTGCTCATCCTCAAGACGTCCTTCTATTTCATCTGCAACTGTTCTTCCCTGCCACCATTTGCATAGCTCGATGGCCTCCTGCTTCTCTTCTTCAGAACGGAAGTAAAACTGATCATGCTCACGATCTTCAAATGGATGATTTACCGCTTCATCGAGTATCCAGTTTACTGAAAACTCCGGATATATCGGCGCGGCTTTGGCAGGGGCGGCATTATCACCCAGGATAAGCTCACGGTCATAGCAATAAAGTGTGACATTCTCAAGAACATGCCTGAAAGCATAGGCACACTTAAGCTTTGCCGGTGCATTGAGATGTTCTTTATAAGACTCTGTTACCAGACGAAGTCTCTCTATATCAATCCAGTACTGTCCATCGAGAAAAGTCTTTCTCAGGTAATTTACTCTCGAAAACGGAGACCAGTCCTTGTGATTTACTTCATAGCCAAGATGGCACTTATGGTCGAAAGGTTCTGTTCCGCTTGCTGTTGTATGATATTCTGGCATTTATTTCCTCCTGTTACAAATCCTTACGGCAAATGAATATCGGATACCGTCCAACTCATTTTCCTCTTTATTTTTCTTTCGTTCCAACGAGGCAATGAATGCCCCGTGTGTTAAAATACTCAGATATTTCGTTTATTCTTTTCTGAAATGCCGGGCGGTTAAATCTGATGCCTTGCATCGGGTATGGCTTTCCTAATGACTCATATTTTTCAACACCCAATCGCATATAGCTCAGAAGCTGAAGGGTGTTTACCTTGTTCTCAAGATCAGAAAGGATAAAGTCCGCTGTTCTCGAAATATTTTCATTATCATCATTGATATGTGGTATAACCGGAATCCTCAATATGAGATTGTCACTTTCTGCTGCAACATATCTGAGATTTTCATGGATGAGTTCATTACCCATACCTGTGAACTCTTTGTGCTTAACCGTGTCCATCTGCTTTAAATCCGAAATCACTATGTCTGTATATGGCAGCACCTTTTCAATATCCTTTTTGGGTACTGCAAATGTTGATTCGAGACATGTCTGGATTCCCTGTTCTCTGCACCTCCGGAAAAGCTCTGCCACAAAGTCTGCCTGCAACAGTGGTTCGCCGCCGGATACCGTGACTCCCCCACCGGAGTCCTCATAGTATCCTTTGTCCCGAAGAATGAGGTCTAAGCATTCATCCACAGACATAACCTTGCCCCAGCTTTTTATCGCATCTGACGGACACTCTGCTGCACACTTCATACACCCTGTGCATCTGCTTCTGTCTATCTCCGTAAGTTTGTTCCTGTTGAAAACAAGCACTTCTGCCTCAGGACAGGAATCAAGGCATGCACCACACTGTTTCAAGCCTATGCATCGGCTCCTGTAGAGTCCCGGTTCAATATGAAGCTTCTGGCTCTCAGGATTACTGCACCATCTGCATCTAAGAGGACACCCCTTCAGAAACAGTTCGGTTCTCATACCCGGACCATCATGAATAGTGTATCTCTGGATGTTAAAGATAATTCCTGTAGTCAAGATTTCCTCCCGGTTTTGGCTTTCCTAAAAATGATATATGGGTCACATTGTGCACGAATGTGTGCATCATGCACAATCGCACATAAGTTGCATCACATCCATATGTTAAAATTTTAGTCTTTTACCTTGTCCTTTTACATTACCACTACTTCTTATTTTTATAGGGAATATTCCTTATATTTAACTTTTAAAGACCTGTCAGCTTTTATCCAAAACCTTGAGTAACTGATATCTGCTGTTCACATGACACTTACTGTAAATATTCTCGACATGCTTTTTTACCGTATGGTAACTGATAACCATGTTTGCTGCTATTTCCTTATAGGTGTAGCCTTTGACCATCAGCTTTGCGACCTTTCTCTCTGTCTTGGTGAGTTCTGAAAGGTTCCCATCAAAATCGTCGGTTTCGATAGCATTATATACCGGATTTTCATCCCTCATGTGTATGGTTATCCAATGATACAAATCTACTATTCCATTGGAATACTGCTGCTTATAGTCATGTATGGTATAGATGAAATTTTTGATAGTCCTGTTATGCACATCTTCTGAACCATCTTCATCACCAAGCCCCAGGAGGAACGGAAGCCAGGTGCATGGTGTATCGGCATTGATGGTCTCACTGATTCCACTCCCCAGAAGTTCTTCAATCCTTTTCAGTGCTTCCTTACTGGAATCCAGAATATGCATGAAATCATCTGTAATAAAATATGCCTTCTCCCCTGACGCAATGATCTCACCGTGAATGTTGGAGATAATCCTGGCCTGCTCGTATTTCTTGAAACTTCTGTAAGCCATAGCAATATATGTATAGATATCCCTGAGATACTGCACATCCTCTTCACTGAAATCTCCCTCTGAGGAATCTCTCAGGAATACCACCTGGATATAAGCATTGATGCCAAAGGCCATACTAAGACTATAGTGTGCCTGAAACTGACTTTCAAGAAATGAAACCAGACTTGAGTTTTCATAATCAACAACTATATCCGATGCCCTGTAAAGTCTCGGTTCAATGTCAAAGTATGTAAGATGATCTCGAACTGCATCCTCATACACCTTGTAGCGGACGATGTCATTGGCAAAAAAGGTGTTGTACGGATGATCCTCACCTTCTGCTGCTCTGCCGTTTTTATCCACCCATGAAAGAAAACGTCCATGGGTGTCAAAATACATAATTATGACCTTGGAAAGACCGAAATTTCGTTCCAGTGAATCCAGCATGAAAGGATTGAAAAATTCATTGGAGGTAGTCTGATGTTCTTCCATATCTATGAAAAAATCTTTCTGCCCTTCCCGGTTTTTTATATTTCCCATAAAAATCTCCTTTTCCAAACCTATATCATGATGATGTAAGGGCCAAAGTTTGAGTGTTCAACAACACATAAACTCATGAACAATCTGAAACATCAGCCCAGGAGTTCCATCAGCTGGTCCTTACTCATATTCATAAGTGACTCGTTCTCTCCGCTCAAAATGGCATCCGCCAGATCCTTCTTGGCATTCTGCATCTCAACTATCTTCTCTTCTATGGTGCCTTTGACAATCAGTTTAAATACAGAAACCTTTCTGGTCTGACCTATCCTGTGGGCACGATCCGTCGCCTGATTCTGAGCGGCAAGATTCCACCATGGATCATAGTGGATGACAACATCGGCACCGGTCAGATTGAGCCCTGTACCGCCTGCCTTCAGAGAAATGAGAAACAGCGGAACTTCATTTTCATTAAATGCATGGACCAGCTTGATTCTCTCTTCTTTTTTGGTTTCACCTGTGATCTTATAAAACTCTATGCCCTTCTCCCTGAGGTCCCTCTCCAGAAGCTCAAACATGGAAGTAAACTGTGAAAAGAGCAGTATCTTATGCCCTCCGTCTATGGCACTTTCGATTAGTTCAAGACAAGATGCCCTCTTGGCAGACTCACCTTTATAACCTGCCGTGATAAGTTCCGGATCACAACAGATCTGTCTGATCTTTGTTAGTTCCGCCAAAACTTTTAGTTTATCCTTACCAGATTTATAATCTTCACTTTCCAACAGTTTCTTCATATGAGTAACCTGAGCATCATATAATTTCCTCTGTGCGGCATCAAACTTTGAGAAACGTATCTCCTCCATCTTATCCGGAAGATCTTTCAGAACATTTTCCTTCAGTCTCCTAAGGATGAACGGTCCCACCATGTTCTTGAGCTGTTTTGTGATTTCCTCATCCTTGTGCCTGGTTATAGCATTTTCAAAATCACTTCTGAACCTGTCATAAGTATAAAGGAAGCCCGGCATGAGATAGTCGAAGATGCTCCAAAGTTCGCTCAGCCTGTTTTCGATAGGCGTACCTGTCAGTGCAAATCTATGCTCTGCATTTATCACCTTCACCGACTTTGAAACTGCTGCTTTAGGATTTTTGATAAACTGTGCCTCATCGATGATCTCATAATCAAACTTCTTTTCCTCATAAAGTCCTATATCACGTTTCAAAAGGTCATAGGAGGTGACCAGCACCTCAGGCAGAACTTCCTGAGAAAGTATAGCCTTTCTCTCAGAAAGAGAACCTGCAACAGCCCTGACCTCCACAGATGGTGCAAATCTCCTGAACTCCTCTTCCCAGTTATAGACAAGTGATGCAGGACATACGATGAGGGCAGTTAACCTCTTGCCCTCCTTCTCCAACAGATTTTTTCTGCTCTGCAGGAGAGATATGACCTGAATAGTTTTGCCAAGTCCCATATCGTCCGCAAGGATACCACCGAAGCCGAGCTCGGACAACATACTCAGCCACTTAAATCCATATATCTGATAACCTCGGAGAATCCTGGCGAGATTTTCCGGAACCTCGATGTCACTTTCCTTAACTGTGTTGAAATTTCTGATGAGGGACTTGAAGTTCTTGTCTCTGTCGGCCGCAATTTCATCATGTTCTTCCAGCAAATTGTTGACAAAGATGGCACGATACAGAGGCAGATGCAGTTTTCCCTTGGTGAAGTCTCTCGCATCTACTCCCATAGCCTGCATGGTAGTCATCAGTTCTTCAAGTGTATCATCTTGATCAAGTTTTATGAAATCACCATTTTTAAGCTTGAAAAACTTTTTCTTTTTTCTGTAACTCTCAAGCAGCTCCAGAAGTTCCTCCTCCGACATATCATCAGTGGAGATATCCAGATTCAGAATTCCGCTTTCAACAGATACTCCGACTCTCGTCACCGGTGCTTTACGAATCTTTAGTTTCTCAAAATCCTTGCTGGCATGGATTTCGCCTATGGCCATCATATCCTTCATACCTTCGTTCAGAAGGTCAAAGGTATTTTCCCCTGTTTTTTCGCAGGCAAATGTCTCGTTGTCTGAGCCTGCGTCAGGGAGGTACCTCATCATCGTATCTACAGCACCCTGCTCATAGGCCATATCTCTGGATTCCGGAAATGGAAAGTCTGCATCTGTCAGCTTATGAAGATAGATTTCTTCATCACCATACTTTGCCTTTACTTTTCCCGTGATGAAATCTTCATTGGCATCCATATAGAAAACTATCTCACACTCAGGCGGCAGATACTTTTGAAGTGGTGTCTTGCCCTTCTCCACCACCTCGATCTCCGGGCACTCGAGAAGCCTCGGCAGAAATCTATAGTAAAACTCAGAAATATTTTTCTTTCCTATAGTGAAAGACATATCCGGAGAATCCTTGACACTTTCTACAAGCATATTTGCCATCGGTGACAGTTCATCAACTTTATAAAATACTGCTTTTTCCTCATCCAGGATGTAGCTGCCGCTTTCACCCTTCATGATGTATGGGATATCCACCGATACTGACAATCCGGCAAATTTTTTATTGTCTTTTAACTGATTTATCTCAACTGTTCCCTTCAGCTTACCTTCTGTTACTTTAATGCTTTTGGTAAAAGGGCTTCCATCGATATCTATGGTTTTTCCTTTTGTTGCCTCATAGAACATATCGAGAATCTCCGGGGTCAGATCTACTTTGTCCTTTAAATAGACAGCATTATCACCATAGTAGTATCTCATGTTGCTGATCTTCTGTGAGATATAATCTGCTTCTCTTTTGGCTTTCTCTATGATTTCATAGTACTTTCCGGATTCTTCATCCAGATCATAGTCCATAAAGGATATCATATTTTTGGTTCCCAGTTTCAGAGTTCCATTTTGCTCTCTCGTTTCTATAAGTTCGATTATATTCTTTACTTTATAGAGTTTTTCAATGCCTATCTTGAAGGAGAGCGCCAGATCACTGTCTGCTGTTCTTCCGAAAGAGAGCTTTGGCTCGATCTTTACTACTTTTTTCTTCTGAGATGTTTCCTCGATGATCTGATTACTCATCATATTACGATAGGCTTTCATGAAATTGGAGCCATGGAAATCTGTATCATCACCAGGATTATACTTACCGATATACTCATCTGCCAAAAGCATGAGCGCCAGGAGATGTGTACACGTACCCCGGTATGAATAGTAACTGTAATACGTACTTCCATCTCGAGGGCAGTCGCCAAAAAGCAACTTCTCTTTTGTGAAGATGACTCTCAGGGCAAAAGGAGTATAGGAGCCTGATGTGCACTCACCGATGACATTTAAAGCAAACTGAATTTCTCCTGATGCTGACTGGAGATACTTGGTCTCTGCTTTGGTGAGCTTCACCTCCCCTTTATCTATCATCTTACGAGCCTTCCGGACATCATCATCGTCAATGTCGCTTTTTTCAAGGATTTTCCCTACATCAAAATAGGTGTTGCCCTTATTGGATTTCAGTGACTCGCTCCACTGTGAACTTCCTTTTTTTGATTGCTCGAAATAGTACAGCACTGCCGCCTCATGTTTACAGTAATCTCCGTCTTCCGCATAAGGGCAGTTACAGCTCATTTTCATATTATAAGCACCCGGATACATGATTTTTACATTATACATCTTCATCCCGGCAACTCTTGCAATACAGTTGTTACTTGAAGCCACAAATCCCTTTACACGACCCCCTTTATAATAATTCCTGCCTCTTGCAAGTACATCATCCTCAAACAAAATCTCCCAATTATATTCCATAAAAATTCCGGCTCCCCTTTTTATATAAACTGTCCAAAAATGCAGCAATCTTTCTGATTGTACAAAAAAACCTATGATATGTGCAATATAATACACAAATATCATAGGTCTTTTCTTATCATCATGTGTAACTGGTTTCAAAGGAGCTCATCATGCCTAGAACCCGCGGATGTTCATTTACCCGCAAGTCGCTTGTGGCACAAAATCAATATCCAATCCTCAAAACAAATCAAATATCAAGTGCCTCAAATTCCTGCACCGGCATCGGCTTTCCAAAATAGTAGCCCTGCATATAACTGCAGCCGTTTTTCGTAAGAAACTCCGCCTGAGATACATCTTCTATTCCCTCAACAATCAACTTCATGCCGAGATCACGAACCATCCTTATGATGTAGGAAACTATTATGTTGCCTTTTTCAAGATCACCTGATTTCGTCAGGAAATAGTAATCCAGCTTGACTCTGTCTACCGGAATATCTTTCAGCATGTTGAGGGTTGAATATCCACTTCCGAAATCATCCATTTCCACTTCAAAACCATACTCTTGAAGCTTTTTTGTAACATCTATGATGATGTCAGAATTATCCGCATAAGCAGATTCTGTGATCTCAATCCTTAATTGATCAGGTGTAAGCTCATAGGTCTTCAACAGATTCCTAAAGTGGTTCGGTATGTCATATTCTTCCTTGATGTCGCATCTCGCAACATTGACAGACACGGATCTGTGGATTCCCTGTCTGTTCCATCTCTCAAGGTCACGACAAACTCTCTCCCATATGAAACAGTCGAGATCATATATAAGGCCTGATTCCTCAAGTATAGGAATAAACTCTCCTGGGCTTATGAAACCAAGCTTTTTATGATTCCATCTGCACAGTGCCTCCGCACCTGCAATCTCCCGCGTTTCATAGTTTATTTGCGGCTGATACCATACCTGTATCTCACCAGAAGTAATGGCCAAAGGGAGATTTCCTATGATATCCGCAGTTCTCATACCCTTTTCCCACTGCTCCGGATTATAGAATCCATAACTGTCCTTTAAATTCTCACTGACTCTTTTTTCCGTCACTCTTGCAAAATCAATCATATGATCCACATCCGGAGTCTGATAGTCTTCAGGTGTCAGCACATAGATACCACTGCATATCCTGACCTTACTATCCTTATGTCTGTCTATGAAATAGTTCCTGACCTGATCCATAACATCAGAACCATCTTTACTTAACTGCTCATCTCCTCCTGCACATCTTAACACCACAAAATGATCACTTTCGATACGGCAGATAGCTTCTTTATCTGTCATAACCTCCAGTGACTTATCTGCCCAGAATTTCAGAAGGTCATCTCCCGCCGATTTCCCAAATCTCTCATTGATATACTTGAAATTCTTGATGTTGTTGTATGATAAAATATACTGTGTATCGGGATACTTTCTCAAAAGCTCAACTACCCTTTTCCTGAAACCATTGATACTGAGAGTTCCTGTCAATGGATCACGGTTCAGATAATCCAGCATCTTCTGCTCCTGTTCCAATTTAAACGCATAATATCTCTGCCACGCGATTACAATTACCGCTATGATCAAAAGCGCAATCATAAGCATTATCTGCCCATACTCATATATATAGTCAAATATATCATAGTGGTACAGGTGTCTCGTGGTATAGTCTACTATTATGCCCTGCTTTGCTGTATCAGGTACAACCGCGATGGCTCCGTTCAATCTCTCGATAACTCTATGCCCTTCAGGCGTATCCAATGTTCCAACCCTGAAATCCATGGAAAAAATAGTGGATGGTTTTACTGCGAGATCGTCATACGCAGGTTTTTGCAGCACATAACTCCAAACAAAGGAATTGTGCAGTAATGCATCTATCTCGCCTCTTCGCAGTGCTTTTACAGACTCATCCATGGTGTTAAAAAAAACTATCTCCATGCCCGGAAATAACTGTTTCACGGTTTCAGCAACTCCGCTAAGTGAATGAAGCATGCCTACTTTTATGGAATTTAAAGATGGGAGCATTTTTTCTTTTCTCGTAACCAAAGTGAAGGGTGTCTGCATCAGATTGTCAGTAACTATACTTGCATTACCCGCAGCGCTATCTATAGCACTTCCAAAAGGCATAACAACATCATACTCAGGATTATCCAGTGCAGCTTTCAGATTTTCTTCACCAATGACTCTGAACTCCACATCATATCCGGCCTGTTCGGCTATAACCTTCATAAGGTCTACTCCGATACCGACAGGCTCATTACTTCCCTTATCTATATAGAATACCGGGCAACGATCGGTGGAGATTCCCACGGTGAGAATTTCTCTATTGAACACCCCGGGTTCGATCTCATCAGCGAATACTATAGCACTAAAAAACAGCATGGTAAAAAGGCACACTACTACCATTAGGATCCGACTACATTTCCTTGTTGTCTTCAAAACAGCACACCTTCCTTTTCTCAGTATCTACTATAAGTATTAAATCGAACCAAAAGGGAAAAGCATAAATCCATCATTATTCATTATGTAAAAATTTTTCGAATGGTGCCCCCTGAGTAGACGGGTTAATGACAGAATTGTTATATGAATACACTGATTTATCGATGGTTCCATTTTTGTTTATATTCTTATGGATTTATTGTATTCTATAAATGTTTCGTTATCGGCAATTGTACAATAGATTTAAATTAACGATTCTTCAGAAATACTCTAAATTGCGAGGTGCAACATGTTAAATTTTGCAAGTGATTATACAGAGGGCTGTCATCCTAAGGTTTTGGAGGCTCTCATAAGGTCTAATATGGACCAGCTGACAGGCTACGGCACCGACAAATATACAGAAAGTGCCAAAGAAAAAATCCGGAATTTCATCGGAAGTCCTGAGGCAGAGGTATTTTTCCTCACCGGAGGAACTCAGACCAATCAGACGGTCATCGATACCACTCTCAGAAGCTTTGAGGGTGTTGTTTCTGCCCAGTCCGGTCATGTAAACTGCCACGAAGCCGGTGCCATCGAATACACCGGTCACAAAGTCATGGCACTTCCCAGCCATGATGGAAAGATGGATGCGGTGGAACTGGACAATATGGTTGGAGGATTTTACGCAGATTCAGACCATGATCACATGGTTTTCCCTGGCATGGTCTACATCAGTCATCCGACAGAATACGGCACACTTTACACAAAATCAGAACTTACAGCGATTTCTGAAATATGTAAAAAGTGGAAACTCCCTCTCTTTCTTGATGGTGCAAGGCTTGGCTACGGCTTAACCAGCAAAACCACTGATGTTACTATAAAAGATATAGCTGAACTTACCGATGTTTTTTATATCGGAGGCACCAAGGTGGGTGCACTCTGTGGAGAGGCGGTTGTTTATCCTAAGTGTAATGCACCGAAACAGATGGTTACCATGATAAAGCAACATGGTGCGCTTCTTGCAAAGGGTAGATTAAACGGTGTACAGTTCGATGCTTTATTTACAGACGGGCTTTACACAGAGATAGCAGGAAATGCCATCGACAGAGCTGAAGAACTTAAGAAGGTATTTGCTGACAGAGGTTACCGTTTCTTCATAAACTCTCCTACCAATCAGCAGTTTATCATCATGCCTAAAAGGATTCTTTCAGCATTGGATGCTGCCGGAATAATATACAGTACCTGGGAGCCATATGACGAAGATAATATGGTCGTCAGATTCTGCACCTCCTGGGCAACCACTAAAGAGCAGATTGAGGCATTGGCAGCAATTCTTGATAACTGTAATTAAAACCGCTTTTTATTTTCCTATGATGAGATGAGGTCCCAATGATAGAGTCTGTAATTGAAGCTAATGAAAAACTTACTCTCTTTTGTTCCATAGACGGATTGGCCGTAGAACATAAAGTGCGCTATGGTCAGTATGATATCGTAATTAGCTACCTTTTTCTTAAACTCAAAATCATATTGTGCCATAAAAATACCGACCTCTCAAAAGTCAGATTTTGGTTCTGACTTTTGGGGGTCGATACAAAAACATCTAAAGTGATATGCCACTTTTGATTACATTCATATCATTTAAATCTTATACCTTGCCTAATGCGATTTTTCCCATGGCATCTGCCTGCATGATCGCATCATAAAGTTCACATGGCTGAACATCGCCTGCAAGGTTATGAATCGTTTCACCAGGTACACAGGCATTCTCAGCAATGATTCTTACCTGCTCTTCTGTTGTAATTCCTATCTGCT
>DGVW01000049.1 GCA_002396005.1 Oribacterium sp. UBA4274
AGCCAAACTACAAGTTTGTAAAGGGCGATATCGCAGACCGCGAGTTCATCTTCAAGCTTTTTGAGACTGAGAAGCCTGATGTGATCATTAACTTTGCTGCAGAGTCACACGTTGACCGTTCAGTATCTGATCCCGATATCTTCTTAAAGACTAACGTTGGAGGAACAGTTACCCTTCTTGATGCATGTAAGGAGTACGGTATCAAGCGTTATCATCAGGTATCAACAGATGAGGTTTATGGTGATCTGCCGCTTGACCGTCCTGATCTTTTCTTTACAGAGGACAACAAAATCAAGGCATCATCACCTTATTCAGCTTCCAAGGCTTCTGCCGATCTGTTCGTTATGGCTTATCACAGAACCTTCGGTATACCTACAACTATTTCAAGATGCTCTAACAACTATGGACCATATCACTTCCCTGAGAAGCTCATCCCGCTGGTCATCTCAAGAGCTCTTAATGATGAGAAGATCCCTGTATACGGAAACGGTGCCAATGTTCGTGACTGGCTCTATGTAACAGATCACTGTAAGGCTATCGACCTCATCGTACGTAACGGAAGAGTAGGAGAGGTTTACAATATCGGCGGCCACAATGAGAGAACAAACCTTGAAGTTGTAAAGACTATCCTCAAGGCTCTCGGAAAGCCTGAGTCACTTATTGAGTATGTTAAGGACAGACCTGGTCATGATCAGAGATACGCTATGGATCCTACAAAGATGGAGACAGAGCTCGGATGGAAGCCTGAGTATACATTTGACACAGGTATCCCTGTAACAATTGACTGGTACTTAAACAATAAGGAGTGGTGGGAGCACATCATTTCCGGTGAGTATGAGAAGTACTTTGACAAGATGTATGTTGAAGGAAAAGGTCTCAAGGACTGATAAGTAATATCATCTATATAGTCGATTACGATATCTATTGTAATTGTGTGATGTGGTGATGTATCAAAGCTGCCGGGTGGTTATGAGTAGTCACAGGCAGTATATATAGTATTGATTATAATGATTTTTAGAATACCGGAGATATATCAGGCGGAGGATCGTAAGATTACTGATATAAGCTCCGGAATTTCTATAGTGTAGAAAGAGAGAACAAACGTGAAAGTATTTGTTACCGGTGTAGGCGGACAGCTCGGACATGATGTTATGAACGAGCTTGCAAAAAGAGGCCATGAAGGCGTTGGATCTGACATAGCACCACAGTACAGTGGAATCCGGGACGGAAGTGCTGTTACAGAGATGCCTTATGTTTCTATGGACATCACAGATCGTGAGCAGGTTGATAAGGTTATTTCAGAGATTAACCCTGATGTTATCGTTCACTGCGCAGCATGGACAGCAGTTGACCTTGCAGAGGATGAGGATAAAAAAGCCAAGGTTAAGGCAATCAATGTTGACGGAGTACAGAACATTGCAGATACAGCCAAAAAGCTTGATGCCAAGATGATATACATTTCAACAGACTATGTATTCAACGGTCAGGGCACAGAGCCATGGCAGCCTGACTGCAAGGATTATGCACCGCTCAACTACTATGGTGAGACCAAGCTCGGCGGAGAGCTTGCTGTATCAAACACTCTTGATAAGTATTTCATCGTACGTATCGCATGGGTATTCGGTCTTAACGGCAAGAATTTCATAAAGACAATGCTTAATGTAGGAAAGACTCATGATTCTGTAAGAGTTGTCAATGATCAGATTGGTACACCTACATATACACTCGACCTGTCTGTGCTTCTTGTTGATATGCTTGAAACTGAAAAGTACGGTTACTACCATGCAACAAATGAAGGTGGATATATCAGCTGGTATGATTTCACAAAGGAGATATATCGTCAGGCCGGATACACAACAGAAGTGACACCTGTTACGACTGCGGAGTATGGGCTCAGTAAGGCAGCCCGTCCGTTTAACTCAAGACTTGATAAGAAAAAGCTTGTAGAAGCAGGTTTCACTCCGCTTCCAACCTGGCAGGATGCACTTTCAAGATATCTTAAAGCATTAAAGGATATTGAAGAGTAAAAGTCAGATATAAAAATACGTTTTACAGAGCCGAATAGATTTATAACTGCAGAACAGAAATAAACGGCCAAAAATACGTTTTATAGAGGAGTTCAATATGGGAAAATATTTTGGAACAGATGGTTATCGTGGTGAGGCTAATGTCAATCTGACAGCAGACAGTGCTTTCCGCGTAGGAAAGTTTCTGGGATGGTATTATGGTCAGAGTAAGAAAGCCGGTGACAGATGCCGTATAGTGATAGGTAAGGATACTCGCCGTTCCAGCTATATGTTTGAGTATGCTATTGCGGCAGGAATCACTGCTACAGGTGCTGATGCTTATCTTCTTCATGTAACCACAACACCTTCAGTTGCCTATGTTGCCCGCTCTGAGGATTTTGACTGCGGAGTTATGATTTCTGCTTCACATAATCCTTTTTATGACAATGGAATAAAGGTAATCAACGGAAACGGCGAAAAGTTAGGAGAGGATGTTATAGCCAGGATTGAGGATTATCTTGACGGTGTAACTCCGGAGGTTCCGCTTGCAACCAAAGATGCTATCGGACGAACAGTTGACTTTGCAGCCGGACGAAACAGATATATCGGATATCTCATCTCTCTTGCAACCAAGAGCTTCAAGGGCAAGAAGGTTGCTCTTGACTGTTCGAACGGTTCTGCATCATCCATAGCTAAATCTGTTTTTGATGCCCTTGGAGCAGATACACATGTTATCAACAACGAGCCAAACGGTACAAATATTAACGATAAGTGCGGTTCCACACATATAGAGTCACTTCAGAAGTTTGTTGTAGAAGAGGGCTGTGATGTTGGATTTGCCTATGACGGAGATGCCGACAGATGTCTTGCTGTTGACGAGGATGGTCATCTCATCGACGGCGATCAGATCATGTATGTATGCGGCTGCTATATGAAAGAGCAGGGACAGCTTCAGGATGACACTATCGTAACCACAGTTATGTCAAACTTCGGACTTTATAAGGCTCTTGATGCGGTAGGCATCAGATATGAGAAGACCAAGGTAGGAGACCGTTTTGTATATGAGAATATGTCTCAGAATGGATTCTCTCTCGGCGGAGAGCAGTCAGGCCATATCATTTTTATGAGACATGCCACAACAGGTGACGGTATCCTTACCTCTATCAAGGTCATGGAGACTATGCTTGCGAAGAAAAAGTCTCTTAAGGAGCTTGCTGCTCCGTTTACAGTGTTCCCACAGGTTCTCAAGAATGTGAAGGTTCAGGACAAGGAAGCTGCACAGAAAGATCCGGAGGTACTTAAGGCTGTTGAGAAGGTTACAGATGAGCTCGGATCAGACGGAAGGATACTTCTCAGAGCATCAGGAACAGAGCCTCTTGTGAGAGTCATGGTTGAGGCTGATACTCTGGAAAAGTGTGACAGGTATGTCGATCAGGTTATAGATGTTATGAAAGAGCGGGGGCTAGTGTTAAGCGTTCAATAAAGATATAATAAATATAATGTGTGGGCCTTAAGGGCGGTAATTTTACAGAAACTCACACGAAAGGGAGCAAACATATGTTGAATTACAAGCGTTATAAGAGATTTCCGGCATTTAAATATCCGGAGAGAACATGGGTGGATAAGGAGATAACAGAGGCACCTGTATGGTGTTCTGTTGATCTTCGTGATGGCAATCAGGCACTGGTTGATCCGATGAGTGTCGAAGAAAAAATCGAGTTTTTCCAGATGCTGGTGAAGCTCGGATTTAAAGAGATTGAGGTGGGATTTCCTGCTGCATCACAGATAGAGTATGATTTTCTGCGCCAGCTCATTGAACGCAAGATGATTCCTCAGGATGTTACGGTGCAGGTACTTGTACAGTGCCGTGCAGAGCAGCTTGAGAGGACATTTGAATGCCTTTCGGGATTGGATAAAGCGATAGTGCATATCTATAATTCCACATCTGTTCTTCAGAGAGATGTGGTTTTTGGCAAGTCCAAGGAAGAGATTATAGACATCGCTCTTACAGGCACACAGCTCGTTAAAAAGTATGCCAAGGATTTCCCGGGCAAGATCCGCCTTGAGTATTCACCGGAATCTTTTACAGGTACAGAGATGGACTATGCTGCAGACATCTGCAATGCGGTTCTTGATGCATGGGAGTGTGGGGAAGGCAGAGAGGTCATCATCAACCTTCCTTCAACAGTTGAGATGAACACGCCTAATGTTTATGCCGATCAGATAGAGTATATGTGTAATCACCTGAAGTATCGTGAGCATGTTATCGTTTCTGTTCATCCTCATAACGACAGAGGTGAGGGCATCGCTTCGACAGAGCTCGCGCTGCTTGCAGGTGCAGACCGTGTAGAGGGTACACTTTTTGGTAATGGTGAGAGAACCGGTAATGTTGATGTACTTACGGTTGCCTACAATATGTTCTCACATGGAGTTGATCCTAAGCTCAATATCGAGGACATCAATCCTATCAAGGAAGTCTATGAGAGATGTACCAAGATGAGCATCCCTCCTAGAGCTCCTTATGCGGGAGAACTTGTATTCACAGCATTTTCAGGTTCACATCAGGATGCCATCAACAAGGGTGTCAAGGCTATGAAAGAGCGTCACAGTGAGATATGGGAGGTTCCGTATCTTCCTATCGATCCTGCCGATATCGGCAGAAAGTACGAGCCTATCGTTCGTATCAACTCTCAGTCCGGAAAGGGCGGAGTTGCCTTTGTTATGGATGCTCAGTTTGGTTACAAGCTTCCTAAGGGCATGCAGAGAGAGTTTGCTGATTACATTCAGGTACTTTCAGAGCAGGAAGGCGAAGTTTCACCTCAGGAGATCTTCGATATCTTCGATGCCTGCTATGTACAGACCAAGGAGCCTATACACTTCAAGAATATCCGTACAACAGATACAGAGAACGGAGACGATACATTTACAACACTTGCCACTGTTTCCTATATGAACCATGGCAATATGACAAACTTCAGTGGTGTGGGTAACGGACCTATCGATGCTGTACTGTCAGGACTTAATCATGAGATCGGCATCAAGGGCAAGGTTATAGACTATCAGGAACATGCGCTTGGTTCCGGAACAAACGTAAAGGCTGTATCTTACATACATCTCCTGGATGTAGATACAGGAAAGACAAGCTATGGTGTGGGACTTTCTTCCAACATCACCCGTTCATCAATCCGCGCACTCTTCAGTGCAGTTAACCGTCTCTACTTTAAGGACGAGGCAGAGGCTGCGGGGAAGAAGAGAGTTGCACAGCAGAAAAATGTAGCAGATAAGCCAAAGGATCTCTTCGGGAATTCCTGA
>DGVW01000046.1:0-6731 GCA_002396005.1 Oribacterium sp. UBA4274
TTCTTGACTGTGCTGAACATCCGATGGTATGGAATCTCTTGATATCCTCCATGTAGTTTGCATCCATGATCTGAGCATATACATGGCCAGGCTGATGAGCTGCTGCATATACGATATCGTTGTATGGGCTTGACTCGTTTGCAAAACGCTGTCCGTGACGGTTAACCTTCAGGAATGGCTGTGTACCAGGATTGTACTGTCTTACTGTACCAGGGAATGCCTTGCCGCCGAAAGAAGATGGGCTGTCAACATAACCTGAATCAACACCAGGAGCAACAAGTCCACGGTCGAAGAGCATAGGAGCTGACTCTGCATCAAGATGAGCACCTGCCCAAACTGCTGCACGGATACCATATCCCTTATCTGCAGGGCTGAAAGAACAAGCTGTTGTTACAGATGTTCCCAGTGGATCAAGCTGCTGCATCATGTATGGGTTTCCAGGATATCCGCCGCAGGCGAGGAGAACACCCTTCTTGGCATTGTAACGAACGAGGTCACCAGTCTCTGTCTTCTGAGCGATAACACCTGTAACACGACCTGTATCGTCCTTTTCAAGCTTTACAAGAGCGGTCTGGAAATCTACGTCATAGCCAGCCTTCTGAATAACCTCGAGGAATACCTCGTTTCTCTGCATTCCGTACTCTGACTCTGAAGCTCTGTAGTTATGCTCCTGCTCAGGGAATAGAAATGTTGTATTTTCATCGCTGTCAGGCCAACGAGCTTCCTCACCGGCTGTGAAATCACACTTCCAGTTGTATGGCTCGTTCTCGAGAATTCCGGCTACGAAATCATGCATTGCAGCTGACTCGTTCATCCAGACATTAACAACTCTCTGGTCGCACTTTCCTGAAGCATAACGGCTGATCTCGGAAAGGAGTTTCTTCTTATCAACAGATGAACCTGCTGCCTTGGCTGCTGAACTGTTGATAGCGCCGTACCAGTGACGTGTATCCTGAACAACAGCATTCTGCTCGATTACACGGAAATCAAGTCCCTTGGAAGAAGCATATGCTGCTGCCATCATTCCGGCATTACCTGCACCAACGATGAGGATGTCTGTATCGATAGTTTCCTTAACATCAGCATCATCAACGATCGGCTCCTCGCCAAGCCAGTCTTCATCAGAACCTGTTGGGATGAGATCGCCTGTGGCTGCTACTGCCTCGCCCTTGGCCTGTGCGATACAGTTTGCTGCAGCCTTCTTGACAGCATCAGATGTGATAGTAGCACCTGAAACCGCGTCAAACTCTGCGGACTGTGCATCCATGAGCGCTTTCTCAAGATCAGGAACAGCAGCTCCGCCGATTGAAGGTGTCTCACCGTCTGCATTGATCTTGACATCAGTGATGGATGTCTCATCAAATGTCATAGTAACTGTAACCTTTGAACTGATACCATCAGCGCCGGCTGTGTAAGTACCTGGTGTGTAGATAGCTCCACCTGCTGGTGCACCTGCGGCAGCAGTAGCAGCTTCTGTGGCAGCAGCGGTAGTAGCGGCTTCAGTAGAAGCTGCAGTTGTTGCACCCGGAGTTCCGTTTCCGCTTGTACAAGCTGTAAGGGAACCGAGTCCTGCAATAACTGCAGTAGCTCCGATGCCCTTGATAAAATCTCTTCTTGTGATTTTCTCTGACATAAATACAAATCCTCCTAAAAAATGTGAAGACAGTTATGACGCCGGAAATATAGAGTTCACACAATTATGTGTAAATCGCCCGACATATAAATTATCGTCATCTTTATTATAATGTATAACTATCAAATAAGGAAATAAGAGTGTTAAACATTTGATATTTAAATTCTTTGATTTTTTGAAATATAATAAATAACTTTAATATACGGAGGTCTGATGATCTTAATATGTGAGTTTTATGACATCATACGGGTTTACTGCTTCCCATGTTCCATCTGCGTACTGAAGCCGGATACCCATTATGGCATAAGTCACGATGTTCTGGCTTAACCATATGTGGTCAAGGACAACACAGTTACTGAAGGTTTTGCTGTAATCTGTCACATTGGTTTCAGAAGTAGGGATTACTGTTCCGTTATCAGCCAGGATGTATTTTCCAAGAGTTGTAGGAATGTCAGGCAGGAAAGGTCCCATAACTGCTTTTTCAACTGTAGAATTTCCTGTTATAGCGCAGGTGGCAACATTGTGGGCAGAATCGTAAGGTGTAACAGTAAAGACGATACAGTTTATGATCTTGCCGGAGGAGTTAATGAAGTAGATGTTAGGAGAAATGCCTCCATCCTTAGTCATGTGCGCCCGGAGATATTTGATCTCGATAGGTTTGAGAGGAACGTAGCCGCCGTTAGTTCCCTGAGTAGCTGCTGAAGATGATTGCGCTTCCGAAGTGGTACCGGAATCCGTATGTGTGCCGGTATTTGAGATGGAGTATGCTTTCATGGAAGAATCGGAGCCGGCGAGTCCTGAACCGGAATTTATACTGTTTAAAGTGCCTGACACTGAATGTGAATTAAGTGATGTTTTGTTTCCTGAAACATTGGAATTTCCAACTATGAGCCTTCCATCAGCACCTACAGTTTTTCCATCAGGTGTAGTAGTGTTTATGAGTAGTTTTCCGGAATAGTCTACGTACTTGTCATCAATCCACCGGTCTGTTACAAGTGCTCCTTTTTCTGTGAAATAGTACCAGTTGTCACCTATGAGAGTCCAGCCTACAGACATATAGCCATCAGCATTAAAGTAGTATTGATTTCTGTCCTGATAGTACCACTCGCTGGTTATTTTGTTTTTACTTTTGTCCAAAAGCTTCCAGCCCATGGCATCCTGATGCCATTCGAGAGCATAAGAAGAAAATGCGGTTACAGAAATCAATGCAGCTGTAATTAGACTTATAACTAGTTTTTTCATCACATCCCCCTTGATGAACAGTTTATAAGAAATACTGATATATCTACTATCGGCATGCATTTTCCTAAATATAAAAAGATGCAAGTGTCAAAAGTATTTGCTACTCACTGATAGCTCTACCGCACACATTCTTGTGCACTGTGCTGAACATAAAAAAGATGCAAGTATCAAAGAAGCGAATCTGCATAATAGCATCGATCGTGCCTTTGGACACTTGCATCTTAAATTTGGTTTGCTGTTATCTAAGTAGTTTTTCTGTCAAGATCCACCAGCAGGACATAGAAGATCATACCGTAGAAATCACTGTAAACGAGACGACCGTTGTCCATTACATGTTTAACATTACCTTTTTTGGTAATGATGCGGTAATCAACATAATCATTACCGTTGGACTCATGTCTCTGGATCTGCTCTTTTATGGATGACTGAACTCTGTCAAGGTCATCTGGATGAACTACACCAGGGAAGGAACCGCCGGTCTTTTCAAGGAACTCCTGATAGGTGTCACACTCAAAAAGCTTCAGACATTCTTTGTTGGCATAAAGGATTTTTTCCTTTTCATCTGCCTTGTAGATGAGTATCGCACCCGGAATATTGGAAGATATGTCATTCAGAGAGAATCCCAGACGTGATCTCTGCTCGATATTGAGGTTCTGTGAAAATTTGAGGCAGCCATGTTTTCCCTGAAGCTTAACAGCGTACAATGCCTTATCGGCCCGGCTGAGTATCTGTGAACGGCCATCTGCCTGTTCAGGATACTCTGCATATCCGATGGAAATGGTGAAACTGTACTTATGACCATCGAACTCAAAGAGCTGTGCTTTTTTGGAGAAGTCGCTGATTTTCTTTCCGACCTCCGGGCCGGCCTGATTCTTCAGAAGTATACAGAACTCATCACCACCGTTTCTTCCTACGATAGAGTTATCCGGAAATGACTCTGACATGGATCTTGCAAGATGACGTATGGCTTCATCACCGCACAGATGCCCGTACAAGTCATTGATGAGCTTGAACTCGTCAATGTCGATAAACAAGGCTGTACATGGTTCTTCAGGGTGACTATTCATGTATTCATCAATTTTTTTGTCGAGACCGCCTCGATTATATAGTCCGGTCAATGCATCACGTTCAATCTGAAGCTGTTGGCGCAGAAGTTCATCATCCTTCCTTATGAGGGCATACTCATTGAAATGGATGTACAGGAACATGGAGCCCATGGAAAGCACCAGACATATAGTACGCATATCAGTGTTGAGGAACTCCTGAAAAACGACGCCCAGACTTACGAAGATCATGATAAAAAACAGTGACATATAATTTCGTTTTGAATACTGTTTTCCGTACTCATAAAATCCTGCAATGACATAAATGATGGACAGGCAGTAAACCAGCGCGTATATGGAATAAAACGGTCCATGATAGTAGTAATTGGCGGGATCAATGTAAAAAGTCCAACCTGTGAAAATTGATAATGCCTGAATGATAGCATTAACACCAAGAACAATAGTCATGACGATACGTGACTGTTCACTGCGGGTAGTATCCTCGTCCAGATGAGGAACGAAAAAAACAGCCGCACAAGGTGCAAATGAATAATCCAGAAATTTGGACAGATAATGAAGTCCCCTGGTCCACTCAGGCATGCCGTTGAGCAATAGTCCAACAAGCTCCGACAGTGTCGATATGATAATCAGTGAATATGATATGTAAAAACGCTTCTTTTCTTTATTGGTTAACCTTGCGTTCTCATGCACCATGACATTGAGAATGGTCAGGGCTAAAAAAGAGAAGAGCGAAACTGTAATGTAGTATTTTGCCATTGTAATAATCTCCCCACAAAACACATATTTTACAATATGCGTACAAATAGGTAAATAAAAAATATTATATAAACTACTGCTTCAAAAAAACGGTTAAATATAAGTAAATTTTTATAGAATTTTTGACGAAGTAGTATAGAAAGGACTTATTATGGTAAAATTTATGTATGCAGAAACGCAGAACTTATATTTATTTACAAGATAAGGGGATTGAGAAAGTCCCGGGAGTAAATCTGACTCCGGAAGGGTAAGTCTATGGGTATGAAAGATAAGTTTGATAATAGAGATAATACGGACAGTATGGCTAAAGAGACAAAATCCGGTAAATTGCAGAAATTCAGAGATGGAGACATCATCTTCAGAGAAGAGGAATTGCATCCTTATATGTATAAGATACTAAAGGGTAAGGTGGCTCTCTATGTGAACTATGAGCATGATCATGAAAATATACTCGGCATTCTGAAGGATGAACAGTTCTTTGGCGAGATTTCGATGCTTACGGGAAAACCACAGGTCTACACGGCGGTTGCTCTTTCCGATGCACTTATCATGAAAGTTGATGAGGAGCAGCTTGATCAGTTTCTGAGTGAAAACCGAAGCAATACCATGAATATACTTCGCAGTATGGCAAAGCTTATTGTGGCACAAAATCTGGATATTTCGCTTCTTATGAAGGATATAAAGGCTATTGTCAAAGAGCTTCCCGAGGATAACCGGCTTGACCCGAAGATAGCTATGAGACTGAAGCAATATCAACTAAAATATGTTGAGAAATCCTACACACCGGAGCTTTCTTTTTTTGAAGCGAAGACATAGAAGACGGAATTAGGATTTGTATGATTCATCAGTCAGGGCAGGCTTTGGACGGGAAATGTTATAGTCACTATAGGAAATGACTATAGCAATAAAAATTGTATAATTTTTAACAAAGTATGGGGCGTAATCATTGACGCCCCTTTTTATTTGGTATAAACTACAGAGGATTGTGAAACAAAGTAGTTTTTATAATTATTTTTATAGAGGGACTTTTATTATGACAGATAAAAAACCAGTAGTACTTCTTATCCTTGATGGATATGGTATCAATGAGAATCCTGAGGGCAATGCTATCAAGATGGCACAGACTCCTGTTATGGACAAGCTTCAGGCTGAGTGTCCATTTGTGCAGGGACAGGCATCAGGTCTTTATGTAGGACTGCCGGACGGACAGATGGGTAACTCAGAGGTTGGACACATGAACATGGGTGCCGGCCGTATCATCTATCAGGATCTTACAAGAATCACAAAGTCTATAGAGGACGGGGATTTCTTTACAAATCCTGCACTTATGGATGCAGTTGAGAACTGTAAGAAGAACGATTCTGCATTAAACATTTTCGGACTTGTATCTGATGGTGGTGTTCATTCACACCTCGGACATATCTTCGGACTTCTTGAGCTTGCCAAGAGAAACGGTCTCAAGAAGGTTTACCTCTATGCTTTCCTCGATGGTCGTGATACACCGCCTGATTCAGGAAAGAGCTTCCTCCAGATGGTTGAGGACAAGATGGCAGAGATTGGTGTCGGTGAGATTGCTATGATTTCAGGTCGTTACTACGCTATGGATCGTGACAAGAACTATGACCGTGTGGTTAAGGCTTATGATGCCATGACAAAGGGTGTTGGCGATAAGGCAGCATCTGTTTCTGAGGCTATCACTGCTTCCTATGATAACAAGGTTCTTGATGAGTTCGTTGTTCCATGTGTTATCGAGAAGGATGGCAAGCCTGTACACGTGATCACAGATGGTGATTCCTGTGTGTTCTATAACTTCCGTCCGGATCGTGCCCGTGAGATGACACATTGCTTCTGTGATGATGAGTTTACATTCTTTGAGAGAGGCAAGCGCCTTGATACCAGGTTTGTCTGCTTCACAGATTATGATCCGACTATTCCAAACAAGGAGATCGCATTCCCTAAGCAGTCTATAAAGCAGACTCTTGGTGAGTATGTTTCATCACTTGGACTTAAGCAGCTTCGTATCGCTGAGACAGAGA
>DGVW01000046.1:6825-6987 GCA_002396005.1 Oribacterium sp. UBA4274
TTGAGGAGCCTAATGAGGGTGAGGATCGTGTGCTTGTTCCATCACCAAAGGATGTTCCTACATATGATCTGAAGCCGCAGATGTCTTGCCCTGAGGTATGTGACAAGCTTTGTGACGCCATAAGATCAGGCAAGTATGATATGATCATCGCAAACTTTGCAA
>DGVW01000093.1 GCA_002396005.1 Oribacterium sp. UBA4274
GATTATAGCTGCTTTGCTGTTCCCATAGGCTTAGATAACTGTCCAAAATAAGCGCAACATCATTTTTCATTTTTATGTAAATTACATCCTCGATAGTATAAAAATCAAGCTCCGACACATCCTTGTAGTCGGTATTGTTTATCGCATTATATAGATCCAGGGCATAAGCCTTGTTTTCCTCATGACCGAATATAAATCGAAATAGTCTGTCTTTGTATTTATCGTTGATTTTGTAATTGTCACTCATTTGTGTTCCTTCTAGTTTTAAAATGTTATTTGGATATTTGATACCGGATGATATGTTCCGGAAGAGATTAATAAAAATGCTTTAAGTGGAAGAGGGCACATATTTGTGTTACCATAAAATATGAGAAAAGAAACAAAACAAGACATAATATCAGTCGATGATATCAATGGAGTATTGTCAATGTCAGGAAATATAAAGAAACAACAAGAGTTACTGTCTTATGTTTTTATGTAATATAGCCGATGAAAAGTTTGAGATGTTTTGGCTTAAAGGAGGGATATATGAAAAAAAGGTACAAAAAAAACATTAAAGGAGCATTGGCAACTATTCTCGGAACATCTTTGATGATCAGCGGATGTGGAGCCAACGATGTTATAGAAATCAATCCGGCAACTATTTCTTCAAACATCAATCAGGTTGTTTCAGAGTCCGGATTCATAGAAAACGAAAAAAGAGACTCTGAAGCTGCTAACGATAAGACTAAAGTCTCAGAAGCATCTGACGACAAAGATGAAAAGACTGAAGCCTCAGAAGCATCTGATGACACAGATGGAAAGACTGAAGTCTCAGAAAAGTCTGAGAATGATAACGCTGAATCGGAGGATGCTGAAGCATCCGGAGATGATGGCGATCGGGAGTGCATCAATCAGGTTTCTCTTCTCCAAGGTCTGACTTTTGGCGATTATAACGGAACAGTACCGGTAAGTAAATTAAAAAAGCTCGGTGACACCGGTATAGGAACGTTTGATGCGCTAAACGGCGAGCTCATCATGCTGGATGGTGAAGTCTACAGAGCTGCAGGTGATGGCAGCGTAGAGGTGGTTCCCGATGACGAACTCATACCTTTTTCAGATGTGACTTTCTTTGATGACGATGAATCCTATGATATACAAAATGTGAAAGAGATCAATGATATCAAGACCTCATTGAACGAAAGGGTGGAACAGCTGGGACGCAATAACTTCTATGCTGTCAAGATAGTCGGAACATTTAAACAGATGAATGTACGCAGCGAGCTTTCACAAACTGAGCCATACAAGCCTTTGGCCACTGTTCTTGAAACAGACCAGACCTTTTTCGATTATGAAGATATATCCGGGACTGTAGTCGGCTTGTATTGTCCGGACTATATGAAAGAACTGAATGCTGTAGGATGGCACTTCCACTTTATATCAGATGATAAAACCAAAGGCGGACATGTTCTTGACTTCAGTACGGATTCAGCCGTTATAAAGCTGGATCAGACTCAGGGATTTGCCATGGTGCTCCCTGATAATGATATGTTCAAGTCCTTTGATTTTACCATTGATCAGACTGAGGATATAAAAAAGGTTGAAACCGGTGAGGATAAAACTACTGCGGAGGAACAGGATGCATCGGATACCGGATCCATGGAAACACGTGATTTTTATTCCGTATTCAGGGATGATGATTTTAACAAAGACACAGAAAAAGAGATCCTCTGTAAAAAATTTTATGATTACATCTATGACGGAAGTTATGACGATGGGATCAAGTGGTCAGATTACCTTCTCAATGGTAGATCAGCTGCGTCTCAGGATGCCGAATCTGCTGTAGTCAGTTATCTGGGACCTGAAGGTACTTACACTCAGGAAGCATGTGGTGTGTTTTTTGACAAGAAGGGAACATATCTGCCGTACAAAACCGTTTCTGATGCAATTGATGCCCTTGAAAATGGAGAAAGCAGTTACGCTGTGATCCCTCAGGAAAATACCATCGGAGGAGCTGTTACAGATTATCTTGACATCCTGATAGAGCATCCCGACATATCTGTTGTTGGGGAAGTAGTACTTCCGATAAACCAGAACCTGCTTGTTCTTCCCGGAACCGGGCTTACGGATATAAAGAAAGTTTACTCACATAAGCAGGGCATCGCCCAGAGCAGGGAGTGGTTGGAGAAAAATGTTCCTGATGCTGAAATAATTGAAGTATCAAGTACGGCCGAAGGTGCAAAGATGGTTGCAGAAGATAAGGACAAGTCGCAGGCTGCTATAGCATCCGCTGCATGTGCTGATATCTATGGACTGGACCTCCTTGCAGAAGGTATACAAAACAATGACATAAACAAAACCAGATTTTATGTTCTTTCAATGGATGATGCATCTACAGAAACTCGTGAAAGGATGGCTTTTATAGCCTCCGGTAGTGCTGAGAACCTTCCTGATCTTATGGCAGAGCTCAAGGCTCTTGGTCTTGATTTGGTAACGATACATGAGAGACCGGCTAAAACAGAGCTGGGAAACTACAACTATATAATTGAATGTGATGATGGAAGCTATAAACAGTACAAAAAGCTGACAAAAAACAGGCTTTTTGATTACCGTTATCTCGGAAGCTATGATGTATGCTGACTTAGATAAGAAGATATATACTATGTATATATTACTGTTTAGCAAGGTGAAATAGAATGAGCAAACGATATAATATAGCTTATCTCATATCCCATAAGACTGTAGGCTATCCTTTGGAAATGCAGAATGGTATCAGGAATGCCATAGAGGAGCAGGGACATAATCTTATAAATTTTATGGAACTTTTACCATCAAATAATTTTCTGGAGTGGTCACATAACAATATTCATGTTGCATTTAAGTTGGCAGCCCAGATGGATTTTGATGCATATATCGTTCCGGTTGGCGTGGCTAATGCATTTATTTCAAATTCAAAAGAAAATAAAATAGAAAAGTATCTGAAACTACTTGATCCTAACAAAACAATCCTCATGGAAGAGTATTTTGAGGGATATCGATGTATAAAAAAGGACAATAAGCCGGGAATGCGTAAACTGATATGTCATCTTATAGAGCAGCATGGCTATAGGAGGATAGGTTTTATAAGTGGACCGGAAAGTAGTTTCGGTGCAAGAGAAAGGGAATCAGTCTACTTTGAAGAGATGGAGAGGCATGGTATCGCTGTAGAAGATGGAATGTTCGCCAGAGGCGTTTTTTCAGGTGCCTGTGAAGATGTAGCGGAAGAAATGCTTGCACGTGTTCCTGATATTGAAGCTATAGTTTGTGCTTCTGATCATATTGCTGAAACTGTTTATAGGATTTTGAAAAAGCATAGCCTCACTCCCGGTAAAGATATCGCCGTGACGGGCTTTGATGATATTGCTGCGGCATCGGAAATGACTCCACCGCTTACTACAGTTCGCCTTTCGGCATATGAAATGGCATATAAAGCAGGCTATGAAGTTGTCCGTCTATGTGAAGGAAATAAGCAGGAAATATTTGCACTGGAAAGTAGTTTTGTGCACAGACTTTCCTGTGGTGAAACTATCAGAGACAATAATTCTCCTATTGTACAGTTGATGTCACAGAATCCGGTAGATTTGGAGGCTATGGCTGAGCAATTGATGGAAGATGTATCGTTTACTGCTTCAACGCAGGTTAAAATGACATGTTTGCCGAGGTTCAGGAAATTTGTCAGGAAAGTATATTCTGTACTTATGGACAAGGATTATAGAGAATCGGGTCATATAGTTGATCAGGATGATATAGTTGATATCTTTCATTATGATTATATGAAGTTCTTTTCTCTGGAAAAATTCTGTGAGGAAATAACAGATTGTTATGAATACGTTGCATCCCGTACAGAGGGAAAGCGAAGGATGTGGATAACTAAAGAGCAGGCTTATTTCCAGAAAGTTATCTCCAAAAATATCGCTGAACAGTATAGCAGGAATATTTGGGAAATTCAGAAACGTCAGCATTTTATCACACGTATCACCATGGATGCACTGATGTATTCCGACGATCAGGAAAAGGCAATCAGGGCGATATTTGATAATATTCTGCAGCTTGGCATAAAAGATGCGGTGCTTCTTACCTTTAAACAGCCTATTGAGTATTATAATCATGCATTTATTCATATGGAAGATACTATGGTTCTCAGAGTCAAAATATCTGATGGGGAAGTAATAGTGCCGGAGAGGCCTGTAACATGTAAACTCTATAATCTTGTAAAAAAGTTTATGACCAAAGATATTTTAAATCGGTCGTTGATATATGAGGATTCCAATTTTACAGTTGGACCTCTTCTCACAGGCCGTGATCTGATAGGGGTATTTATCATGGGTCCGAGTAATCTTGATTCTACGGAACTTGAACGTATATACCAACAGATTGCTGTGGGAATGCAGCACCTTGAGCTGATAAAGAATGAACAGGAACTTATAACAGTACTGAATCGAAATAATCTTAGATTATCAAGGGAATCTGAGCATGATGAACTGACAGGTGCTTATAATCGCAGAGGCTTTATGAATAATCTGGAACAACAGATCAATGGCATGCTTCAGTCCGGCAGGTATGACAATAGAGCGGTTCTCTACTATATGGATATGGATGGACTGAAGTACATTAATGATACCTTCGGTCATGATGATGGTGACTTTGCCATAAAAAGCATTACAGAGATTCTGACTAAAGCCTTTGAAAAAGGAATCATAGGAAGACAGGGAGGAGATGAATTCTTAGGTTTTTGTTTTATGGAGGAGATGGGTATATCTGAACCGGCAGAGATGATCATGAGAGTTGAGAGTATTATGGATGAGTTTAATGCCGATGCCGGAAAGCCATACAAGCTCAATATCTCCATCGGATACTGTGAATTCAATATTGATTCTGAAACTATGAAGAAATTGCCGGAATATATGGAAGCTGCTGATGTAATGTTGTATGAAAACAAGCGAAGACATAAGGCTTTATGTTGCAGATTAAATTAATGAGTGTTTTTTCAGTGGATATGACATAGATATTCTGTTAAATCTTATTAAATTGATTGATTTTTTAATGGTTCATGAAAAACATGATATTCCAATCAAAAATTCGCACGTAATTTAATCGTTTTTCTTATAAGGTAGATGTTATACTCAAAACAGAGAGTGATTAAGTATATTTTATGATACACATACATATGTGTTAGAAGAGATTGACGAATGTCTGTCATTGACATTCGCGTCTTTGATGCGTTTACAGGAGGAGATTATGGGCGAGGGATCATTGGAAAAGAGAAGGAAAGCGCCTACTAAGATTGACAATATTTTTGTTGTACAGATACTTGATCAGGAACATGGAACATGGCAGGGCCGTGTTACATGGGCTGATTGTAATAAAACAAGATATTTTCGTTCTGCTTTAGAATTGTTCAAGTTGGTTAATGGTGCTTTGGGAACAACTGAAGCTGATGTTGCATTTAACATGGACGAAGAATCAGATGGAATACCTGGTACTGATGATGAAACAGAAGCAGAGGCAATCTGATGATGTAAGTTGTCAGGAGTCTGCTCATTCATGATCTTGTAAAAAAGTTATGGATGTGAGAAACAGACCTTGTAAGGTTTATATTTTATATGGTTTTATTTTAAGATCTGCCTTTTCGGGCGGATCTTTTTTTAGAATATTACTTGACAGAGGATAGTACGGTCTGTATTATTCTTCTATGACGCTTTAGTGCGCTACCATGGTAGAGCAATAAAGAAAATGACTTTTATCTTTAGATTACTTCATCATAACTATAATCAATCGTTATGGCAATAGCTTTTGCTATGATGTTATACTAAACCTTAGTATAATAAAAACAAAAGAATTTTAACACAGTACAATTGTATGTATATGTATTCCGGTTTATTGGAAGGGGTATGAGATGTCAAAATTTTTCAATTCGATTTATAAAGGATTAGAACCATATACACCCGGTGAGCAGCCACAGGATAAAAAGTATGTGAAGTTAAATACAAACGAGTCACCATTCCCTCCTGCACCGGGAGTTATCGCAGCGGTCAATGCAAGGGAGGCTGAGGACCTGAGACTTTATTCGGATCCGGAGTTGAAACCACTCAAGGCACAGCTTTCAGAAACCATGGGTGTAGAAACTTCCAATGTATTTGTTGGAAACGGCTCTGATGAGTGCCTTAACTATGCATTTATGGCCTTCGGCGAGGATGGATTTGCATTTCCGGATATCACTTATAGCTTCTACAAAGTAATTGCCAATCTGAATCAAATCACTATGGACATTAAAGCCCTGAAGCCTGATTATACAGTGGATGTCAATGACTATCTTGGAGATAAGCTTCCCGACGGAACCTACACAGGTATTGGTAAGAGCATTGTGATCGCCAATCCAAATGCACCTACGGGAATCGCTATAGGTCTTTCTGATATAGCACGTATATGTGAGGCTAATGCTGACCACGTGGTTATCATCGATGAAGCTTACGTTGACTTTGCCGAGGATGGTACTTCGGCGGTAGAGCTTATCCCAAAATATGACAATCTTTTGGTGACTCAGACATTTTCAAAATCAAGATCCATGGCAGGAGCAAGAGTTGGTTTTGCCATAGGAAGTGAAGCCATCATTCAGGATATGGAGACTCTCAGAAACTCCAACAATCCATACAATGTTAATCGTATATCCATGAAGTGTGCGGTAGAAGCTCTGAAAGACACAGATTACTTCAATAAAAACTGTAATTTGATCAGGGAAAATCGCAAATACACAAAACTCGCTCTCGAACAGATGGGATTCAGAGTACTTGACTCACAGACCAACTTCCTTTTTGCAGAAAGCGACAAAGTTAAAGGCGCGGATCTTTACAGTGCATTAAAGGATAGAGGTGTTCTCGTAAGACACTTTAACGATCCAAAGATTACAAACTTTAACCGCATTACAATCGGATCCAAAGATGAAATGGATATTCTTTTGAAAACAATCAGAGAAATAATATGATGTAAGGAGCATTTACACTAATGAGAACAGCAGAAATCAATCGTGTAACCAATGAAACAGATGTTAACCTTTGGCTTGATCTTGATGGTGATGGCAAGGAATCAGAGATAAAAACAGGTGTAGGATTTTTTGATCATATGATGACTCTTTTCAGCCGTCATTCAGGTATCCAGATGAGCCTTACCTGTGAGGGAGATACATGGGTTGATGATCATCATAGTGTTGAGGATATCGGAATCACTCTTGGTGAGGCTGTCAAGGAGGCTCTTGGTGACAAAAAGGGTATCAAGCGATATGCGAGTCTGACGCTTCCTATGGATGAAGCTCTCATACTGGTATCGGTAGATGTCAGCGGCAGAGGCGGTTTTTACGGAGACATTCCTTTTCCTACAGAAAAGATAGGAACATTTGATACCCAGCTTGTGACTGAATTTTTTACAGCATTTGCACAAAATGCCGGAATCACTTTACATATTCGTATGCTTGCAGGTATAAACAGTCATCACATCGCAGAGGGATGCTTCAAGGGACTCGCTCATGCCATGAGAGATGCCATTACTATCGATGAACGTTTCAGCACTGACATCCCAAGCACCAAGGGGGTACTTGCTTAATGATTACTTCAAAGCTTAATTCATTATATGAAAGATATGGCTACAGACAGTTTAAGATGACCAAGTTTGAGCCATATGATTTATACGCTGACAACCGTGATTTTCTTAAGTCCAATCAGCTTATTACATTTACTGATCTTGATGGCTCGCTTCTGGCGCTTAAGCCTGACGTAACCCTCAGTATAATCAAGTCCAATATGGGCGGTGAGGAAAAGGTTTATTACAACGAGACGGTTTATCGTCCGAAGGATAACAGATACAGAGAGATACTTCAGTCTGGTGTAGAGTGTATCGGAGATATAGATTCCTACAGCGAGGCAGAAGTTATCGCACTTGCAGCAAAGTCACTGCAGCTTATATCAGACAAGTATGTGATCAGGATATCAGATGCTGCATTTCTCAAGGAAATGTTTGATACCATGGGTCTGAGTGAGTCTGCCGAGACTGAGGCGCTTAAGCTTTTTTCTATGAAAAATGCTGCCGGATTTGATGAGCTGGTTGCCAGGCAGAAGATAACCGAAGCAAGTGCGGCCACTCTTAAGGGTATGGTGGATCTCTATAAACCTTTCAGAGAGGGAGTTATAGAACTTAAGAAGTA
>DGVW01000078.1 GCA_002396005.1 Oribacterium sp. UBA4274
ATGTTGTGCTGTATAACCATAAATTCCTCCTATTGTCGGCCCGTGTAAGAACATCCTTGTCCAAACCGGAGTCTCACTATGTGAGCTCCAAGCCTTTTATTATGATCTTGTTACACTATTATTATCGCACAGATTATAAAAAATATAACCCTTTTTCAAAATAAAATTTATTTTTATTTTATCACTCAAAACCAACTGGTTTTTCAACGGACTGTACCGGTCTTTCCTCCTTACGATTCTTAGGTTTTTTGCCCTTTCTTATCTCTCCGAACATACGGAATGGTGACTCCTTGGTCAGAGTTTCCCGGATAATATTTTCAATAGATACCCTGTAGCTCGGATCATTGATGACCGGAACTTCCGGAAGGATTTCTATCTGCGCATCTGCATCCAGACCTATCTCATTGTACTTTTCAGATACTTCCTTGACATACTTATAGGATACACTTGCTGATCGACTTACATTCTCCACAAGAACCTTGTTCATCTCAGTGATGAATCTGGTCCTTATGGTCATGTCTGAAGCCTGCTTTTCGTAGATTCTCATGTTTGCACGGGACGCATCATGTCCTGCCCTACCGTATCCCATATCTATCCATCTGAACTCGTCTATCAGGATCTTGGCAGCAGAGTCAAAGCCATAATATATGATCTGATCATCATTTACTTCCACAAGAAGCCCTGTTGCCGCATCCGGTATGAGGTTCATGATGAGATTTGGGTCATTAAAAGGAACCCTGATAAGCTTCATCTTACCTTCTGTATAGTAAACCTTAATTACAGATTTAAGAAAATCATTGATCCTAAGATCATCATATCTATACCTGGCTTCAGAAATGGCAAGCTCCAGCAGCACCTTATTTTTGACTTCCTCTGACATGTTCCTGTTTCTGGCTACTTCTTCAATGCCTACAGCATGCTTCAGAAACTGTGCGTTGAGCATCTCTTCTCTTACGTTCATCACATGACCAACCAGGAAAGACACCTTCATAACAACACTGGAGTTTACATCATTACGTATGGAGATAGCATGCATCGGCTTTTCTCCTGCAAGACCTATACCGATGATAACAGCCTCAGGTGATGATTTTATGTTGTTAAGTATGGTTTCATCATTCCAATAAACCATATGATTGTAGCTTTCACGTAATTCATAAAAATGGATATTAGTAAATTTTTCAAAGCTGTTCTTAAGGATATGTGTAGCTTCAACATTGTAGATATTGTTTGCTGCAGTATATATATCCACCCTTTTGTTCTGATGCATATCATTAACAAAATCCAGCACTATCTCATCTCTGTTACGCTGATCGATAGCCTCTTCAAGGCGATCCAGATCTATCTCAATAGAAGGTCTGTTACGTATATATGCCACAAGCTCGTATTCATTGACTGGAACCGTGATACCTTCAGCCCCGTTTCGTCTGGCACGGGCTATATCCTGTGCCAGAGTATCCAGCATATGGGATAACTCCCTCTGATCGTTGAAATTGTCCGCCACATCACATGTTGTTATGACTGTTCTGTTCCCATGAGCATCTACAGCCTCAATATATATTTGTTTACTCTTATCTGTTCCATTGACAAATACACGATCATTCGGCATAAGCTCTATTATCTCATCCCCCGAAATGTCGTAAAGTGACAATGTTTCATTTCTATAATTATTTCTTACGACTGATGCCTGCTCGTCCTTATTGCTTCCATTAAGAATTTTTGTAAATACACTTAACGGATGTTCTTCTGAAAACTGATCAAAAAAATCATTAATTTTTCCCATATAAGTCCCATCCCCTTGATTTATGTCACATCACCAGTAGTCTTTCTGCCGCCTTTTTATACCCTTGATCGGCAGCCATCGTGTAATATTTACGGGCTTTATCTCTCTGCCCCGAAACCTCATACCAGGTCCCCAGATTATATGCAGCCTTAAATGATCCTGTGCCTATTACTCCTTCAGGCCGCTCTACTTCTCCAAGACTCAGACACTTCAGATAGCTTTTTTCAATATACGGAAGCAAATGCTGATATTTCTTTGTATCCTTAAGTATCAGTCTCATATAATACAATCCAGAATAAAAATAAAAGTCAGGATTTCTGGTAAAGTCATACTGAACTTTACTCATTACATCATTAGCCTCCTCCAGACTCTTATCAGTGTCCAAATCATACAATGTATACAGATATCTCATGATACCATCTGTCCAGAAAGGAGCCTGTCTTATCTCCTTTTTTCCTGAGAACCGGAAAAATGTCCTGAAATACGGAAGACTCTCTTCCTCTCGTTTGAGATTACGAAGAGTTATCGCCATCTGATAGTTGTAATATGGATAATCAGGATTCTCCTTAAGAGCCTCATAAAGATACTCAAGATTCCTTTGGCCTTTCCCATCTATGAGATACCCGTCATGTTCTGCATATAAAGGAGATAACTTCTCAACAACTTTTGCATTGATTTGTTCGTGAATGCTCCCCCTATACCGCATACCCGCAGGCAAAATCCTCGGAATATGTGTGATGCTGTGGTCGATCTCATCACCGTTAGGATAGCAGTCCTCTCTTTTTATGAGTCCTAACCACCGCATACCCTGCTTGTCATACATCTTGTCTATAAAGTCTCTCAGAGCTTTAGGATTACACTCTATGCTTTCCTTCAGGGTTTCATCTGCATCAAGAACGAGATTGATATCGGCGTTATGATCTCGTTCGGAATGCCCCA
>DGVW01000092.1 GCA_002396005.1 Oribacterium sp. UBA4274
GATCCTCAGCATCATGCAGATATGTATGAAGGGGAGCAGTTCACCCGTACCTACGGAAGCAATGACTGGATAGGTGTTATCGCAAAGCATATCTTTGAGAAGGAAGGAAATGAGGAACCGACCATACTGTACTCTATGTACCTTTTCTCAGAGTTCAATGACAAGATGAGTGCCAATGTACATGTTTCAAACAACAGCTTCTCACCTGATGATTTTAAGGCATTTCTTGACAATGAGCAGTTTGTGAACCTGATGAACTCTGTAAAGCTTGACCCCGACGGATGGCATCAGCCGGGTACAGCAGAGGTAAACGGTCTTCTGTCTGACGGCGGCAGGATCATGTCCTATTCCGGTTCGGATGAAGAGGTGAGCATTCCGGAGATCATCGGAGACTACAACACGGTTTATATCGGACCCAATGCATTTAAGGACAATACTTCTGTTAAGAAGGTTGTGATACCTGAAGGCGTAACTGAAATTCAGGCCAATGCTTTTTCAGGATGTACAAACCTTGAAACTGTTGTACTTCCTGAAACCATGAACTTTATTTATCATAATGCATTCCGTGACTGCCCTAACCTTAAGGATGTGGTATTGCCTGAAAGTGTTTCCTACGTAGGCTTTGCAGCTTATCAGGGCTCAGGTGCAGGAAGCTTTAAGGGCAGCTCTGCAGAGTATGATTCCCATGCCTTTGACGAAAGCGGATTTGATAAGATCAGTTTCGCGGCAGGTGCAACACTTTCAGGGGATTACATCTTTGACGGCGCACAGCTTTCGGAAATAGAATTCCCGTCAGATCTTAAGGAGCTTGGCAAGGGAGCCTTTGTTAACTGTCACAATCTCCAGAGGATAGAGCTTCCTGAGACAGTGACAACCATCGGAGAAAGTGCATTTGCATCCATGTTTGGTCTTCCGTATATCACTCTTCCGGAGGGTCTTACAGAGATCCCTGATAACTGCTTCAACTCTACTACACTGGATACTCTGGTGATCCCATCAACAGTTACAAGGATCGGTGATAGTGCCACCTATGGTGCGGCATGCATCATGATACTTTGCCCTGAGGCAGAGATAGGTCAGAGAGCAATTCAGGCAGACTACGTATATCTGAAGGATGCCTATAAGCATGTATTTGCAGATCATCAGGAGCTTGAAGGAAGCTGTCTGTATCTGGATGGTGTATATGACGCTGCTTCTCAGATTCAGGGTAACTTCTATGATGCAACAAGCTTCGATTATCAGGTTTATCTTCCATCTGATGCAACTGCGGAGGAGTCCGATGCACTTGATCAGTTCCTGCTCTCTGTAGGCTTCAAGGACATCGCATGGATCGGCTCTTCCATAGATTTCATCCCTGACGGCACCTATGATTTTGATTGCGACAGTAAGGGCAAGATCACAGGATATCACGGAGACAGTGATAAGCTCGGCATACCTAACTATCATCTCTACAGAGACGGTGACTGGTGGCTGACAGGTAATGTATATGGAATCGTGGATGAAGCCTTCAAGGATTCTGCATTTACATCAGCTTACTTCCGCGGTCAGTGCGGTGACGGTATAGGATCAAGGATACTTACGGGCAATACTGCTCTTAAGGATATCTGGTTCAATACTTCCGTACTGTTTGAGATAGATTCAACCAATGAAACCAGCGGAATTGCGTACTATCAGCCTGATACCTTTGCAGGTATCCCTGAGGATGTGACCGTACATCTGCCGGATTCTATCCCTGAGGATCAGCGTTCCGGTCTGGAGGACAGCCTGTGTGCACATGGCATACCGGGCGGAGCGACCTTTACATATTACAGCCTGAGGTAAGCCTCCGGTATCTGATTACCCTCTTCTGTAAAACACACTCCCTTCCGGATATTCAGGCAAAGACCTCAGGTCCGGAGGGGAGTTTTTTCTATGTTTGGGAGAGAAGTTTCTTGTCATGGTTTTTTGACTTTATACTATATTTTCTGTATTATGAACTGATGAATATTTTTGAAAGCATTAAAAATGAATTTCGTATACCTGATGCCTATGAGAACTGGAGCGGCTACAGAAAAGCCCTGACTGACATAATAGTGAGTCATGCTGAAAAAGCTGCAACAGACTGTTCTGCAGGAGGCTCTCGTTCTGCAACGATCCTTGGAGCCGGTCCCTGCAATGACATAGATCTGTACAGAATCCATGAAACTTATGAAAAGATAACACTCATAGATGTGGACAGCACAGGCATGGAGGCAGCTCTTGAGCGTTACGGACTTGGACATTTTCCTCAAGTAAAAGTAAAGCCGGTAAGTCTTACAGGCCTGACTGACGATCTTACTGAAAGATTTTTCAACAGACTCTATATGTACCTCGTTGAAAAGGGGAGAACCCTGACGGAAGCCGACTTTCAGGAGCGTACACTTATGGAATTTAAAGCTGTGGAGGACAGACTGTATAAAAGCATCGGGGATTTCAGTGAGATACTGCCGGAAGCAGGCTATGACACCATCATAGCCGCCGGGCTGCACAGTCAGCTCTGGTCTGTTTTATCCTATAGTTGGCATATCCTTGCCGGTAATGTCTCCGAACAGCTGCTTGATGGATATCCTGTTGATCCCGAGCCGCTTCACGACCGCATAAAGGAGCTTGACGATGACATGGTTCCTCTCCTTAATGAAGCTATACTCAGGTCTGCCACAGGAAGAGTGATCCTTGCATCCGAGTATGATACCGATAATCCCGTGGAGGGTGCATGGCAATGTGTCAATCATATCCGGAGCAGGCAGCGGGCACAGGCTTTCAGCCTCACAGAGACGACTCTTGAATGGCCGTTTTCACCTGTACAAAACAGGAAATATGTTATGCTGGTACAGGATGTTGTGCTAAGATGATGTGAAATGCAAAGATAAAAAGGAGATAATAAATGCAGGAAAACAAAGACAACATGACTGATAAAGAACATATAAATAATACCGAAAAAAGAAGTAACAGCGGCGATAAAGATACCGGAGAGCATATCGAAAATAGCGGCGATGGCATTGACATGAGAAGCACAAATTCCGGCAGGGGCAGCAGTGATGGCATTGGTACAGAAAGCAGCAGTATTGCGGCTGCAGATAAGCCCGGAAAAAAGTTTGAAAAAAGAAATATTATCCTGCTTTCTGTAATAGCGGCTGTTATAGTCATAAGTTTTGGAATCATAACATACATAAACCAGACTTCAGAGCCAAAGCTGTCTGTTGTCGTACAGTATGTTGACAGAGAAATCTTCAGAGCACCTCTCGATAAGGATGCCCTCTATATGATCAAGGACGGAGAGGTATCCGAGGTATCCAGAGATACAACTCTTGCTTCCCTTGGCGATGAAGCTCTCGAAACAAGACATCATATCAATCTTATGTTAGTAGAAGACGGAGCAGTTAGTGTTGTAGAGTCAAACTGCTCCAATCAGGTATGTGTATCCATAGGCAAGCTCACAGGATCGGATTACGACTTCCCGATAACTTGTCTGCCGCATGGACTCATCATAGTTATTGAGTGATACCGGATTTCTGAAGATATTTATTAATCAGTATATACAAGATGATGATACTGATATGAACTCGGTTAGTTAAAATTATTGTAACATTCGTCTCAAAACAGCAGCTTATTGCTTAAGCAATAGGCTGTTTTTCTATATTAAATGACATTTCTATCACAAAGTAAATTTTTATGTATTATGTAACCGCTTTCTCTTTGTAATTCCTTGTGTAATATGCTTAAATAAATGTGTATTTTTACGCGTATTTACTAGGAGGCAATATGAAAAAATTTTTAAAGGGTGCTATGGCCGTAGGTCTTGTTGCATCTATGACAGCCTGCTCTGCACAGAAACCTGCAGAGACAACCGCTGCCGCAACAGAGGCTGCTACAGAAGCTGCTAAGGAAGCTGCCGGCGCATTTGTTGCAGGAACTTATTCCGGCTCAGAACAGGGCTTTGGTGGAAAGGTTACCGTAACAATCACAACATCTGACTCAGAGATTACAGATGTTACCATTGAGGGTAATGATGAGACTCCTAATGTAGGTGGCGCTGCTCTTGAAGAACTCACCACACAGATTAAAACAGCTCAGTCTGCTGAGATCGACGGTGTTTCCGGAGCTACCATTACTTCAACTGCTGTTAAGGCTGCAGCTGCAGCTGCAATCGAGGCTGCCAAGAAGGGTGAAGCTGCAGCTCCAAATGATGCAGAACTTGCATTCACAGCAGGTACTTACACAGGTACAGGAACCGGTTACAATGGTCCGGTTTCTGTTGATGTAACCTTTGACGACAAGAAGATCACTAACATCGAGGTCAAGGATTCAAAGGAAACCGATCATGTTGGTAATATTGCATTTGACATCCTCGTACCTGAGATCCTTGAGGCTAACGGAACAGGTGTAGATGGTGTATCCGGTGCTACATTCTCATCAAGAGCACTTAAGGAAGCTGTCAACGATGCCGCTGATCAGGCAGGCGTTACCAACAAGGATGCATTTACATCCAACGCAGTAGAAGTTAAGGCTCAGGACGCTATCGATGAGACTTACGATGTTGTAGTAGTAGGTGGTGGTGGAGCAGGTATCTCCGCTGCAGCACAGGCTGCTCAGGACGGAAACACAGTTCTCCTCATCGAGAAGAATGCCGAGATCGGTGGTAACACACTTGTATCAGGTGGTCAGTACCAGTCAGTTATGCCATACCTTGTATGGGATAAGGATGATCCTGACGCTACAACAGGCGTTGGATTTGACGGCAAGGAGTACAACAAGGTTAAGTCTGTTCGCGGATGTATCGATGAGTTAAAGGTTATCCTTAACTGGTCAGAGGACGAGTTCGATCCTTCATACTATGATACAAACGAGTATGTTGCAGGTGATATCGAGGAGCTTTCAAAGCATGGTGTAGTTAAGGATTATCTCCCTACACTTCAGGCTCTCAAGAAGGAGATACAGGAGTATCTTGATTGGGCACAGCCTAAACTTGATGCAGGTACACCTGAGTCAGATCTCACTCTGTTCTCTACACTCAATCTCCATATCTTCCAGACATACTATGGCGGACTCCGTCAGAGTGCCGACAAGAAGT
>DGVW01000108.1 GCA_002396005.1 Oribacterium sp. UBA4274
AACCGCTTATTTACGGGAAAAAATCGACTTTTGAGATGTCTAAAAATTTTTCAGGTGTAAAAATTCCGGAAGTTCACAGTAAATGACAGAGGAGGTGTCTGGCCAGAGATGGTCAGATGCCTTTTTTAAACAATTAATATGGTACATGTAACAAAGAAAGTTGTGATTACCACAAAATGACAATATTAATAGCAATAGCCTCGATTTAGGAACCGCATTTTACAAAAAATTATTGACAAATGTTAAGAATAATATCATAATAGGCATGAAAGGAGTGTTGTCCCATGAAAAAAATATCAATATCAAAGCTTGCCGTAATGGTTAAAAACAAACGAACAGCACTTAATATGACTCAGGATGACGTTGGAAGGAAAACTGGCATTAATCGTGCCCTGATCGGAAGAATTGAGAGAAATGATTTCCTGCCATCAATTCTACAGTTGAATTCTCTGGCTGAGGTTCTGGAATTTGATTTACAGGATATTCTTGAAGATGATACTCCGATGGTTGCTACAGCATTTAGAGGGAGTGACCTTACTGAAGAGGAAGAATCTGCCCTGGATCATCTGTTTGATATGATGACTGCTGTAAAGCAACAGGTTCTTTTGAGAAAGGCGCTTCATAATGAAAAATAAAGAGATTCTCACCGAAGATGAAATTCGCGAGATCAAAGAGATGGCCAGAGACGCGAGAAGACAGTTTGGCATTGCTCAGGATGCGTCTATAGGTGCAGAACTGCCCCAATTAATTGAAGAAAAAGGGATCTATATATGCGAGTATCCATTTCAGTCCAAAGAAGAGTCTCATTTTGATGGGACGATTACCTGGTTTAAAACTGATGAAGGAGAGATGACATTTATTGGGCTGAACAGTCTGATCCCTTATGATAAGCAGATTTTCACCCTTGCTCACGAATGGTATCATTATATTACACATACTGGAAAAGCTTATACCAGCGATGCAAAAGAAGATTCGAGAACTGAGACAAAAGCGGATCGCTTTGCAGCTGAATTGCTTCTTCCCGCTGATGAATTAAGAAGAAGGGCAGAAAAAGAATTTACGTCAGGATCCGTTGATAATGCAGGAATTCAGCGAAAACTTCGTTTTATAGCGCGATTACATGGTGAATGGTGGATGCCGTACCATGCTATTGTTACGCGTTTATATGAAGAAGGGTTGATAGGGAATTGCTATGATGAATTGATGAAAATAGACGGTCAGGATGAAGCTGGGGAGTATGCCAGGATATTCAGAACTATGGATCCGGAAATGTCGGAATTACTCCTTAAGAGAACGAACCGCATCAGTATCTCTCCCAGCGCAATGGAGGTAATTGTAAAAAATTACGAGGATGGAATTATTGAAATAGAGGAATTTGCGAAATTACTTGCGCTGTTCGGAAAGACTCCGTTTGATTTTGGATTTGAAGAGGAAATCCCAGATATTGACTGGGAAGATTTCTTCGCGGGGGGAGATGAAGATGAAGGTTGATATTTCCCATAAGAACAGCGCCCTTGAAAAACTGATTGAGGATCCATCTATCACAATTTTTATGGACGCTAATCTCTTTATTCCTCCTGACAGAGGCGGAAAGGGAAAGCCAATGTCGTTTGACATGTTCCGCAGCATCTGGTTGGATCCGCTATTTTCAACACTGTCTGGGCTTTCCATACATGAGTCGGTGTATGATGAATTTGTTCAGGATGATGTGAAGAGTTATGTAGATACAAAAAAATCTGCAAAAAGCAATCCAATCACTGTCCATTACAATAAGAATATGAATGTGACTGAGCAGTCGTTGATGCAGACATATATAAACATGATTGCTCAGCATTCACAATACATTCCGGCGAGAGATAATAAGAAGGACAGAGGTGAGGTGCTGTCACTTGCATATATGGCTGCAAAGGGCTTTATATATTTCTCAGCGAATGACTTTCTGCCGATTCGTCTTATCCAGGAGGCGTCATCCCTGAAGACAGGGCTTGACAATCTGCAGATTATTCAAATGTATGAGATGATATATTACCTAGTGAAGCATAATGCAGGGGATAAACAAACTCTCAAACAACTTTATAAATATATGTATCGCAGGACAGAAAGAGAAAAAAGAGATAATCCCGATTGGACTGAGTTTATGGACGGGATGGATGCGCTTTATAAGGCTCAGTAGGAATACGTTTTGACGTTAGGGCATTTGACCAGTGTGAGTCAGATGCCTTTTTGCTTTGCTTTCTATATAATCTTGCCTATAATTCTGCGCTATGGTAATATGGCAATGATCGGAGGTGCTGGCGTGGCTAAGACAAAGTATTATATCAATCTGACAGCGGAAGAACGCGATCTTTTAATGCGGATTGTGTGCGAGGCAAAGGAGAGTGAGCGTACAATTATGCGCGCCAGAATCTTGCTTATGTCTGAGGCTGCCCAGGCTGAAAAAACATCAATCAAGAAGCTTGCGGATACCCTCGGTACAACGGATACGACGATACAAACGGTGCGTACGGAATATGCGAAAGAGGGGTTAGAAGCGGCGTTATATCGTAAGAAACGGAACTATACGCCATACAAGAAGAGAATTAACGATGATGTGATCAGGCAGATAAAAGAGCTTGCCGCCAGTCCGCCGCCGGAGGGACGCAAGCGTTGGTCAACAAGGCTTCTTTGTGTGGAAGCAGAAAAACGAGGAATCGTGGAGCATATCGTGTCTTCTACTATGAGTAGGGTACTGAAAGGGGAATAATAATGGCAAGATGGGATAGACCTGGAGTTCCACATAAAGGATGGACTGAGGTTGGATGTATAGATATTCGGGAAGATGCTTTTGATGATGAGGATATCGAATATGAAATATGTGAAATGTGCAATAATGAGCGTATTCGGTATGTACATATTCTTAGGCATCCGCAGTTCGACGGCGAGATCCGGGTTGGCTGTATATGTGCCTGCAAGATGACGGGGGATTATGATACTGCACCGGAACAGGAGCGGAAGATAAGAAACCGGTCCGCTCGGCGGAGAAACTTCCTTAAGCAGGAATGGGAGAAAAACTATAAGGGGATTTATGTCCTTCGATATAAGGGACGTCATATTACAGCAATAAACAGGAATGGATCATATGGCTTTGTTTGTGATGGGGAATGGGTTTGGAAGTACAGAGGCAGAAGGATAATGGATTTAGATACTCTGAAAATGGCAGCATTTGATAAATTTGATGTGTAATAGGGCGCACTATGGCGAAGACAAAATATTATATTAAGCTGTCTGATGAGGAACGCACTTTTCTCACCAAAATTGTTTGTGAGGGAAAAGATTCCAATAATAAGGGGTCAGGTACCATTA
>DGVW01000072.1 GCA_002396005.1 Oribacterium sp. UBA4274
GAAGCTTTATCTTCAGCGGATTCTTCCGGCTGTGCGGCTTCAGACTCTAAAGCAGGCTCTGAGGCTTTGGTTGTTGGTGACGGCTTAGGGAAACAGGAAACAAGTCCGGTCATAAGACTCATTATAGTCAATAAGGCAATCTGTTTTCGAAACATTCTGGTCCTCCTTCTGGATTATTGTTTATTTGTCACGTTGAATTAAAATCTTTTCTATACTTGATTATATAAAAGATTTTTTTGACACATTATGTTCTATATTTCGGCTCAGATAAGGAAAATTATAACGAGATATGACATATTTCTTACTTTTAAATTACGATGGAAGACGCGTGGAATAAGCTTTCGGATATTCAAAAAATAAGTGCAGATGTCAGAGTTAATTGTATTCTGGCATCTGCACTTTTATGATACAAAATAAGGGCTGCAAATGAGGAACACCTCTTTACAACCCTTTAAGTTTCAAAATATTTATCTCTATATAATACTAACTAATGCAATGGAGTACCCTCTCCATTTGTATTAGGTATATGCATCGTGTGACGATAGCTTTGTGCTATGTCAGCTTTATACCCACGCAACTTAGTTATCGATAAACCCAAAAAACTTAACCTATTACTTTATTATAATAAAAAGATAATATCCATGCTTCAGGTAAGGTTGTAATAGTGGAGAAACACTCCTCAGCTGAATAACATGACCACTTTTGTGCTGTTATCGTCTTGCGTTAAATACCTATAACCTGAAGCTTTGAGATATTATCATTTAACTGTGCTGGTGTTATCATTTTAATACCTCCGCTTTCTGCAGTATTCCTATCGTGATCTATTCTCCAAATGGATCAAATCACTTTATGCTATATGACCATCCTTTCTCGTCAGATGATCTTTTTAAATGAGTATTTCTTGTATCTTTATAGTAACATAAAGAAAACATTTTGTAAATTCATAAATGTAAGAAAATATTTTTTATTTTGCAGATATTTGTAATAAAACGCTTACAATTATGAATGTTTTTTCACACCTGCTATAATTTAAGAATTTCCACATAAACTTCATAAAGGGGATATAATATAAACATGGAAAAGAAAGAGCTGCGGGCTATGATCCGTGAAAAAAATAAGAATCTTACAGATGAGTACAGAGCACAGGCTAATGCAGGTATAGCCACACGCTTTCTGCTATATCCTGTGTTTCAGCAGGTAGAGTCAATATTCTGTTACGTTAACACAGATATGGAACCTGATACCAGAACCATTATAGAAACAGCATGGCAGATGGGAAAGATGGTTACAGTGCCGAGATGCATTCCCGGAAGTGATTCTGAGATGGAAGCGGTGGAGATCAAAAGCTGGGACGATCTGGAACCGGGCACCATGGGCTTGATGGAGCCTAAACAGGGACTTCCTGTAGTAGATGGATATAAGATCGCATTGGCAATTATTCCGTGTGTTTCCGCAGACAGATGGGGTGGTAGACTTGGCCATGGTGCCGGGTACTATGACAGGTGGCTGAAGGGCCAGTCCATGTATAAGTATTGTCTCTGCTTTGAAGGACTGATGTCTGAACATATTCCTATGGATGAGCATGACATCAGAATGGACCGCATTTTCACAGAAGACAAAATCTACAATCCGAAAGCACAGAATGATGACAGTCTTTCAGAGATAGTCAGAGATGTTGAAAAGAGCGGCGGCATTGCAGGATTCTTCAAGGGATTGTTCAAACGATGAAAGTTAAGTGACGTAAAGTCAGATGCTTAAGTGCTTAGGACATAAAGTGCCAAAAGCTTTTGATGAAAGGGGTAGAAAATGGATGAAACCAAGATAAGAGAACTTCATGAAATGATTGAGAAATCTAACAATATAGTCTTTTTCGGTGGTGCAGGAGTTTCCACAGAAAGTGGTGTCCCTGATTTCCGCAGTAAGGATGGTCTTTATAACCAGCATGATGTTCAGTTCGACATGTATCAGCCGGAGTATCTGCTCAGTCACAGTTGTCTCGTGAGAGAACCGGAGGTTTATTTTGAGTTCCACAGACAGAAGATGGATACCAGAAACATTGAGCCGAATAATGCTCACAAGTATCTTGCGGCGTTGGAGAAGACAGGGAAGCTCAAGGCTGTAGTGACACAAAACATTGACGGGCTTCATCAGAAAGCCGGCAGCAAGGAGGTCTATGAGATACACGGAAGCGCCCTCAGGAACTACTGTATGCATTGCGGCAGGAAGTATCCGATGGACTACATCTTTAAATCCAGGGAGCCGATACCTCATTGTGAGTGCGGCGGCATCATCCGACCGGACATCACTCTCTATGAGGAGAGCCTGCCGGAACTTGCAGTTCGTAAGTCTGTTAATGCTATCGCCGCAGCGGATATGCTGATCATCGGTGGGACTTCCCTCACAGTATATCCGGCAGCATCCTATATCAACTATTTTGAAGGCAAATATCTCGTTATCATCAACAGAGATGAGCTTAATGTTCGTAAAGCCCAGGATACGCTCGTGATTAATGACAAGATCGGAGAAGTTTTCACCAGACTTGCAGAGATGAGTGGCATAAGTCTGGATTGAGTTCCTGATGATTTTGCTCTGTTACATATGATGCCTGCCCTCCATATTATCTGAAATCAGGAAATAATTTCTGCATATCTTCCGGAAGTGGAGCGGTGAAATACATTTCCTCACCTGTGACTGGATGCATGAAACTTAAACTTCGGGAGTGCAGGGCCTGCCTTCCGATAAACTCAAAATCCGGATTATATAGGAAATCACCAATCAGCGGGTGGCCTATATGGCGCATATGGACACGTATCTGATGAGTACGGCCTGTCTCCAGCTTAAGCATGATGAGAGACAGGTCTTTTTCTTTGTTATAATCAAGTAGCTTTACATGAGTGATGGCAGAGTCGCCATGATCAAAATCCACAACACGCTCGATGACAGACTCTTCTTTCCTTGCTATAGGAGCGGAGATTGCGAAATCAAATCCGGTTTTCACAGAAGTGAAAATGTTTTCAGGCGACAGTTTTCCGAGGACATAATTAACATTACCCTTGCATATCGCGATGTACTTTCTGTCTATCGTGTGAGCTCTCACCATATCTCCAAGGATTGCTGCAGACAGCATGTTTTTGGCGGATATGAGAAGTCCGCTTGTGTTTCTGTCAAGGCGGTTTATCACACGGTTCATATAATTGTCGATTCCCTGCACATGATGAGTGTACCAGCACAAAGCATTAGCCAGAGTATCATCGTAGTGCCCCATGGACGGATGAATCGGCATATCAGAGGGTTTGTTGATAACCATCAGATCTTCGTCTTCATAGACGATATCAAGAGGGAGCTCTGTTTCGATAACATTGTCACTGGACTCAGTTTCCAGAATAGTGCAGGTGAGAGTGTCACCGGGAGTTAGTTCTTTTTTCAGCCATGCTTTTTCACTATTTAATAGAAGCCCGGGAATGTCTGAAGGGATGAGATCGGTTCCGGTATTACGCAGGTGATATATGACACTTCTTGAATATCCCTTGGAACGAAGAAAAGCCTCCACGGTCATGCCGCGGAAGCTTTCCGGAATTGTATAGGTTAAAACTCTTTTGCTGATTGCCATGATATATAGTGCTGTTTTTGATGTGAAAAATAATAATATGATATAAGTGTCATAAGTCTTCTCCAACGTGTGCTTGCACAAAAGTGGGAGATAGACTTCATGACACGTCAGCCAAGCTTCAGTTCATAACTAATCAATTAAAGTGGAACGTATCCTTGAGACCGAGCCACTTCTGATCCTTGTCTGAAAGGTTGAGAGCTGTTCCGTCATCAAGAGCATATCCCTCTGCGGAAGCATTACCCTTGTACTCGCCTGTAAGGTGCGGCCACTGGATGTTTATCTCAGGATCATTCCATGCAAGTCCGCCTTCATCGCCAGGATGATAGAAATCTGTAACCTTGTAGCAGAACTCGGCAACATCTGAGAGAACCAGGAAACCATGAGCGAAGCCTTCTGAGATATAGAACTGTTTCTTGTTTTCCTCTGTAAGTTCAACTCCGAAATACTGTCCGTAGGTTTTGGAACCCTGACGGAGATCAACGGCTACATCATATACTGAACCCTTGATAACACGTACGAGCTTGCCCTGTGGGAATTCCTTCTGGAAGTGAAGTCCTCTGAGGACACCCTTTGTTGACATAGACTGGTTGTCCTGAACAAAAACCATGTCAAGACCTGCGTCATGCATATCGTTTTGATTGTATGTTTCCATGAAATATCCACGGCTGTCACCATGAACTGTTGGCTCGATAACATAAAGACCTTCAATAGGTGCTTTTGTAACTTTTATCTGTCCCATTTTGTCTCCTTATAACTTGAGTACATACTTTTTGTCTGTGAATACAGACCCATACATTATAAAGCGAACCGTTGAAAAATGCTATAGGTTTCGGGCAGAGTTGATTGGATTAGGTATGAAGAGTGTGCCGGCTAAATCAATGCGTGGACTAGAAAAAAAGTTAGATGAAACTAACTTCCATAAATTTTGATTTTTTGAAAAACAATTTCAAAATATATTGACTATTGTACAGTATAGGTTTAAACTCGATACAGAAATTGATAATAGTTATCAGTTTTAGAGAGGTATTAGATGAATTATTCAAGACAGCGTGAGGAAGTTCTGGAACAGCTTAACGTTCATCATGACCATCCCACGGCAGATGTGATCTTTTCCGAGCTGCGTGACAAGGATCCCAACATCAGTCTTGCGACGGTTTATCGTAATTTAAAGGTACTTGCAGAGAACGGGATTATCCGGAAGCTTACGTTTGTATCCGGTGCAGACCATTTTGAACCCAATGTAAATCCGCATTATCACTTTATATGTGATTGCTGCGGCAAGGTCTGTGATGTTCCTATGCAGGTGGCAGAGACGTTAGATGCTACAGCTTCATCATATATTAATGGCACGATTACCGGTCATGATCTTGTGTTTTATGGTAAATGTGATGATTGTTGTAATTCAGAAGATTCCTCAGATTAAAACGTAACTTAAGTTTTGTGAAGAAAAAAGAAAAGGAGAGTTAAACTATGAAGACATGGGTATGTTCAGTATGCGGTTATGTTTACGAGGGTGAGACACCACCAGAGGCTTGTCCTGTCTGCAAGGCACCTGCTTCCAAGTTCGTTGAGCAGGCAGGAGAGATGACATGGGCAGCTGAGCACGTAATCGGTGTTGCATCTGATGCACCGGATGATATCAAGGCAGATCTTCGCTCTAATTTTGAAGGCGAATGCACGGAAGTCGGAATGTATCTTGCTATGTCAAGAGCAGCTTACCGTGAGGGCTATCCTGAGATTGGCGAATATTTCAAGACAGCAGCATTTGAAGAGGCAGAGCATGCTGCTAAGTTCGCTGAGCTTCTCGGTGAGTGTGTATCAGCATCCTCAAAGGAGAATCTTACAGTTCGTGTGAAAGCTGAGAACGGCGCTACTATGGGTAAGACAGATCTTGCAAAGAGAGCAAAGGCACTTAATCTTGATGCTATCCATGATACAGTTCATGAGATGGCTCGTGA
>DGVW01000067.1 GCA_002396005.1 Oribacterium sp. UBA4274
CCCGGCAACAAGTTTTCCATACTTTGCTGTGTCCTCGGGATGTGATGAAAGAATGTTTGCCAGAGAACCTCCTGACATCATTTCGAAAACGAGACCGTAATGGGACCCCACTTTAACCATGTCGAAAGGTATAGCCGTAGGGATTCCTCCTGTAAAAATCTTTTTGGCAAGTTCCCTGTCCTTTTCTATCTTTTCCCGGGTATATATATCCCCTTTATAAACTTTAACTATGGTTTCCGAATCAAGACGGTAAACTTCACAGTTTGGAGCACCGCCGATTTTTTCGTAGTCCTCTATGGAAACTTTCCTAAGGACTTTTTTTACATTAAACAGATCTGTAAAACCTGTTGTTTCGAAAATATCATATACATCACGGCTAACTTCCGTTATGGTGATCGGTTTTCCCAGCTGCTTTCTCACCTTCATGAGAACACGCAGACCTGCACTGGAAATGTATTCGAGCTTTTCTGCATCAAAAAGGATTTCCTGTCCGGGCTTTAGTTCATTGACTATGGCTAATATTTCTGCCTCAACGTTTGCGGCATTATCCGTATTGATCCTTCCCTCAAGGTAAACAGTGGTTTTCTTGTTATCAGTGTCTGTTCTCATGCTGCATCTCCTTTGTATTGATACTTGTAACTCAGGTTTGAAAGAAAAACTTCGGTTAAAACTATCATTCCCAGGGCATTACATACCATTACACATGAATTTCGTCATAAAAATAAGCGGATATAAGGAAATTTTATCCTAATTTGTGTTGAAATCGTAAAAAAAAAAATAGAGGCTGTCGTATCACGAACGACGCCTCTTAAAAATGATATTATTTGGTTTCCAGCCTATCTTAATGAAAGTATTTCGTGTGTATTATTTGCCTATCATGATATATAGCAAAATCCGCCATTCCAAGACAAATGACGGATTTTGCTGAAAAAAGACCTTATATTATGAATTCTGTTATCAACCAGTAAAAAATGTTCTGATTCGCGTCGCATACCCGCGGTTGTCAACCTGCTCGATTATCATATCGCTCCCTAGGTACTCATTATGATTTTGCGAGAGTAAATGTTCTATGGTATCAGTAGCATTGTAATAACTCTGTCCATCGTAATGCCCATACTGTACGATACAGTCTTTTGTAAAACGTACCGTAGCAGTCATAAAGAAATTCAGCAGGGAACCTTCGGAATAATCCATGATCACGTCCACCGGAATCTCGTAATAGCTTCCCTTATCGAGAGACAATATGGCTTCTCGTCTCATGATATATTGATTATCAGAGTTATCAGAGTATGTATAGTATCTCATTAAAGGACATTCACACCATAATCCATTTGCATTGCCGTATTCTGAATATGTTCCATAATTTGCATCGAACATACGCAAGTCATTATAACCATTTTGTGTTTCGAATTTATATTCAAAAGCTCCGCGATAATCATAGGCTGCCTTTTTTTTTATGGTATATGCACAATCCGGCATGTCGATAGTCCAGACAGGAGAAGTTCCGCTATATGATGAATAGAATGTCCTGGCAACCCCATCCGCATCCACATAGATTAAATCATCACCAATAGAGGCATCCACATATTTATCAGTTTCCAGATACCCGTTTTTATCAAAGGCATAGGCTTCTGCCACCAGGTCCATATTGGCATCCAGCCAGTACCAACCGTCGTTTAGGTAATTTCCATCGGTTGTCCTGAAGCGCCATCTTCCATTCTCCTGCAGCCATTCACCCGCAGCATACTCTGGCTTTAGTGGTTCTGTCTGTGCTGCCTGTGTTGCCTCGGTGGTTTCTGCAATATTCTGCGAACTCTCATCCTTGGTGGTTATTGCAGTATTCTGTGAACTCTCATTCTCTGCGGCTTCAGACTCTTTCATCTCTTTAAGGATGATTTTCCCTTCCTCAAGGCGCTTTTCTATCTTTCCGCCCTCATCTGCTTCTTCCGCCCCGGCCTTCCGGGCCTTTTCCAGAATCTTCACTGCCTTTTCATAGTCGTCCTGACGGGTATAGATTTCAGCCAGTTTGAGGTATGGCTCCGGATTCTTCGGGTCAATCTCTATGGCCTTTTCAAAGGCCAGAATTGCCTGTTCATAATTTTCTTCCAGAAGAAACTTTTCTCCCAGTATTAGCTGTTTTTTAATGGATTCTCCGGGACTGCTCTGCCATATCAGCATCGCACTGCCAATGACAGCAGCGGACAGGAAGACCGCAGCCAGGCCTATTATCAGCGGCAGGCGGTTTTTTTCGTGAACCGGCCTGATATTTGCCGGACCTAAATCCTTATGAGACATGTCATTTGCTGAACCCGGTTCGGCGGCAAATTCCTGTGACGGATTATCCTCCTGAGGAACCTGAGCATAGTTTGGTACCGGCTCCGTATCCGGCATTTTTGCCCCGCACTTTACGCAGAACCTTGCTTCATCGCTTATTTCATTTCCACAATTTGGACAAAACATATACATCCCCTCAATTTACAGCAATAAACTCTTAACTCTCCTGCTATTAGTCGGACTTATTCATTATATCCCAAAAAGCCACTTTTCACATCAAATTCGTCGCCGTTGAAGGCATTAACTTTTCAACATCCTCATCCTGCTATGTGATATGGAAAAAATCGTAAATCCATTACTTTAGCCCAAATAAGAATACTTATTTTTTGCTCATTTTTTGTCGATAAAATCTTAAATGATATATGCTAAATGGTATTGTTGTTATGCCATCTCTTTATGGGCCTTGATAGTCCGGGCGTAAACCAGGGAAATGATGTTTAGGAAAGGAGTTAATAATGAGACATTTTGTAAGAAGAAAGATTGCTGCAGCTCTTACTGCTGCTATGCTTTTCAGTGTGGCACCGGTTAATCAGTCACTTATTTCTTTTGCGGCTACAAGCACAAAGAAAACAAACTCTAAGTCAACTAAATCCGAAAAGAAAGAGTTGTCTTTGGGATCAGTCAAGAAGAATGTTTATGAGAATGACTATTTCGGTCTCAAGCTTGCTGTCCCTGATGGATTCATCTTCGGCGATGCAGCGGCAGTTGCTGAAATAGATGGATCTACAGAAAAATTTATAAAAGATAAGGATGCTGTTATCAAGAGCATTAAAGAGGGTAATCCTGTTACCGTTGCCTATGCTGAAAACGAAGACACTTTAGGTAACATTTGTGTCACAATATCTCTTTCCGATGGTGAAACAGACATCAAGAAAATGTTTGAAGACAGTATTCCTGATATAAAGGATTCCCTTAAGGAAGCAGGTATCGAAACCAAGGATGTATCTGTAGTAAAGAAAAAGGTTTCAGGAAAGGATACATATCTTCTTTCTGCACACGGATTGATAGATGATGAATATGATATTTATCAAAAAGAGTACATGGGTATCCAGGATGATTATTATATCTGTATAGCATTTACAAGCTTCATGACAGATGATACCGATGATATGATCAAGCTCATTGAACTGATGTAAGAAAAAGGAGTTCAGGATTTTCCTGAACTCCTAATTTATTGGTTATTATTTGTGCTGACCCCAGTGTGAAAATATATTTCATTACTATTTGCGCCGCTGAATCATGATGGCGGAAAAGTATTTTATGCAATCTGGTTCTTCATGTATTCAATGAACTCTTCCGGAGGCAGTGGCCTTGAGAAGTAGTACCCCTGCTCATAGTCGCAGCCAAGCTCGGCCATCTTGTTCTTCATTTCTACTGTTTCGATGCCCTCAACAACTATTGCCATATTGGAGCGCTGGAAAAGTTTAATGAGATCCGGCAGGAATTCGGCCTTTCCTGAGAAGAAAGATCTAGTAAATGTCATGTCTATCTTAACAACGTGGATTGGCAGATTCATAAGGCTTGTAAGGTTTGAAGAACCGGTTCCGAAATCGTCAAGAGACAGTTCGGCTCCCATGTTACGAAGTCCTGCAATCTGCATCTGGATCATTTCGTAATCTTCTATCAGGGACTCAGTTATCTCAAAATCAAACATATCCATAGATATGCCATGCTTTTTTGCTATATCTGAGAGCTCCTGTGAAAGACTGTTGCTCATACACTGGATTGGTGAAAGGTTAACATTGATATATTCGATGCCCAAACCTTTTGTATCAGTGTTTTCAAGGAATATACAGACCTTTTCAAATATCTGTCTTCCTATCTCGATGATGTCTCCGTTCTTTTCTGCTATTGAAATAAAATCAAGGGGTGATATAAAACCGATGGTTGGATCCTTTAATCTGGCTAATGCCTCCGCACCTTGCACCTTTCCGGTTTTTACGGAGTATATAGGCTGGAAGTAAACCTCAAATCTGTTGTTGGCTATGGCATCCTTTACTGCTTTTTCGAGTGATTTCTGCTTTTTGACTCCATCAAGCATACCTTCTGAAAAAACATAGTTTCCACGGTGGTTTTCGGCATAGGCATTAAACCTTGCATATCTTGCCATATCACCCATGGTGATATTATTCCTGTCAACTAAATATCCCGGTAGGAATATCGCAGATACCTTCATGGTAACCGGAGTCTCACAGGATTTCTGAAAGGCTGTGTATTTCTCCTTCCAGTCCTTCATGATGGTTTCGGGATCACCGGGCATCTGTCCTCTCATAAGAACGATAAAGGTTCCGTTTCTGGTATAAAAACAATTCAAACCAGGATATGTCTTAACTACCCATGCTGCCATCATTTTAAGGCTCTCATTTACCTGATTGATGCCATAAACTGACTTTGAGGTCTCATAATTGTGAACAGTCATGACTATAAGACTGAAGGAAATATTTCTTTCCCAGTAATCCAGGCCGATCATGTCCAGGGCTTCCTTGTTTAGAAGCTTCGTTCTGCTGTCTCTGTAGAGATCCGGGTTTTCTGTAGTCAGGAAAATGATAATGATGGAAAGGATGCTGAAATAACTTGTTACCAGCATATGATAGAACTGTTTCCTTATGATGATACCGAACAGTAACAAGAGATTAAAGGAAAGAAGACCTCCTCTGATCCTTGGCGACAGTTTTTTCCATTGAAACAAAACAATGAATATTGAAAAAATAATGTAGAAATAGGTATCGAAATAAATAATGCCGTATAAAGAACAGTTGTGATATCCATCAGCTGCAATGGTATAGATAGCTGAAGTCCAGGGGGTGGAAAAAATCAGGAAAACAGCCACCAATGCCGGTATTGAAGCAAGCAGCTTGTATAGAATACTGTTTTTCAGGAAGTGCGACGTTTCTGCAGTATAGGCAAAGAGCGCCCAGCCTCTGACGATAAACCCGAGGAAATATGCGTGATTGATAGCATACATAACCCACAGCGGGAATTCTGTCCATATCTCATTCATTTCACAGGAAATGATATCGGCAGAGGTCATCACCAGATTGGCAACCATAACAAGCCAGAAGCAAAAGCTCTGGCCTACAGGGAGATTCCTGCGGACTCCATAGAATACAAGAAGTATTATCTGTATAGGAATCGCTGCTATGGCAAAATCGTAGTTGAAGTCGCTGATCCAGTTAAACATTAAACTCTCCTGTTATTTGCACGGTGAAATGTATTGTTTACATTTCTTTCTTGGAAAAGACGGTAATGCGTGCTGTTATGATGTGTTATTTCTTTAAGAACTTTAATATCCGTTCCGGATAGTCCGGAGCACAGTCATATACTGCATGACCGTATCCATCGTACATGTAAAGCTCACAATCAGAGCTGTTGCTGAGGCTTAATGCTATCAGCTCAGAGGCATTTCCACCCAAAACCTTGTCTGTCTTTGAACCGATAACCAAAGCCGGACAGGTGATTTTATTGAGATCGGCTGAGATATCAAAGTGCCTTAGGCTTTCGGTGAGTACGATGAAACGTGAAAAATCTTCATCGGTTAATGTCTTCGAAGCCTGGATCAATCCTTCCTTTGAGCCTACAAAAACGTCTTCAGGATATACCTTTTCACCGAAATTAAGATACAGTTCCTCAGCCCTTCTCTCCTTCGCAAGTTTAATCCAGGTATCGAAGACCTGGAACTCATCATCCCGAACATGGGAAGATGTGGATCCGAGAACCAGCTTGTCAACCAGTTCCGGGTGTTCAATGGCTATCTCCATGGCGATCATTCCTCCCTGAGATGCGCCAAATATGTTGACATTGGAAAGTCCAAGTTCAGTTATTGCTTCCGCAGTGTCATCTGCCATATCCTTTATGGTATAGGGCATAGTCAGTTCGCCCTTTTTTCTGTCAAATACATAAATCGTAAAATCATCAGTGAGCAGCTTGTATGCATCTGCCATAAGGTCAGCCATAGGCATGACACTCTGGGCACTCAGACCCGGAATCACAACAAGAGTCTCTGCGCCCTGTCCGAATTTACAATAGTCCATTGAGAAATTCTGTGTAGTAACTGTAGCTACCTGTGCGAGCATAGGATTATCTCCTTAATATTGATATTTCTAATCTTAAATTTTAGTCGACAGCTTTTTTATTAATATAAATGTTCGGATTATTCACAAAGGATTGAACCTACTTAGAAGGTTTTAGCGGTTAATTAATAGCTCAGGCTAAGGCGCATATTGAAAAATTTTCATGCTGTTTCGCGACTGAAAAACTGTTCAGATATGTCTTACTACCTCGAACCTTTGAAGCTTCACAGGTTCGTCAATGTCTATCCCGCCCTTCTGTCTCGCAATGGAAATCTGCTGTTCCACGGTATCTACTCCGTCAAGATCCGGAAGAAGCAGTCCTCTTCTGTTTCCGCAGCTGACGATAACGCCGTACCTTTTTACGTCGAGATCTTCGGGACCGGAAATGTCTTCGGGATCGCCCAAAATGTCTACATTGATATCAAGGTAAGGAAGCTCATCGGGAGTTATGGGATTAAAACGCGGATCCATTGTGGAAGCACTGATGGCGTTCCGGATGATTTCCTCAGCAACGGATGGTGCGGTTGGAAGGATGGTTCCGATACATCCTCTGAGTCTCCCGTCCTTATGTATGGAAACAAATGCCCCTGCCCTTCTTTCCAACATTTCAGCCGGAAGATCATGTGGAACCTCCAGTTTCTTTCGGTTCAATATATAGCTCTCAAGAGATGCTCTTGCCAGCCGTACATACTCATCGGATTGCTCTGATTTAATCTTTAATTCATCTTTTATATGATCCATATGTCTTTTTAGAAAATGTCTGGATTCATCGGGGCCTTCCGGATAAAAAGAAGCTATGCCATAGCCTACACCTGTAACGTCCTGGTGGGAGAAAACCCTGGATTTCACATTCATGCCGTCCCATGCTCCGGCCATGATCACAAAGGAACGGTGACCGCACTCTGCTGCCCTTTCACAAAAGTCCTCACTGAATTCTAACATCTCCTGAAAAGCTGCTCTTTTTGCAACATCCATGATCCTTTCATCATAAACAGGACCTTCGGAGGCAAAACCGTAGGGACCGTGAGCCTGTAATTTATGGGAAAGGTCACCGCTGGCCACAAACACTACCCGCCGGTCACAGGCATTAACAGCTTTCTGAATGATCTCTCCAAGGTGATAATGCTCAGGCAGGCCGAGTCCTGAGAGACCGATACGCAGGATCTTTCCGGATTTATATTTGTTCCTTATAAACCATAGAGGAACCATGGTCCCGTGATCTAGTAAAGGATTTTTTTCACCTAATGTTCCTGCCGGGAAATCCTCGCTTCTTGCTATTTCACAGATTAAGTCACGAAGCTCCTCATCATAGGATTCCTCAAAGGAAACCTCCGGAGCTCTGAATTGCGAGAAATTTCCTTTGGCACCATGTCCCGGAGAAATATGGAAGTAATCCGAGTACATGATGCTGTGAGGACTTGTGATGATGATAGTTTCGGGTTTTAGTTCAGCTATTTCATCCGCCACTTTCTCATAGGAATCTATAGTCTCTTGAACACTTTTCTCTCCGCCCTGTCCTACAGCCGGAATGATAAGCGGAGGGTGCGGCACCATAAATGAAGCAAGAATTGGCATGGTATTACTCCTTCGATTTAAAAACAGCTCATTTGTATCGTTAATTAAAGAATCTGACATAAATCATGAAGTGTCAATGATTCATGTCAGATTTCGGAAATTTTTCAAAGTATTCTTTGATATGTTACAGCTCATTCAACATCTTTTCTGTGATGTCACAGCTCATTCAGCATCTTTTCCGGGTCATCTGCGGCTTTGACCTTGTCATTCGCTTTAATGATGATACCTTCCTCGTCAATAAGGTAGGTTGTACGAACTACACCCATTGATACCTTTCCGTAGTTCTTCTTCTCTTTCCATACGTCGTATGCTTCGATAACCTTGCGCTCCGGGTCGGCAAGAAGTGTGAAGGCAAGACCATATTTCTCCTCGAACTTTTTGTGGGAGGCAACAGTGTCTTTGCTCACTCCCAGAACTACAGCCCCCTTTTCTCTTATCTGAGGGTATCGCTCTGAAAATCCGCAGGCCTGTTTTGTACAGCCGGCAGTATTGTCCTTTGGATAAAAGTAAAGGATGACTTTTTGCCCCTTGTACTGATCAAGGGAATGCATTACTCCGTTCTGATCCGGAAGTTCAAATGACGGTGCTTTTGTGCCAACTTCTAACATATGTGAAACCTCCAACTACTATATATTTATGGTTAATTCTCCTGACATCCGGTAAGGATGTTATTCATCTCAGTCGACATGGTAAACATAGTTCGCTTTTCTTGGTGCAGCTTCATTAGCGGGACCTGCGGCATATCCCAAAGCACAGTGGCCGATGCCTTCGTAGTCACCTTCGATGCCGAGCTTTGCGAGAATCTGCTTTCCGAAATCAGACTCGAATTCCTGCTTTGCCCTGTGAATCCAAATGTTTGCCACTCCGAGACTTTCGGCAGCATTCATAAGATTTCCCATTACGAGAGAACCATCATAGATATATGTTGGAACAGATTTGTCAGCCAGAACGATAAGGATAATGGGTGCTCCGTAGAACGGATCAAAGTCTTCCTTCCAGCCGCCGATCTTTCTGTTTTCCTCCGAGATGGCATCCCTCAGTTCCTTATTGGTAACAGCAATGATTATGGGACTCTGCTTTCCCATTCCGGTTGCGGAATAAGTTCCGGCCTTTAAAATAGCATCAAGCTTTTCCTTCTCAACCATATCAGGCTTGAATTTTCTGCAGCTTCTTCTGCTCTCAAGTACTTTTAATGTCTCGTTCATAGTTCGGTCCTCCTTTAATGTGATAAGTGTGTCAAAAACGATAATGGATTATTTTATATTAAGGATGTTTTGATGGTGTATGCCACCCTCATCAAATAGTGTTTGCTATTAATCAGTATACTTCATCAGGGCATATATTTTCATTTGATTTTTTTACTTTTAATTGCCTCTATCAAACCACTACATCCCTTATATATCTCCCTATAAGCCATTTCGAAATCTCTCGTATACCAGGGGTCATCAATTATGGCATCAGGAGTATCCGTGTACTCCATGAGATAATGGACTTTATTATCCGGATCATTATCAAAGAGCCTGTTGAGGTTATATTTGTTTTCTTCATCCATGGCGATGATCAGGTCAAATGTCTCGTACTCGGGTTTATTGACCCTCCTGGCATGATGATTCCCGATAGGAATATGATGTCCCTCCAAAG
>DGVW01000022.1 GCA_002396005.1 Oribacterium sp. UBA4274
GATCATCTGTACAGCCTTCTGTGATGCAACTATCTTCATCTCAGGATACTTACTGATGAGCTGAGGGATGCAGGTACAGTGATCCGGTTCCATATGCTGAACCACCATATAGTCAAGCTTTCTTCCTCCCAGTACATGTTCAAGATTATCCATGAACTGTCTTGTAACTGCGTCATCTATGCCGTCCATAAGACAGGTCTTATCGTCCATGATGACATAGTTGTTATAGGACATACCAAGCGGCAAAGGATAAACATTTTCAAAAAGCTCAAGTCTCCTGTCCGACGCACCGAGCCACCATATATCCTTCTCAACTTCTCTCACATTGTACATATTAAACCCTCCATTAAAATGCTGTAAAATTCATATCCTTTTTGATGTTCTACAGAGAAAGCATCATCATTTATATCGACACTTTACACTTCTTTTATAAAATGAAGCTGTACTGCAGGGTAATCTCCCATGGAAAGATTCAGAGCATATCCGCCATGCATAAGAGCTGCCCCTGTCATTCTCTGATCTGTTCCCTGAAGTCTGTACACAGATGCCTCATCGAGTCCCTTGAGTCTGATGTTCTTAATCTTGGCATTGGCCTGGGATCTCTTGACTACAATATTTAAAAGAGCCTCGGACTTATCTCTTGCAGCAAACTCCCACGCCTTGTAAATCTCATTCTGTCCTGCCTTGGTCAGTCTATAGTAATCGCCCTTCTGTATCAACCAGTAGTAGCTGTTAAATGTCTTGATCTGCTCTTTTATCTCTGACTTCTCATCCTCTGAAAGCTTAGTGATATCAAGCTCATACCCAAAAGTACCGGACATGGCAACTATACCGCGGGTATTGAGTGGTGTAGTTCTTCCTGTCTGATGATTAGGCACAGCAGAAACATGGCTGCCTACAGTGCTTACAGGGTAACCAAAAGAAGTTCCCTCCTGTATATCAAGTCGCTCGATGGCATCAGTATCATCTGAACACCAGATCTGTGGGCAATAGAACAGCATGCCGGCATCAAAACGTCCGCCGCCGCCTGAACAGCCCTCGATCATGAGATCAGGATACGCCTTCAAGAGACGATCCAAGAGTGAATAAGTTCCAAGCATAAATCTATGAGCTGTCTCTCCCTGACGATCTGCAGGAAGATTGTTGGAATAAACATTGCATACGCTTCTGTTGAAATCCCACTTAACATATGAAATATGTGCACTTGCAAGTATCTTACTGATGCAGTCGAAAAGGTAATCCTCAACTGCCTTGTTACTCATGTCGATGACCATCTGGTTTCTGGACATAGTAGGATTTCTGTCAGGATCTCTCAGCGCCCAATCAGGATGCTTTCTGAAAAGCTCCGAATCTTCATTGATCATCTCCGGCTCAAACCAAAGTCCGAACTTCATACCGAGCTTATCTGTTTCATCGGATATTCTCTTGAGACCGCCTATGAGTTTCTTCTCATTGACAAACCAGTCACCAAGGCCGGAGTTGTCATCATCTCTCTTGCCGAACCAACCATCGTCGAGAACCATCATTTCAACACCAAGGTCTGACGCAGTCTTTGCGATATCGATGATCTTGTCAGCATTAAAATCAAAATAGGTAGCTTCCCAGTTATTGATCAGTACAGGTCTCTTGATGTCCATATACTTTCTGTCACAAACATTCTCACGGATGATGTTGTGATAGTTATGACTTAATGTCTCAAAGCCGCCGTCTGTGTAGGTCATGATGAGCTCCGGAGTATCGAAACTTTCACCCTGTAAAAGCTTCCAGCTGAAGTTATCATCATTGATTCCTGCCACGATTCTGGTGGCTCCGGCCTGATCCTGCTCAATCTCAAACTTGTGATTTCCAGAGTACATAAGCATCATGCCATAACATTCGCCATAGTTTTCCTCTGCATCGTGATCACAGATTATGACAAATGGATTCTGATGGTGACTGCTCATACCACGTTTGGAACTGATGACTCTGATATCCTGTGAAAGGTGGTTTCTTGTAAACTGGCGTTCCATAGTATGTTTGCCAACAAAATGAACCTCATCCCAGTCCCCGAACTGCAGATCCAGCATACCTGATGATGCTTTGGTCACGTCAAGTACAGAATCAGCCTTGTTTATAAGTCTGGTATGTCTTGTGATGATATCTTTATCTTCAAATACCGAATAGTAAAGCTCAACTTCAAGACCGATAAGCTTATCTTCCAATGTAATCACCAAAGTAGAAACATTATCCTCATAAGGTCTTACATAAGGAAGCCCCGGAATAGGCTCCTTGCCATCTGTTATGACATGAGTTTTATATCTGAGGTCACAGCTGTGGCTTCCGTTTGCCGAAATAACATTGAGTGAGCTGACTCTAAAATCACCAATACCGCATCCGGTAAACTCCTGTGGAAGCACATCGATAGAACGGCCTCTGTTCAGTTTAAGTTCATATAAGTTTCCTGAAAATCCACGATCGATAGGGATGATCTGATAGCTCATCTCAGTACCGTATGTCGGTTTTCCATAATATGTATGTATAGCGAGACCTACCTCGTCTATCTTTATCTGATACTCGCTGTTTTTAGTTAAAAGTCTGAAATACTTGTTTGCTTCATCATAAACAATTGCCATAAAAAGTCTCCTCTGGTGATATTCACTATTTGATATTTCACATACCACCATATCAATAATTGTTACACAATTTTAAGTTCAGTAAAATTTTAACAATTAATATTCTTTTGTAAATGCATATAACTTCCGAATTTTAGAAATAAATTTTATGAAAAAAAACTATTGTTATTGACACTTTTCTTTTTAAGAGTTTATACTTGTCCGCGAGTATCAGGGAGTAGCTTGCACAGTATGTGTTACATATTCCGTCAGTACGGGACGATGGGTCCCCGGGGTATGTTTTTAAAAGCGAGACTTTTACTGCAGTTTGAGCAGTAGGAGTCTCTTTTTTTGAGAAAAGAATCGGAGGAAAGTATGATTTTTATTTACATCTTATTTTTGGCACTTGGAATGTTCGCTCTTATCAAGGGCGCTGATATGTTTGTTGGCGGAAGTTCATCCATCGCAACACGTTTTCATGTACCAGGTCTCATCATCGGTCTCACAATCGTAGCTATGGGAACCAGCGCACCGGAACTTGCAGTAAGTACATCAGCAGCATTTCAAGGTTCCAATGAAATCGCCATAAGCAATGTTGTAGGGTCAAATTTCTTTAATCTACTCGCTATTCTCGGCATTTGCGCTGTAATGAAGCCTATGCCTGTAGATAATGATGTGCTAAAGCGCGACATCCCTTTCTCCATCCTCATCACAATACTTACACTCGCAGCAAGCTGTGGTCCTCTCCTATTACATGTTAATCCTTTCAGCCTTGATGTTTCCCAGACTGCAGGAGTTGTGTCTCGTTTAAACGGTATCGTCCTTGTCCTTCTGCTTATCGGCTACATCGCAGTTTTAGTTATAGCTGCAAGAAAAAGTGGTTCCAAAGCGGACGATGTACCACAGTACAGCTTAGGAAAATCTATATTGATACTTCTTGCCGGTCTTTTGATCATCATTGCAGGCGGTCAGGTAGTTGTATACTGTGCCAAGGAAATCGCAAGAGCCTTAGGTATGACTGAAACCCTTATCGGTCTTACAGTAGTTGCATTCGGAACTTCACTTCCTGAGCTCGTAACATCAATCGTTGCCATCAGAAAGCAGGAGTCAGGCATGGCTATCGGCAACACTGTCGGGTCAAACATTTTCAATATCCTGTTTATACTTGGAGTATCAGCAACCATTCATCCTGTAACTGTCAATATCGCTTCCTGTATAGATATGATGATCCTGATTGTTGTTACGATCATCGCACTGATTTTTGCTACAAGTTCTCATAGGATTTCAAGAATTGAAGGTGGTCTGATGCTGGCTATCTACTTCGCTGATATGGCTTATGCCATTGTAAGATAATATATAGATGTGAGTGGACATTGCTTGTCACTCACATCTTTTTTTAATCACATGATGCATTTTTTATATATTGGTGGTAAACTAGTTTACGCATGTATCCCATGCTTATTATTTTAAAAAGATCAAGTGCTGAAAGCGCTTATCAAAACACTAACATAACCCAAGGAGGTATATTATGGCTGATTTAATGTCAAAGGATTTTGATGCAGTTAAGGAACTGGGACTTTGTGTACTTCATGTAGGTATCAACGCAGATGGCGAAGAGGATGCATTACGTATTGCAGATGAATTCCATACTTTGATGGGATTTCTTCCACGTGTTGGCAATAGTTCAATTTTTGCTTCAGATCTCATCGAGATCATGAAGAAAGACGGTCCCGGTGAGAAAGGTCATATCGCAATCGGTGCTCACGATGTAGCCAAGGCTGCTGACTTCTTCGAGAAAAGAGGGATGGGCTTAAAGAAAGAAACTGCTACATACAACGAGGATGGAACTATGAAGTTCGTATATCTTGATAAGATGATTGCAGGATTTGCCATCCACCTTAAGCAGTATTAAAAAATATCCCTATCTATGTGAACTCAGTTCATATTAAAATAAAAGAATATCTGCCCCGGCAAAAATCACACTCGCCGGGGCGTAAATACGATACTTATGTCAATATAAAGTTCTATGATTACATATCAAGTTCCAGAATTCTTCCACTATATTCAGTTGTTTCAACCATACTTTGAATCCACGGACCATAGTTATGATTCCACAGAACCTTTATCATATCTCTGTATAACGGCTCAGCCTTCAGTTCTTCACTATGTTCCGCCAAAGTTCCTTCTTCATAATATAGGAAAAATCTGTTTATAAGTTTTAAAACATTGTCCTTTTTCTGTCCTGTCAGCCCTTCCGCCTCAAGAATTGAAGTAAATGTTTTCTGCATAAAGACATTTGTTTCTTTTTCAAGAGTTTCAAGTTTTGGTTTTACAGATGTTCCATATGTATCAAAATCTATCGTCTCTGCATAGTAAATCATCCTGTCTTCACCCAAAGAAAGATTCACCAAAAGATGTCTCCCCGCAAAAGGCATGCCACTTAAAATCTCCCAAAGTCCGTCTGACTCAGTTATATACTGTGTATGCATATGTCCTGTAACAGCCAATTTGACACCGCCGTCACGAAGCACTTTTGAAAGATCTGAATTATGTATAACATGTGATTCCGCACCTTGTCCCTCTGCACCATAAAGAACATTATGATGGGATAAGAAAATGATTTTGTGTCCTTTATATTTATCAAGCATGTCCCGAAGCCACTGCATCGTTTTCGGAGAAAGCTCTCCTTGTGCCCCTAGATGTAATGCTTTATCATCCATTGCCAGAAATACCACATCTTTTACGATGGCAGTATAACTAAGTGATGCAGTATCTCTATCTACAGGATTAAGAAGATTGAAATACGATTTTTCATACTCTGACTCATCCATGCGGTCAAAATCATGATTACCTGTGGTAATTATGATAGATATATCATTATCCTTAATCTCCTGTAATTTCGATACAAGTCCTGCCACATCATCAGGTGAACCACTATTAGTATTATCTCCTGTCATGATAAAAACATCCGGATGCTTCGCAATAACTTCTTTAATTATGGTATCTGTAATCTCTTCCGCAGCTCCAATCCCAGGTACACTCAGATGATCTATCTTTTTATTACCCGTGTAGTGCAGGTCGGAAATGATGACAGCATTAACACTCTCAGAATCCTTCCAAAGTGAATCATTTATAATCGAAGTCATTTCATCACTTTCACTATAAGAAAGGACATTGCCATCATAACTTCCTGCAACGATATCATTATTCTTTTTAGCAAAAATCCCAGTACACGCCGATAAAAAAAACAGCACAAATAAACCACCGGCAAAACAAATACCGTAAAATAAACCTCTACACCATTTACCATGAATAAGCATCATCACTCAATATCCAAGCTCAGCAAGCTTTGCCTTTAAAGCCGCTATCTCGGCATCCTTCTTTTCCAATGCTGCTTTATTCTCTTCCAGCGCTGCATCCTTCTCTTCCAACGCTGCTCTATTCTCTTCCAACACTGCATCCTTCTCTTCTAACTGAGA
>DGVW01000097.1 GCA_002396005.1 Oribacterium sp. UBA4274
TTTGAGGGAAAGGAAGTTCTGATAAAAAGAAATTAAATTAAACACATAAAACATATAAATAGAACACCTAAACTGAATACATGAACCGCGGACGCTATGGAAAACATCCATGGCGTTCTTTTTTGGGTCTCCAAAGTTTAGTGGGGGTTTCCAAAGTTATTTGGGGTCAGACAATGGGGTCTGACCCTTTAGTTTGAGCACATATATAAGTGTAAACAGTAATTCAAATAATAAAGAAAGAAAAAGAGGAAAAATTATGAGAAAAACAAGATTAGCAGCAACAACAGTTTTAGTAGCAATGGCAGCAAGCTTCACAGCTCTTGCAGGAGCATGGAAGAGTGACGCAAATGGCTGTTGGTATGACGAAGGAAACGGTTCATATCCAAAGAACACTTGGTCCTGGATAGACAGAAACAATGACGGCGTATCAGAGTGCTACTACTTTGATACAAGCGGATACTGTTTTATCAACACGGTTACACCAGATAGCTATTATGTAAATCCCAGCGGAGCATGGGTGGTGAACGGAGTCGTACAGACAAAGACAGCAGATACAGCGGTTTCCAACACTTCCGGTTCGGTAGATGTTGTAACAAATAAGATCACTGTCGGAAAGAATGCTAAAGATGATACAGAGGAAGAAAACGAGAGTGATGAAGAATTTACTAAATTTGCTGGTGAATTTGTAGCCGAAATTTTTAAAATAGGAATTCAAAATAAACCTGTTTTGGAATAAAAGTGAAAATTTTCTAATTTATTTCCCGATTTGTGACGATGATAAACTGAGTAGGCTATTGAATAGAAAATACTATTTCAATCAGGAACAGTTAGTTCAAACAAATGTGATTTATAAGGAGGAACAAATCGACTATGAAGATAACATCATTTGGACCGCAAGTCGTAGTTAAGGATGTAGATTCTGTTATAAGTCTGTTTAAGAATCTCGGTTTTGAAATGCATCATAACATGCAGAATATCGAGGACAGAGATATCGATGGTAGCTCCGTCAGGATTTATGATTTTAGTGGTTCAGCACATCAAAAATCATGATTAAAGAAGGACTGATATTGGAATAGTTAATTCTCAGCGCTGTAAAGATGAGTGAATCATTTTTGCAGTGCTTTTGTGCCTGTAACAGGAGGTGAAATATTATGGCTATTCAGGCTGCATTTATGGTTCCGCATCCGCCGCTTATCATTCCGGAGATAGGAAAAGGCGGTGAAAAAAGCATTCAGGATACTATCGATGCTTATGAAAGGGTGGCAAAGGAAATCGAAGAACTGAAACCGGAGACTATCATCATAACAAGTCCCCACAGCATCATGTATTCCGACTACTTTCATATTTCACCTGGTACAGGAGCAAAAGGTGATTTTTCAAGGTTCAGGGCATCAGAAGTTAAATTTGATGAAGAATATGATGAGGAACTGAGAGATAAGATCTGTGAACTTGCAGATAATGAGGATTTTCCTGCAGGCGTGCTGGGAGAAAAGGATCCTTCACTTGACCATGGCACCATGGTTCCTCTTTGGTTTATCCGGAATAAATATAAAGGTGCAAAAATCATACGTATAGGTCTATCGGGACTTTCGCTTCCTGAACATTATCATTTGGGAATGCTGATTCAAAAGGCAGTGGATGAGTGTAGAAGGCGTGCAGTTTTTATCGCAAGCGGGGATCTCTCACATAAGCTGCAGGAACATGGTCCCTATGGATTTGCCGGGGAAGGTCCTGTGTACGATGACAGGATCATGGATGTGGCAGGCCGGGCCGCTTTTTTGGAAATGTTTGATTTTAGTGAAGATTTCTGCCGGAAGGCTGCGGAGTGCGGGCATCGTTCCTTTGTAATCATGGCAGGAGCACTGGATGGCATGAAGGTTAGATCCGAAGTTTTTTCACATCAGGATGTTACGGGAGTCGGTTATGGGATAGCGTCTTTTTATCCGGTGTGTGCTGATGAAACGAGACATTTTCTTGATGTGTACCTGGAAAAGATTAGAAAAAACCTGAAAAATAAAGCTGAAAAATCCGATGATTATGTACGTCTTGCCAGAGAAGCACTTGAAAGTTACATCATGTATCGTAAAAGGATAGAAGTGCCAAAGGAACTTCCGGACGAAATGCTAAAAAAAACAGCCGGCGCCTTTGTGTCCATTCATAAGGCTGGGAGACTGAGAGGTTGTATAGGAACTATACTGCCCACAGCATCATCGGTCGCTGAGGAGATAATACAGAATGCCATAAGCGCTTCGACACGGGATCCACGGTTTAGTCCCATCACCCCGGAAGAGCTTCCGTATCTTGACATAAATGTTGATGTACTTGGTGAAACTGAAGATATCAGCGGACCGGAAGAACTTGATGTAAAAAGATATGGGGTGATCGTGACTTCCGGAAGAAAGAGAGGACTGCTCCTTCCGGACCTTGATGGGGTTGATACTGTGGAGCAACAGATAGATATAGCAAGGCAAAAGGGCGGAATTCAGACTGATGAAACCATACAGCTTCAAAGATTTGAGGTTGTAAGGCATGTATAGGTGAAAAAAGAGAAGAGGATGCAGTGGGAAAGATACGAGAATCGATGAAACTGCAACTCTATAACAGGAGACTATGGCAAAGTGTAATGTATGTTATCGGCATTGTGAAATAAGAGAGGGCAGTTATGGGTTTTGCGGTGTCAGAACCTGCAGGGAAGGAAGGGTGGTTCCGGAGAATTATGGGATGCTTACTTCCATTGCTTTGGATCCTATAGAGAAGAAACCTTTTAGAAAGTTTATGCCTGGGAGCCTTATTCTGTCTGTGGGGAGCTATGGCTGCAATCTTCGTTGTCCGTTTTGTCAGAACTACAGTATCTCATGGTCAGAAGAGGTCAATGAAACTAAAATGCGTGCGAGATATGTGGCGCCGGAGACATTGACACAGATAGCGGAAGCTCAGAAGATAAATGGAAACATAGGGGTGGCTTTTACATACAATGAGCCACTGATATCCTTTGAATATGTTCTGGATACCGCAAAGCTTCTTGTTAAAAAAGGTCTGAAAACCGTGCTTGTGACCAATGGAATGGCAGATGTGGAGGCAGTTAAAGAGCTGCTTCCTTATGTGGATGCCATGAATATAGATCTAAAGGGATTTTCAGACAGATACTACCGGGAAGTTTTGAAGGGTGACCGCAGGATGGTTATGAACTTTATAGCTGAAAGCGTAAAGTACAGTCATGTGGAACTGACGACACTTATCATTCCGGGGGAAAATGATTCCGAGGAAGAAATGTCTCAGCTTAGTGCCTGGGTAAGTTCGCTGGACCCATCAATCCCGCTTCATATATCGAGATTCTTTCCACGTTTTCATATGATGGACAGAATGGCAACGCCGGTGGATAAGATATACAGGTTAAAGACAGTTGCGGAGGAAAAGCTGCGGTTTGTATATACAGGTAACTGCTGAGTCTTCTACGGCTCATGCGCTACAAATCTTAATCATTTCAATGAATGCCTGCACCTGAGGAATTTTTATATATTCCGGCAGAGTAAGCTCTTCAGATCATACCGCTTGTGCTACAGACTTTGAATCTTCCTTGACATGACCGGTGTGTTTTACAAATCTGACCAGCACCATGATGCAGATCATGTCGATGAAAAGGGCAATGGCTATGCTTCCGATTCCTGTGGCGATGCCGAAGTTCTCTGCGATAAGACCTACTATTACAGGCATGACGATGGAGCCGAGGCTTGCGCTTGTCAGGATAAAGCTCCAGGCAAGGCTGTACTTCCTGATGAGCTCACCTGCGAAGGAAACGGTTGTGGCATAGATGCCTGCCATTGAGAAACCAAAGCCCATTATTCCGATGATGATAGGAAGGGTGGTTCTGGACAGTATAAGCACTATGAAGAAGAGGACGATGCCTACGCCCATGGTGGGAAGCAGGTTCTCTTTTTTCACCTTCGTTGAAAGGAAAGCAGTTGTGAGTCTTCCCAGGAGGATCATTATCCAAAGGATGCTGGCAGTGACCTGAGCGAGATTTGGCTGAAGGAGACCGGTATCCCTGAAATAGGTGATCATCCATCCGATAACGCCCTGTTCTGCACATAAATAGAAGAACAGTGTAGCTATACATATATAAAAGAGCGGCTCCCTGAAAAATCCGAAGGCGGCAGCAGGCTTCCCGGTTTTTCTTTCGTTTGCCGGGCATGCGCCGGATGTCTTCGGGTTCATATCCTGATCGGCGGATATGTCTGAAGATTTATCTACAGGTTTCTTTTTGCCGGAATGGCTTCCGTACTCGGCATCCTCCGGCATCAGATAGTAGAAAAGACATGTCATGACACCGAGAACGGCGAGGAATACGCAGGCGTATACCCAGTTCTGACTCTCGTTTCTGGTCATGAACATCAGAATAAGAGGAAATAAGAAGGCGCCGACCGCAAAAAAGGCATGGAGACAATTCAGTGCCCAGGCCATGCCGGTGGCGATGGAGTTGATCTTTGCATTGCAGTAATTACTTGAGGCTCCTCTTGCAATTCCTGTTGCCAGGAAGGAAAAAACAAGAAGGAATCTGTAGTTTCCAAGAAGTATCAGGAGAAAAGAAATAGGGAAGAAGCTTTCAAAGAACAGAATGCTTTTTTTCTTTCCTATAAGCATGGGAAGTGCCCCTGAAAAGAAGCTGGAGCAAAGGTTTCCTATGGAATGAAGACTTACCAGAAGTCCGCAGACTGCATAATCGAGACCGAAGGCATCCCGGAGGAACGGCAGCAGGGAACCGATGGAAAGAGCCAGCATTCCGTTTGTTACGAAAGCAGAGAAGCAAAGAATAAATTGTTTTCTTTTTGTTTTGTCAGTCATGGAATTCACCTTCTTTATATAATTCTTACAGACTTCCCACATTGAAGATTTCACTTATAGTACGTTCATCCTGATCTTTTCTCTGATATACAGAAAGGTACATGTATCTTGTAAATACGATTGCAAGCCAGTCCTTTTTGTTAGAGCGGTTGCGAACACAAACATTTCCTTCTTTTTCCAGCAAGAGAACGATAATCAGTTTTTGAGAAATCTCCAAGCTGATTATCCTCTTTAGA
>DGVW01000085.1 GCA_002396005.1 Oribacterium sp. UBA4274
GGCAAGCCTGCCATTTCGGAGTCGGACAAAGCAGTGATGACTGCTAACGGATATGCAGGTGTCTGCGTTAACGGTAAATACATTGACTGGCCTTGATGACCAGTCTGACAGGTAAATGTTAATGAGCGATGACTTCATGAGAATACTTATATTTGTTCTTATATGTCTTGGCAGCGCACTTATGGTGCTGAATATTGTCCAGTACCATAGATTTCTTTTGCATGTCAAAAAGATGGAGAGTCTTGGAGAAACCCGAAAAGCTGCGGTAATTCCACTTGCCTTGCTCATAGGGTTTCTGGCAGGGTATCTTTTTGTGGGCTTTTTTGGGAAGCCTGATATCATTGTTGCGCTGATACTCTTCGGCGGCAGTATCTATGTCTCAATGGTACTGTTTTTTCTGTACAGGATAGTGGGTAAACTTGAACAGAACGAGATACGTCTCAACATGCTGTACAGCGAACTGAGGAATGACCTTGAGGATCTTACCAAGAACTCACTGTCTGTCTTTCGTGTCAATCTGACCAAGGACGTTATCGAAGAGAGGGGCGGAACAGAGCTGTACGAGAGTGACAGGACTGCTATGAGCTATTCTGAACTTCTCAGAAAGCGCAAAGACTATCTTTTCATAGAAAGGGATAAAAACTCAGAGAATCTCTTTACCAGGGAGGGCCTGCTGGAGTATTTTCACCAGGGGCACACGGCAGCCGAGGAAATAGTATTCTGTAAAAGCAACAAGGGACAGTCGCGTTTTGTCAAGCTCAGGGCCACACTTGCCCTGCAGCCGGTTACGGGAGATGTAGTGGCGTTCATAACAGAGAGCCTTTACAACGATGAGATGGTTGATAAGGCGCTGATGGACAAAGCCCTTGCGGGACAGTACGACATGATCGCTTACCTTGTGAATGGCCGATATGGTGTTGTTATCAGCAATCCTGTTTCTGATAGAAAAGGTAATATAGCTTTTGCCGGAAGAGAAGGAGTATACAGGGATTACCTGGATAACCAGATCGCTCCCGTAATATGCGGTACTTCTGATGAAAAAGAAAGGCTCCTTGAGGAGATCAGTGAGGAGACTATAGAAAAGCGCCTTGCGGAAAGCGATCACTATGAAGTTAACTTTGCAACAAAGACAGATGGTGAGGTATACCATAAGCGATTTGTATTTTACACAGTTGATCCAAGAGCACATTTCTATCTTCTTCTAAAATCTGATACCACGGACGCAAGGAAAGAAGAAGCAGAAAGAAGCAGGAGGCTTCAGGAAGCTCTTGAGGAAGCAAAGCGTGCCAGCAGTGCCAAGACAACTTTTTTGTCAAATATGTCCCATGATATAAGGACGCCAATGAACGCCATAATCGGGTATATAAACCTGGCAAAGCAGGATGATGCAGGACCTTCGCAGGTAAAGGAGTACCTTGATAAGATAGATTCATCAAGTCAGTTTCTTCTGGCACTCATAAACGATATTCTTGAGATGAGCAGGATTGAGAGCGGCAAGGTAGAGCTTGAGCCTGTTGTTGTTAATCTCAGGAAGATACTCTCTGAGATACGCGATATGTTCTCATCCCAGATGAGTGAGAAACATATAGAGTTTATCGTATCCTGCTCTGGGATAAGAAATCCTGTAGTTATGTGCGACGAGAACAGGCTTAACCGCGTGCTCCTGAACCTCCTTTCAAATGCCTATAAGTTTACCCCACGTGAGGGAAAGGTGTTTGTGACCATCAATCAGCTTGAAGATCGTAAGGCGGGATTCGGAGAGTATGAACTCTCTGTCAGGGACACCGGAATCGGCATGAAAAAAGAGTTTGCAGAGCATGTCTTTGATGCCTTTGAGAGGGAGCGTACCAGCACAGTCAGCGGAATTCAGGGTACCGGACTTGGAATGGCCATCACCAAGAACATAGTTGAGCTCATGGGAGGCAGTATATCTGTTGATACGCAGCCCGGTATAGGAACCGAGTTCACAGTGCGCCTGTCACTTCCGGTATGTGACGATGCTGATGCCCTTGCAGAAGCTGAAAAAAACACATTTGAAAAGAAAACGGAAGTTGACTTCTCATCAAAACATGTACTTCTTGTTGAGGATATAAGGGTTAACCGTGAGATCGCATCTGCGATACTTCGCAGGATGGGCTTTACTCTTGACACCGCTGAAAACGGAAAAGAAGCAGTGGAAAAAGTTGAGACTTCGCGTCCCGGAGACTATGACCTTGTCCTGATGGACATCCAGATGCCTGAGATGGATGGCTATGAGGCTGCGAGGAGAATCAGAAGTCTTGAAAACACCGGGCTTTCATCGATACCTATAATTGCCATGACAGCCAACGCTTTCAGTGAAGATGTTCTGAAAGCTGAAAAGGCAGGTATGAATGGGCATATTTCCAAGCCCCTTGACATTGAGCAGATGAAGAAGACCTTGTCGGATGTACTGAATCAAGTGTAATATTCCTGTTTTTGACAGCGTTTTGAAAGAAAAAGTCCCGTAGCCCGCTCTGTAAGCGGATTACAGGACTTTTATATATTTCACAGATGCACGTTACGCGTTCAAGTTGGTGGGCTTTATGCATGAATGGAAGCTCGACCTCCGCAGTGCTACGGCTGGCCCTTTATTCAGAGGCAGGAGCCTAGGCTCCTGGCTTCCTTTCTCATTTCTTTGTATTGGAGATGATGTTACGCATTTTTGCTACTGGGACTATCTGCTTGGAAGTGCAGAATCCGAATGCCTCATGAAGATCATCGGTAAGAGACGTCCTTGTATATGTATGTTGGTATGTTATGGCATGGTCGTATTATTTTCAAAGAAATGACATTCTTTTAGAAAAGATTGTATAATTAAGGAGAAGAAAACAGTTGCATTATCAAGAAAGTAGTGGGTGTGCATAATGATAAATGAAATTCTGTATATGGAAATAAGGTTAGTAGGTGCTTTTAGCGAAAGATACAAGCTTACCAGGGCGGCTGCAAACAGAATTTTTACAAAATATAATATCTGGCAGTACATAGAGTCATGCTATGATGTTTTTCATGTTAGTGGAGATGACTACAATTTGGATGATATATGTAATGTTTTGAAGCGGAAAGGGGCAGTTCTATGAAATTAAAAGATGGGATGCTTCTTTACCATGGTAGTTATACGAGTGTTGAAAACATTGATTTGAACCAGTGCATGAA
>DGVW01000079.1 GCA_002396005.1 Oribacterium sp. UBA4274
TGATCTGAGATTCCATTACGAATGTATGATCATCATCCTGACGGAACTCCTGTACACGGAAAAGACCGTTCATCTGGCCTGACTTCTCCTTGCGGTGGAGAACATCGTACTCACTGTAACGGATAGGAAGTTCCTTGTAAGAACGGTTCTTACGCTTAAAGGTCATCATGGCGTTAGGACAGTTCATAGGCTTTGCTGCCATTGTGTCAAGGTTCTCACGGTTATAAACTACAGAGCCTGCCATGATCTTTACAGACTTTGGTGCCTCTGACTCGTTCTTGATATTCTCAACTACACCTGAAATGTCTGCATCGGCAGAAAGGTGTCCCTCGATACCCGGTACGATAAACATGTTGTTGAGATAGTGTGCCCAGTGTCCGCTGATGAGCCAGAGCTTCTTGTTGTTGATGAGCGGAGCTGAGATCTCAGTGTATCCATGAGCCTTCTGAATCTCACGGCTGTACTTAAGGAGTGTCTGGTACATAACCCATCCGCGTGGAAGCCAGTATGGCATACCCGGAGCTGTCTCGTCGAACATGAAAAGCTCGAGCTGAGCACCGATCTTTTTGTGATCGCGCTCTCTTGCTTCCTCGATCATCTTGATGTGCTGCTTTAACTCATCCTTGCTTGGGAATGCATAGAAATATACACGCTGAAGCTTGTCACGCTTCTCATCTCCTCTCCAGTAAGCCATAGAAGCTGCGTGAAGCTCGAAGGCTGCGCTCATAAGCTCCTGAGAGTTGTCAACGTGAGGTCCGCGGCAGAGGTCAACATAGTCCTCGCCTGTGTAGTAGATAGTGATGATCTCGTTTTCAGGAAGATCATTGATGAGCTCTGTCTTGAACTTCTGATCCTTGAAGATCTCAAGTGCTTCAGCCTTTGAAACCTCCTTACGTGTCCAGTCTTCTCTTCTCTTGATGATTTCACGCATCTTGTTCTCAATCTGCTTGAAATCCTTATCTGTTATGGTCTTACCTTCAGGTAATGCGAAATCGTAGTATGCTCCGTCCTCAATCTCAGGCCCGATGGCATACTGAACCTCTTTGCCATAGATCTCGATTACGGCCTTGGCAAGGATGTGTGCAAGAGAGTGACGATACACCTTTAAAATCTCTTCTTTTTCCATTTTGTTTCTCCCTAAAAAATATATGCATAAAAAAACGTCCCAATCCGAAAAGGATTGGGACGATTGCTCGCGGTTCCACCCAAATTGCTGCTGCGTGATGCAACAACCACTTTTAAGATTATAACGTAATCAACGTATCCGATTAAGGATCTCTCAGAGGTGGTTTTCACTGTTCCGGTTGCAGAGTCTCGCACCTAACGACTCCTCTCTGAAGCAACGTAAAAAAGTTACTGTCCTCGTCAACGATTTATATCTTCTCTGTAAATCAGAGATAAATTTTTAAAGCCTGAGCTATTTTATTGCTACAAATAGCTTTTGTCAACTATATTTTCCTACGGTAAAATCCTGTCTTTGTACATTCGGAAAAGCCGAGTATCTCAAGCTCGAGAAGTGCTGCGGTAAGCTTCTGCACGGACATTCCGCTTTTTTGCAGGATTTCATCCATGTGGGTGGCATCGGGTGTCAGGAGTCTGTAAACATTACGCTGAGAGTCTGTCAGCATGGATGTATCCTTCTCCATAAGTATCTGTTCTCCGCTTGATTTAAGATGAAGGTACTCAAGTATATCCTCCGGAGATGTGAGTATTTCAGCGCCCTCCTTTATGAGCTGATTACAGCCTTTTGACAAAGAATCGGTGACTCTTCCGGGCAGAGCAAATACCTGTTTGCCCTGTTCAAGGGCACAGTTTACTGTGATGAAGGTTCCTGACTTTTCTCTCGCCTCTATCACGATGATCACATCGGCAAGTGCAGATATGATGCGATTTCTGGATGCAAATTGTTTTGGGAGCGGTGGAGAATCCAGAGGTACTTCAGACAGTATACCGCCGCTGTGACTAAGGATCTCAGTGTAAAGACGGTAGTTTCTTGCTGGATAACAGATATTCAGGCCACAGCCAAATACTGCAAATGTTTTTCCGCCGCCTTCTATGGCACCCCACTGGCCTGCACTGTCAGCTCCGGCTGCCATGCCGCTTATGATGCCAATGCCCCGGGAACTGAGCATTCGTCCAAAGGTCCTTGCAACATCCAGCCCGTAATCCGTGGCATCCCTTGCTCCGATTATGGCAACGGTTGGCATAGTTTCTCCCGGCAGTTCACCACGTACATAGAGAGTTCTTGGAGGATTCTGTATCACCCTGAGGCGTTCGGGATATTCCCTGTCCAAAGGGGTCAGTTCACGCGTCTTACTCTTAAAATCAATGTCTGTTATGGTCATATGCGCACCTCCCCGCTGTTTCCGTAAAGGTGGTCCTCCAGACCTCTGTAGCTGACTGCTTCGCTTAGATGGCTTATGTTTATTTCATGAGAGTTTTCGAGATCTGCTATGGTTCGCGCGACCTTGAGCACCTTGTGATATGTTCTCATGGACATGGATTTTAGTTCGAAGATTTTTCCGATAAAATCTTTTGACCGTTCATCAAGTGTGCAGAAGTGTTCGATATCTTTGGAAGACATATCGGCATTTACCCTGAGCTTGCTATGACCTTCATAACGTATCTTCTGCACAGCCCTTGCTTTCTGGACCATGGAACGGAGTTCTCCTGAACTTATGGAGAAGTCTCTGCTGATAGCGTCCTTGAAGCTTACAGGAGAAGCCTCCACGCAGAGATCTATACGTTCCAAAATGGGTTTTGATATACCTCTTTGATAGTGTCTTATCTGACTTTCTGTGCAGTGACACTTGTTCCTGTCAGGATAGTAGCCGCATGGACAGGGATTCATGGCTGCCACAAGCATGCAGTTGGCGGGATAACGGAAACTTCCGTTCAGGCGGTTGATCACTACCTGTTTTTCTTCCAGAGGCTGTCGTAAAGCTTCTATGGATGATTTTGAGAAAAGCGGCAGCTCATCCAAAAAAAGCACCCCGTTTGAGGCGAGAGCTATTTCTCCGGGTACGACTCCCTGAGGGGATGATCCGCCCACAAGAGCCGGAGTTGTGATGGTGTGATGAGGAGTTCTGAATGGGCGCTGATTGATGAGTGCCGCGCCTTCCGGAAGAAGTCCGGCTATGGAATAGACCTTGGTGATTTCTATATTTTCTTCTTTGGTAAGAGTCGGAAGTATGGTGGGGATGCGCCTTGCAATCATGGTTTTTCCGGAACCGGCAACTCCTGACAAAAGCAGATTGTGTCCTCCTGCCGCGGCGATAAGGGCTGCTCTTACCGCAAAGGACTGCCCGTGAATGTCTGAGAAATCTACATCATAGGATTCTTTACTACGGGACATGACAGGATCGGCTCTTGGATAGGCTGAAAATGCTTCCTTCCCGGAAATGATATTACATAGATCCACCAGATCATTGATACCAATGATATCCATGCCCTCCACTACCAATGCTTCCTGAACATCCCTGTATGGGACTATGGCGCCCTTCAGGCCGGCATGTTTCATCTCAGTAACAATGGGGAGGATTCCGTTTACGTGACGGACCTGTCCATCGAGACCAAGCTCTCCGACAAAACCGTAATCGTCCAATGGGAACTCGTCGTCCAGAAAAACTGATTTGAGAATGCCCGCCGCTATCGCCAGATCAAAGTTGGTGCCGTCTTTACGTCTGTCTGCCGGCGCAAGATTGATAGTGAGGCGTTTGGGCGGGATATTGATATTGACATTTCGTAATGCTACCTGACATCGTTCCAGAGACTCCCGCACAGATGCAGAAACATTACCTACAATGATTGATTTTGGCAGTCCGTCACTCTCATCCACTTCTACAGTGACGATAAAGCCATCCATGCCGGAAAGTCCGGCACTTTTAATTTTTGCTAACATATAACCTCTTCTTGAGAGATGTTTATAACCATCAAGAAGATAACATATATTATCAGAGTCAGTAAGGTCTAAAAACAGACTATAGATGCTGTCTTAGTACCAGATTGGCAAAAACCCGTTTTGCGCTATCACTTAAATATTAAATGAAATAACTGAAATCTTCAGGAGGATCGGCGGATATGGTCTTCCCGGCAAGATGCTTAAGAACTCCTGTGAGATCCTTTGGAAATGTCAACATCCAGGAATGCAGCAGCTGATGATCGACATGTGCTTCTGCATTATAATATTTGTTCGATTTACTGCTGCCGTACTTGGGATCTCCGATGATGGGATGACCTATGGAAGCAAGGTGTGCACGTATCTGATGGGTTTTTCCGGTTATCAGATGAACCTTAAGTACAGTATAATTATCGGTGACTTTTACAGGCTCATAAGCAGTGTTGATTGCTGATGAGTCATCAAACTTTTTTTCTCTGATGGTAACCTTATTGGTCTTCCGGTCTTTATACAGATAACCCTTTATGGTGCGTGCTTCATCGAGCTTTCCTTTGACAACAGCCATATAGTATTTCTCGATAGTTCTCATTCGGAGCATCTCGGCGAGACTCTGCAATGCAGGAAGAGTTTTACCGAACAATATAAGACCTGAGGTGTTTCTGTCGAGTCGATTGGCGATGCCCGGTTTAAATGTTTCAAGCTGCTTTTCAGTGAGTTCGCCTTTGTTCATAAGGTACATGAGACAAAGCTCATTTACGGAAAGACTTGATGCATCATCCTGTTGGCTGAGCCAGCCTGAAGGCTTATCAAGCACAAGCAGATGCTTGTCCTCATAGATTATGTGCCGCCTTAGGTGATCCATGATTTCGGAACCTGCCAAAGGTGTTTTTGAAAGAGGCTTCGATTTTAAATCGTTTTTTCTGTTTTTCCCAACGCTGCTGACCTGTCCTTTACGAGTGCCGGAAGCTTCGCCGGAAATCGGCGTTGAAAATGATTTTTTACCGCCTGTCATAGTCTCAAAGGTTTCATCGGAAAAGTATATCTTTATACTGTCTCCTTCCTTGAGGATTTCTTTTCCTTCAGCTTTTTTGCCGTTTAGAACGATATTCTTTTTTCTGAGCATCTTGTATATGAAACCGGTGCCTGCGTTGGACAGATATTTATGAAGTAATTTGTCAAGCCGTTGTCCGGATTCGTTTAGGGATATGTTTAATTCCTTCAATGTTTTTTCCTATGCTTTATTCTGCGATTTTGTGTCAATGTTATCTTTTTGTTTTTGTTGTGCTTTCTCCATGCACTACCTGCACCGGATCCATCTGATACACCGGGTATAATGCTGCAGAGATTCATAAACATAAATATGAGTTTTATCGGAACCAGCTTTGTGAGTATGGCAAGCAGCTTCATACTGATACCATAAACTGAAAGCTCTGATCCCGATATACTGTCGCGTAGAGCCTTTTTACATACCTTTATGGGATCTGCCATAAAAAGGTACTTGTAAACCGGGATTTTACCGGTGGTCTCCGCAATATCGAAAAACTCTGTTTTTACAGGTCCCGGGCAAACAGCGGTTACATAACATCCGCTGCCTTTGAGCTCGTTGTTCAAGCTTCTCGAAAGACTGAGCACATAGCTCTTGCTTGCAGCGTAAACTGCAAATGAAGGCTGCGGCAAAAATGCTGCACCGGATGCAAAATTTATGATCCTTGAATGATCTGACATGTAAGGAAGACATAACTTGCACATACCGGTGAGGACACGAATGTTTAGGTCAATCATGCCGAGCTGGTCTTCAAGGGAAAGCGATTTTACAGAACCAATCTTACCGTATCCGGCTGCATTTACAAGAAAAGAGACGGATGGCTTCTCAGAAGACAAAATCTTACTGAAGCGGTCAAAAAAATCGGAATCTGTAAGATCATCGCCGAAAATCCGGCACGGTTTTGAGAGATCTATTGATAATGCGTGAAGTCTGTCTCGTCTTCTGCCGATAATCCAGAACTCCTGAATGCTTGGAATGGAATTGTCTATCTCTATGGCCATACGCTTTCCCATTCCGGAAGTGGCACCTGTAATAATTGCTATATTCATATGTGACCTCGTTTATGATAAATTGTCTATGGCTTCCATTTTTAATATTTTATATGTAAATGCAAAAAAAGGAAGTCATCTGACTTCCTTTTTACTATGCGGAGGATGGGACTTGAACCCACACGTCCTACCGGACACAAGATCCTTAGTCTTGCCTGTCTGCCAATTTCAGCACCTCCGCACGACAAAAAGTATATTATCACAGAGGTGCGTGCTTGGCAAGTATAAAATTGATTTTTGATCAAATTATTTATGAAGGTTTACGTTTCTTTATGTCTTCCTGAACCATCTTTTTGCTGGAGTCATACAATGCACGCCCCTGCTCTTTACCATAGGCTTTCATGAGCCGAACATAATAGGTATGTAAAGTGTTGGCAGTAAGTCCGTACTTATTTACAGCCTCTTCCGGTGTCACTGATGGAACTTCACTTACTGATGTATCAGTATCTGTTACTTTAGCCTCGGTGGATTCTGCTTTGGCATCTGCAATGTTTTCTGCATTTTTTGTTTTTTGTGATGCGCTCTTTTTGGAAGAACCTGCGTCAACCTTTTTGGCTCCATTTTTGGATGAAGGCTTTCTGCCCCGTTTTCTTGTAGTTGCTGCGGATACTTCTTCAGCATTTTCTGAGACTGGGGATGCCTCACTGGTTGTTTCGTCTGCTGCAGTATCTTTATCGGCAGATTTTCTTGGACGTCCGGCTTTTCTGCCTGACTTTCCGGCTGTCGATTTCTTTCTGACCGCTTTTTCTCCGGTTGCCGCAGTATCCTGAGCAGTTTCTCCGGTATCAATCTGAGAAGTATTCTCTGCTTCTGAAGCTTCAGTGATTTCAGCAGTTTCTCCTGCATTTTCAGGTGCATCAGCTACTGTACCGGTTTTAAGAGATGCATCTGCTTCATCGACATCTGTTACTTTGTTGTCCAAAACGCCCTTAGGGGATGCATCGGTTGTTTCTTTTACCTGCTCCTCAGCATCAATACCTTTTTCATGAATTTCATCTGAGCTGTCTGAAGGTGCGGCTTCTGGAGAAATGTCGTCTGCATTTTCTGTATGGTCTCCGACATTGGTGGCTGATACAGGCGAAACAATATTATCAGTCTCTTCAACGTTGTCGTTTGATGTTTGAGACATATCCTCCCGGGAGTCAGCACCAACCTTTTTCATGGAACGTGACACCGGATCGTATATGTACTGCATACGATTCGGATCAAATTTCGGCTCAGCTTTTGTAAGAGCGGTCTTTGGCTCGGTGTGAGTGATTATGGCTGTTTTTTCGGGCTCTGATTTAATGATAGCCTTTGGCTTGTCCTGAGCCTCCATACGTTTCAGATTCTCGATACGTGAAGCCTCATTGACTTTGCCGATTCCGTCATATCCTCCATGACTGATTACTTCCTTTTCTGTATCGGATTTATTGCGTTCCCATCTTCTGCTTTCCTGTGGATTAGCTTTTGAGGCACCGGATTTTCTGCTTTCACGGCCTGTTTTTTCCTCTGAATCGCGCACGGAGCTACGCCTATTGGAGTCAGTCTGCTCTGCAGAACGACGATCTCCGCTCATACTTCTGAGATCGTTTTGCCTGCCCTCAGGGTCCTTCTTATTGTCTGTTTCCATTGATTCCCTGGCAGTATCACCTATTGGCGCCGACTGCATTTGCTTTGCCAGCTGATCAGCAGGTGTGGCCATCATAAGTGGATTTGGTATAAGTGATGCCGGCTCAGAAACCAGTGTGAAGTTAATGTTCTTATTTTTTCTTCTCTGACTGCCTCTGCTGAGGGTTGGTCTCGTAGGGATTGTGTTCATGGTTGCAAAGGAGTCTACGAGTGTAGCTTTTTGAGCACGTTCCTTGCAAAGCTTTATGCGAACGTCGTCAATCTTTTCTGAGTTCAGGAAACACTCTTTTATGGTTTCGCCCAGAAGTATCTCAGCTCCTCTCAGACTATGCCAGAAATCACGTACTGCGGCATATCCTTTATCCTTCGAAACGATACATATCTTCTCGCCGGTTTCAAGGAACATACCGGTGGTTGAGGCTATGTACATATCGAGAGCATTGCTGTGCTGCTTCAACAGTTTTACGAGGCTTACATGAACATTGTGTTTCTTTAAATCATCTACCATACCTTTGGTAACTGCGCTGTTCTCGTCGCTGTAGTACATAACCAAAGTATCGGTATCGTTAAGGTATTCGTATCCGTCCAGACCGGATACATGTGTGTTTTCAAAATCAACTAAAATAATCACGAAAATTCTCCTGCTAAAATGTACATTTGCTTGGATAATTATAACAAAAAAACCGGTTCATTTGAACCGGTTTCTCAAGCGACGAGGATGAGACTCGAACTCACAACCCGCAAAAACGGGCACCAACTTTCCAGGCTGGCCGACTACCAATTATCACACCTCGTCATTACAGCTTCATTATATTAGCAAAATCGTGAGATTTAGTCAAGAGTTTTTATATTTGAAGAGCGAATTAAAAGGTAAAGGCAGAGATACAAAAAATTATAAATATTTAATAAACTATATTTTGATGTATTGACACATTCTTTTATTCAAATTAAAATTATCACATAAGAACAGTTCTGAAACAAACGATAAACAATTGACAGATCAGAACAATAGGGAAACCTATTTATAGTTCTATTTCTTTTTTTCCTTTCTTTTCAAGAGAGCAGTCGGTAGTGGCTGCTCTTTTGACGTTTATGAATACTGTATTGAAGTAGATTCCACATTTCTAAATTAAATGAAGACATAGGATTTAGAAATGTGGATATGTTAATTCAGGATCAATTAAAAATCATTCATTTCTGAGCTTTTGCAGCCTGCTCAGCTTCTATACGTTCATTGAGATCGGACAGATACTCCCATCTCTCCATCTTTTCGGCCAGTAAGGTTTCAAGAGAATCCTTTTCTTTTGATAGCTCATTTAGCTTTATAAAGTCCGTCGAGTATTTAAGTATATCTGCATCCAACTCGGCGAGCCTTGCTTCTGTTTTCTCGATATCGGATTCTATGGTGTCCCACTCCATCTTTTCCTTGTAGGTCATCTTGAGTTTTTGCTGATGAGATCTTCCGGTATTGGCTTTTTTCTCAGCATTATCGGTATCCTGTGAATCATCGGAGGAACCGGCAGTACCTGTGGTTTTTGCTACTCCTGATATGGAACCTGCACTTGCGAAAACACTGTCCGCTTCCGGGTGACGGCGGAGGTATTCAACCTGATAATCCGTATAGCCGCCTTCGTACTGAGATATGGTTCCGTCTCCTTCGAAAGAAAAGATTCGGTTAACGATTCGATCAAGGAAGTATCTGTCGTGTGAAACAGTAATGACTATTCCCGCAAAGTGGTCGAGATAGTCCTCAAGTATAGTCATGGTGCGAATGTCTAAATCGTTGGTCGGCTCGTCCAGGATCAAAACATTAGGCGCAGACATAAGCACACGTAACAGATATAGTCTCCGCTTCTCACCGCCGCTGAGCTTCTCAACCATCATGTACTGCTGGGAAGGCGGGAACAGGAACTTGTCCAGCATATTGCTGGCGCTGACGAGACCATCCACAGTGTGAACATACTCAGCGATTGAGGTCATGGCATCGATGACCCGCTGTTTACCGTCCAGCTCCTCATTTTCCTGAGAGAAATAACCGATTCTAACAGTCTGGCCGATGTGTATCTCACCGCTGTCCGGCTTTTCCCATCCCGTGATCATCTTTATAAGGGTGGACTTTCCGGCACCGTTTGGACCGATGATACCTATGCGGTCATTACGGAGGAAGTTGTAGGTGAAACCGTTTATAAGTGTATGACCATCATAGCCCTTTGTAACATTATCAATTTCTATGGTAGATTTACCGAGGCGGGTCTTTATGGAACTAAGCTGCAGTTCCTCTTCTTCTGTCGGACCATGCATCTGGGACAGCTTTTCGTAACGCTGCAGTCTGCCCTTCTGCTTTGTGGTTCTGGCCTTGGCTCCGCGCATAACCCATTTGAGCTCATTACGGAGTATGTTCTGCCTTGTTCTCTCCTGGGCCCGTGCTATGTCCATGCGTTCCGCTTTTAACTCAAGATAACCCTGATAGTTTGCCTTGTAGCTGTAAAGCTTGCCCTGATCAAGTTCTACTATGCGGTCACAGATTTCATCCAGGAAATAGCGGTCATGAGTAACCATGAGCAGAGATCCGCGGAAGCCTTTGAGGTAACTTTCCAGCCACTCTGACATTGCACCGTCCAGATGGTTAGTCGGCTCGTCCAGGATCAGAAGATCTGCTGTGGAAAGCAGTGTACTTGCCAGAGCAACACGCTTTTTCTGCCCTCCTGAGAGGGTCTTGATCTTCTTTTCAAAGTCATTTTCACCGAGCCTGGAGAGGAACTTTTTGGCTTCTGCTTCAAGATTCCATACATGCTGCTTACCCTCATTGTCATGAATGATGGCCTCGAGGATTGTGTCCTCAGGATCAAACTCCGGTGTCTGAGGAAGGTATCTCACGGCGAGATTTCTGCGCTTTGCGATACTGCCGTCGTCAGGCTCCGTAAGACCGGCAACTATCCTGAGGAGAGTTGACTTTCCGGTTCCGTTTATACCGATCAGGGCAACCTTCTCGCCCTCCAGCATGGAAAAATCCGTATCGTCAAATACCTTTCTTTCTGTATATACTTTTGATAAATGTTCAATTGTGATTATGTTGTTCTGTGCCATGTGTTTATTTAAGACTCCAATAGTAAATTCCGTTAATCATCTCCCTGTTTACGAACTTAATATCGTACAGATATTCCAAAAGGCTGTAGGTTTTTGTTACAGTCATTTTGTAAAGGAAGAACTCATCGTCGTCCTTGGGCGGATGATCGATTTTATATATCTTTTCCGAGATTTTCTGAGTGGTCAGACGGTTAAAATCCTTAAGCAGATCTCGCACATCAGTTATCTTGTTGAGATAGCTGTATACAGTTTTGTCCACGTCGCTTCTCAAATCTTCTATGATTTCGCCATGTGACGGGATGATGGTCCAGTCACTCAAATCTTCTTTTATGTGCCGTAAGGAATCAAAAAATCCCTGCAGCAAATGCTCATCCGGGTAAGTTGTGGCAACAATGGGTGAAACCCTGTGGATGAGCTGATCTGCAGTAAAGAATATCTTCTTATTGTAGTCCTTCAGTCCCATCTGACCATATGTGTGTCCCTTTAGCGGAAATGCTTCGAACCTGTAGTTACCGTAGTTGAATGTATCTCCCGATTCAACGTCATTGTACGGAAATCCCCAGATAGCCAGAACCCATTCTCCATGCTTCTGGACACGGTCAGAGATATTTCTGAAAGAATTCCATACTTCGGGAGTAAGATCCGGAGTTATGCCGCAAGAGTAAAGAACCTTTTTCTGCGCCGCAACTGACTCGTCACTGACTTTATAGGCAAGGCAGTCGTAAGGGTGCCGCTCTTCCATACGATTCATAAAGAGCCGGGCCCCCTTTTCGGCAAACCTGCCTGCAAGACCGCAGTGATCATGGTGCCTGTGGGTGAGGAAAATGTCTAGCTTCTCCGGTTTGATTTCCAATTCTGTAAGTGCGGCTTCAAGCTTTTTCAGACAGTCGGCATTGTTGAACCCGGTATCAATCATGAGACTCCGCCCATCATGAACCTGGGAACTTCCTTTTATGATGAAAATCTGAATTTCACTGACACCCTGCTCTATGGTGTTGTCTGTGAGAGTGACTCTGCAGATGCCGGGTAATATTTCTTTTATAAGTTTTGACTGTTCCATAATTATTTCTTATTTTCTTAGGTATGATGATGACACCGGGAATTCAAAATAGGTGTCAGGGAATGGTTCGTCCTTCAGTGTGAAATGCCACCATTCATAAGGGAATGTATCGAATCCGTTTCTTGTCATAGCACGCTGAAGTATCATTCTATTTTCGAATTGTTCATCAGTGATTCCACGGAAATCAGGATGTGATAACTCTCCGAAGAAGTCAAACGGTCCTCCCATATCCACTTCCCTGCCGGTTTTCATGTCAAAAAGTGTGAGATCCAGAGTACTGCCGCGGCTGTGACTTGATTGCTTGGCGATATATCCTTTTGAAAAGAGCTCCTGTTTCTCAAGATCAGGATAAAAGTATGGTTTCATGCGGATGTCGGTATCTTCTATGCCCCAAAGTATGAAATGTTTTACGGCAGTGGCAGGACGATAGGCGTCGAAGATCTTCAGGCGGTAACCCTTTACCATCAGTTCATCACTTGCTTCTTTCAGTGCCCGGGCTGCTTCCTTGGTTATGATGGCACAAGGCTCCTCATAACCTGTAATCCTGTCTCCTATAAAATTGTAGGTTGAAAAATATCGGATTTCCTGTATTATCCCCGGAACAAAGTCAGACAGAAGCACAAAACCGGATGGGTCGTTTAGTTCATTGATGTGACTGGTTTTCATAAGTTTATATATTCTCCGTTGATATGGTATATTTTGATGCTTTTGTCATATCATGATGTGAGTGTCAAAAGTCGATATCGGACCGCTTCGCGCTATGCGCTCCCGCGTTCCTCCCACATTCCGCACTCTCAGGCCGATAAATCGTCCTTTCGTGCTCCATGTGGGGCGTGTCATGAAGTCTATCCTCCACTTTTGTGCAAGCACAAGTGGAGGAAGACTTATGACACTTATATCATATCATATTTTTTGAAAATATCTGTGACCTATCGGCGTCATTTCCTGTCTATATGTGTAGGAACGTTAAATTACAGCTTCATTTTCTTCGGAATTTCGCAGTTAAATGATATGCTGCATCAGCTAAGTACAGTTGGCTGATGGATTGAGAAAAGGAGAAAAACTATGAGAAAATTCAGAAAATCATTTTTTATTGCCGGTCTTGTTTCACTTAGTATCTTTGCGGCACTTCTTTCCGGGTGTGATGCTGCATCAGTTCCTGTTGCCGCCGCACAGTCGCAGAGTTCGGAGACTTCAACTTCTGTTTCCGCACAGCCTCAGATTCCGGAGAGTACATCCTCAATTCCGGTGCAGTCACAGGATTCCTATGCTGCATTGTCCGGAGATAAAACAGTTACGGTTTCTGCATCGGGTAAAGTTTCAGTAGTGCCTGATATGGCTGAGATCATTTTCGGAATCAGTACGGAAGATACAGATGCAGCAGTTGCTCAGGATAAAAACAGCAAAGAAGCTCAAAAAGTTGTTGATAAACTGAAGGAACTGGGCATTTCCGAGAAAAGCATAAAGACCTCCGCCTATGACATTTATCCTCAGTATGACTATGATGCAGAAGGCGGCAGCAGGATCGTCGGTTACACGGTAGATACTACTCTTACTGTGAGTGATCTTCCGGTTTCGGATGCCGGTAATGTTATCTCCCAGTGCGTAAGCGCCGGAATTAACAGCATGAATGGTATCAACTACTCCTGCTCCGGTTATGATGATGCTTACAATGAGGCATTGGCAGAGGCGGTAAATGCAGCAGCCGGAAAAGCACAGGTTCTTGCGACTGCCTCCGGAAAAAGCCTTGGAGATGTGAAGTCGGTAGTTGAGGGATATCAGGATGTGACGCTTCAGTATCGTTCATTGGATGCAGCAGCCTTTAAGAATTCCATGGAGAGTTCAGATGCCGTAATCATGCCGGGTGAGTCAGATGTTGAGGCTCAGGTCACAGTGACATATGCTTTGAACTGATATTACTGAAGAAATAGCCCTTGCTATCTGATAAAGTGGATATTGAAAAATAAAAATTATTTTTATATTGACCAATTGTATGAAAATTGATACAATACAAACAAGTCAAAGAGATGTGGCGAGTGCTTCACAGATCTGAAACGATTCGTGATTGAAAAAAGAACGGTAGATGACATGGCGAGTGCTTCATGGATTCGAGGTTCTTTTTTTGTGTATTATATTTATGATGTGAGTGTCAAAAGTATTTGCCACTCACTGATTAGCGCCAATGCACACATTAAAGCTGCCACTCTATCAAGATTTGGAGACCTTGTGAGGGGCAGCTATTTTAATGTTGTTATTTCGTTATTGTTAGATTATAAAAGATCACTCCAGAAATTTCTTCTGTAATTCATTGCATTCTGACTTTCCGATTCCGAGCTCCTCTTTGAGATATTCTGATGGAGAACCATAGTTTTCGTCCAGTGCTTTAAGGGCATTTAACATATAATACTCATAAACCGCTCCGCATCCGAAAAGCGCAACTTCGCGGAAATCATCTGAAACAGACATCTTTGCCAAACCTGCTCTTGCTTTATCCAGTTTTTCTTTATTATAAAGGTTCGTCAGCAGGTAATCTTCCATTATGGTTTTTCTGTCAGCGCCCAATGCAGTGAGTATCAGCATGGAGGCCAAACCGGTTCTGTCTTTTCCGTCAGTACAGTGCCATAGTATGGAATGGTCCTCCGGAAGATTTAAAAGACATTCAAAAAAACCGCGGAATGCATTCTTTCCCCGTTCAGAAAGAATAAGTCTTACATAGAAATCATTATTGAAATATCCGGTATCGTAGGCCATATGCATGAGTTTAATCCTGTCTGCAGTGGGGTCAGATATAATCCTGACAAATTCCTCTCCCAATGACGGAAAGTCTTGAAGCTCCATTACCGGAAGAAAGTGATTTTTGACATTATGAATATCCGGGTCGGGCTGATTGTGTCTCTCATCTTTCATGCGAAGATCCACTATGCAGGAGAGTCTGTAATCTTCAGTCAGAACCCTCTTGTCTTCAGATGTAAGATTTGAAAGAGAGGCTGTACGAAGCAAACACCCATGCCTTATTTTCTTGTCGCCAACCAAAAAACCGCCAAGTTCTCTTGCGTTTCCAAGATCTGATGTATTGAGTGAATGCTCCATAATCCTAGTATCCTTTCTATGATTAATTGCTCTGCTGTTTAGCGGTTATTTCAGTAAAAACTGGTCAAAACCGGTGGTTTCTATGATTTCCCTGACTGCAGCATTGGCGCCTGTCAGTTCAAAATTATCCTTATCCTTCAGGGATTTGTACATAAGAAGGAGTACACGAAGCCCTGCTGAAGATACATAGGCCATCTTGCTGACATCAATGTGGATGCCGGTTATGCCATCTCCCGCTTCCTGGAATTTTTTCAAAAGTTCCGGAGCTGTCAGGGTATCCATACGTCCCTGAATGCTTACATCCAATAGTCCTCCATTAAGAGTGCATTTTGCCTCAAAAGGAAGATTTGGGTCCAGTGGGATTTCTGATGAAGCATTGGAATCAGCAACAGGCCTAGACTCCTTGAAATCCGGGTCAACAGTGATTTTCCAGATGTTTACATGCTTGATGTTTTCCTTGAGTTTTTCGATTTCCTCATCCGTCATGGCATCGAAAAGCTGAAGCTTCAAGTCGTCTCTGTAATAAGGGATTTTTTCTACCAGGAGCCCTCTTGATTTGTACAATGCTTCTATCTTTTTATAATCCGGGGTGAGTTTTCCGGCGGATTCTTTTACTACATTTGAGTTGTTTTTATGAAGATCGGTATCTGCCTGCCCGCCGAATCCTTTTCTTGATGCAAGCAGGAGCTCCATCGCCTTATCACCTGCTACAGCTTTGTATACAGCCATATAATATTCTAAGGTTTCAACGTCAGCATTGAGCCAGCAACCACCTTTTTCAGTGAGGATGCGTCTGATGTTCACACCGAGCTGATGTGTCTCGTCCGCTGTAAGATATACCGTAAGTCCTTCGGTCGCGATGCAGACAGGACCGTCCACCATATCTGCGGCAGCCTTCATGCTTTCGTAATTGGTTACGTCAACAACCTGGAAATTAATCTTATTTTTCTGCTCATCATCAGTCATTGAAGCAATGATTGGGGAAAACTCATTTATAACAGCAGGAAGATCACAGCCTAAATATTGCATTCCTTTCTCTGTGAACTCAAAAACCTTAGGTGTATAACCACACGGAAGATCCATGAGAGTTTTAAAACCACTTTCCTCTATGGTTCTGTTTAGTGCAACATAACGTAGTTCTCTGACGATGTCAGAAGGTCTGTTTATCATGTCAGTACTATCAACACCATGAAAAATCTTCTCTTTTTCCACACCCATTTTTTCGAGTATTTCCAATGCTTTATCATAGTGAGCATTTGCCAGCATGATAAGCGTTGTGATGGCTGTATTGGAGGTCGGATTTACAGTGATATTTAGTTCCTGGTTTTCATTCATTAAAAAAATTCTCCCATCAGTATTTCTTTGATTTATGTGTCGAAATGATGCGTACAAATGTAACTATCTATATACTTCGACATTAAACGATGGAAATATAAAAGAGTGATGTTTTTTGAAGTGCTCTTATGTTGTGAGGATCAAAAGTGCCAAATCACACTTCTATAGTACAAAAAAGCCTGTCCGCTGAAGGAACAGGCTCTTACGCTCATTAATTACGGAAAGATTTTTATAACTGATTTTCTTCCAGATAATCTTCCAATGACTTGATGAGCGCCTCATCATTCAAATCATAAAACAATTTAGTGAAGCAACCGGAAATCATTGGATTTAAATCCATGTCAAGTTCGACAGATCTTGCATCACTTTTCAGTCCATAGCACCTCTTGCCGCTTGCATAAGCAATGCCTAACTCAACACAGGCTCCTTCGTCAGGAACTCGCCCATCAAGCAACATGAAAATAATGTCTGACTTGAGGACTTCATCCTTGTCCTTTTGGAAAATAAGTTCAGTCTTTTCGTCTACTGTTTTGCCTTCAAGTTCAGGGGCCAGAAAACCATCACGTTGTGGTAAAAATACCTCGTATCCATAACTCTCGAGAATATTGACAATTTTTAAGTTGTATTCTCTCTCAGCTGCATTAAAAAGAGGTGCAGCAAAATAAATCCTTTTACCCTCGGTAGAGGTTTCAGTATTTGAATCTGCTGTGGTCAGTGTGGTTTCTTCTGTGATTTCATTTGATTCATCAATTACTGCTGTAGTTTCGTCCTGGAGTTTATCTGATTCGGCGGTTTCTGCTATGACAGTTTCGTTTATTGTTTCTTGTGTGACCTGAGCCGGTGTTTCCGGTATATCAAGACCGGCCTGCTCACACCCTGCCAAACCGGATGCAAGCATTACCATCATCCCAAGTGATAAAATCTTTATCAAATGTTTCTTTTTCCACATCAGATTTTTATTAAGCATAGTATCTTCCTCTCTTTTTGTGATATTTAAATCATTTTATCACTAACTCTTCTTATATTCAGCTCAATCTTGAACTTAAGAATTCTATTAAAATAAAAATTATTTCCGTGTTGACAGAATGTACGAAAATAGGTACAATATAAACAAGTTAAAGAGATGTGGCGAGTGCTTCACAGATCTGAAACGATTCGTGATTAAAAAAGAACGGTAGATGACATGGCGAGTGCTTCATGGATTCGAGGTTCTTTTTTTGTGGGTAAAAATCATTTTTGTAGACCGATATCTTACCATTGGATTTCCTGAGTTTTTCGGCATTGGAGACCTAATTGGAGACCTGATTGAATTATTGATAGTTGTTTTTATTTGTCATTATAGTGTCCACCGCATTGGACTGACTGCTATAACAGATTCCTCATTAATATTCCTCGATGATGTTGTGCTGCAAAACCTTACCTTTTTCAATGTCTTCGATTCGACGTTTCAACTCCGCCGCTTCAGCTAAGGTAAAGCCATTGGAATCTTTTAATGAAAAGCACTTAAAAAATCCAGGATTGCCGGTGAATCATGTGGATTATTCTTTTTCTAATAACATACTGATGCGATCCAATATTTCAGTCAGATCTTTATCAGTAACACTACCAATTCTGGTGATTGGACGAGCTTTGACATCCATGCTTTTTATTTGGTCACACATTACAAAGCCATCCACAAAAGAATAACCTTTTAGCTCGTAATGAAAAGGATTATTTCTGTTAGTATGCGTAACCGGACACATATAGACCAGAGACAATCTGTCATTCATTAATCTATTACTAACTACAATAGCGGGACGATATCCAG
>DGVW01000031.1 GCA_002396005.1 Oribacterium sp. UBA4274
CTCAAAATCAATCTTATCCTCATCAGAATAGATCATCCGAACATCGGGATGTTCATTGATAGCCTTGGCACACTCATAGAGCGCATTAAGCTCAAGCTCGTCATCATGGTCTGCAAGAACTATGTAGTCCCCGTTCGCCATATTGATGGCAGCATTGGTATTGTCGGAAATGCCGAGATTCTGTTCCAACACAGTATACTTAAATCTCGCATCCCTCCGATGGAACTCCTCAAGCACTTCTCTCGGAAGCTTTCCGTCAGCCTGAGACTTGTCATACTTTTCATAAGGTGTTGCATCCGCAACGCATACTTCAAACTCACCGTAAGTCTGTTCTTCTATAGACTTAAGCATCTTTCTCAAAAACTTTTCCGGCGTTTCATAAACAGGTATAACTATGGAAAACTTTGGAGTGACGGCAAATGTCTCACGGCGCTCTCTGTCGAGCTCTTCCTCAGTTACCTTTTCCCTCTTGTACCACTCGTTATAATCATAGTCTTCCTGTATACCCTGTAACCTGTGTACACTCTTTTTCCAAAGTGCTCTCAGGCCGTGCTTTCTCAGGTACTCCCACGCTACCTCCACTGTCTCCCAATGGAAAAGTGCAAGCAGCTTCTCTCTTTTTTTGTGAGCCACGGAATTGAAGTTCTCGAGGATACTGTCGTTAAACTTTATCTTTTTGATCTTTCCATCCGCTTTTATGACGAGGTATCTGGTATCTCCCTTCTGATACGGAGTATTGATATCATAACCTAATTCTCTCTTGATAGGGCCATGTTCCTTCTCATAGTCTTTAAAAAAAGCTTCTGCGACCTCATCTCTTCTGACAGACTCGACTATAGTTCCCGGAACTGATTTCCCGTTCCCGTCAAGAACATCAAACTCTACCGGTGCCTCCGGATCACTGCCGAAGGCCCAGCCTAAAAATGTAATCTTGCCTTCTCTTGATACGGCAACATCAACTTTATAACGTATCATCTCAATTATCTCCCCGCAAAGTCGTGGCCTTTTCCATATCCTTAACACCATGGTACATCGGCGCATCTCCGAAATTAAGTCTCTCTTCCTCAACTACCAGAGGGCGCTTCATGATACGCTGGTTGATAGAAAGGATATATTCACCCAAAAGTCCTATGAAGAAAATCTGGATAGAGCCGAGAAACAGCATGCCGATAAGCATCGGTGCCATACCTGCAGGGAAACGATCCCACCAGATCATCTTCATGATGAGATAAATGACTGCGATAACCATACTGATGGCGCTGCACACTCCGCCGAAGAACACTGCAATTCTGAGCCCCACCTTGGTATAACTTGTAAAGCTGAGCATGGCAGCATCATAGAGAGAGTACCAATTGTTATGTGTGATGCCGGCCCTTCTCTTAGGCTGGGTATATGGTATCTCTTTGCGACGGAAACCAAGCTCCGCCACTATACCTCGTAAGAACGGAGTCGGATCGTTCAGGTTACGCATAACATTGATAAATGCTTTATCATATAGTCCGAATCCTGTGAACTGAGCAATCTGATCAACAGATGACATCTTTTTGATAAGCTTGTAATACATTCCTCTTATCCAGTACATGATCGGATTTTCCTGAGATTGCGTCTTAACACCTATAGCTATCTTGTAGCCTTCCTCCCAGGCACTCACAAACTCAGGTATCATCTCAACCGGGTCCTGAAAGTCCGCCGCCATAAGCATGGTAGCATCACCGGTTGACTGAAGCATACCATAATAAGGGCTGTTGAACTGTCCGAAATTCTTGGCATTGAAAATCGCCTTTACATCCGGATCCTGCTTGCACAGTCCTCTCACAAGTTCTCTTGTTTTGTCCTTTGAGTCATTGTCTATATAGATAAGTTCATACTTATATTTAGATAATCTCTCCGCAAATATATTTTTTATGGCCTCGTAAAGAGGCACTACATTTTCCTCTTCGTTGTAGCATGGAACTACAATGCTGATAGTCTTCAAATCTTTTTCCTCATAAATGCTGGTTTTAATTATTTACCCAATCAGAGTTCACTGACAGCATATCTGAAAAACCGTTATTTCGCTTTATATCTGTCTCAATACGGTAAGTTATGCGTTTTGTCACCATCAAGGTTTCTCAGACACACAGCGTCGATTGTACACTCAGGTGTCAGGTTTAGCAAGCTGTACTGCTATCTTTATGGCTTTTCTGTATTTCATATCATAGATTGCCTGCTCTACCATATCGAGTCCCTCATACTTTTTGGTGATAAACTCTCCCGGATGGAGGTCATGGTCTCGTATGAGCTTCATTACTCTTTCAAGATTTTCCCTGCCGCCTTTACTGAGGCTGAACTTTAGGGTTTTTCCTGCCATACCTCTGCCCATGGAGAATTTCGGTATCATGACAGCGTCGATAACCGTGTTCGGTCTCAAAAACATATCTTCTGGTCCATCTTCAGGAGTTTTCTCCTGTGCCGGAATAACCGCTTCGGTGTTACCGGCATTGTCACATTGGACATCCGGCACTCTGTTGCAATTGTTTCTATTACCAAAGTCAACTGTCCCTTCTGTCAGATTCCTGTACTCCTCATCCTGAACCTCAGTGTCTGCTCCGAAGTACATGACATTGGACACGATTCCGGTACCGTACTTCACCATGTCGATGGCCTGAGGGAGACTCAAGTCATTGCCCCCGCATATCAGGACCTTGTCGGCACCCTTTGTTTTGGTTTCAGTCAGCACATAATTAACCACTGCAGAACCTGTGGAGTTGGCCAGCGGATACATCCCTTCCGGTAAGGTGCAGGATAATGTCTTGTAGTTCAGCACCTTCACCTCGCACTTGTCATCACTCATTGCTTCAGCGATACGGACATTATCCGCTCTCGTACCAACAGCATAGATCCTGCCCGCTCCCGCAAGTTTGCTGCCCATGATGGCGGCAAGTCCTATGGCTCCGATCCCCATGACAACGACCGTATCACCTTCCTGTACCTCTGCCTCCTCCACAGCGGTAAATCCCGTCTGAACCACGTCCACGCACATGAGAGCATCCAAAAGACTCATACCCTCAGGAATATGTGCGAGATTTCTGTCTGCAAAGGGCAGGTAAAATCTCCCCTGAAAGGCTCCGTCTATAGATTTGCCAATCATATGTGCACTGAAATTATGTCCTGCATGAGCATAATTTACGTCTGCATCCGGCTGACTCCAGTCCGGTGTGATGGCAGAAACTGCAACTATCTCTCCGGGCTTAAAGTCATGAACCTCCGATCCGGTTTCCTTTACTCTTGCGATAACTTCATGTCCCAATGTAAGATCCGGCCTTTTGGGACTACCCTGCCAGATGGTGTGCACATCCGAAGTACACGGCGATACCAGAACCGGCTCAAGTATCACTCCGTGAGCGGCCTCAAGCTCAGGTTCCTTCTTTTCAATATATGCGATTTTTCCTTTTCCTTTTAAAACAAGAGCCTTCATAATTCCTTCCTGATTTGTTTTGTCATCATTCTTAAGGCAATGTAAACATATTTCCGTTTAAAACCTCATTTTAAATCCTCGCACAGGGCAGTATGCTGCCCGGCAGAGTTGTAATCCTCTATCTTATCTGTTTTCAGTACAAGCACTCGTACCTCAGTGCCAAACTTTTCTTTGATTATCCCTGCGATTTCATCAGTATAGCCAGGCGCAACTATGAGTATCTCATCTACTGGTTCCTCATGGAAATGCTCCGGCGGAACGATCGGAATGTGTGATGCCGGTGCAAATCTACCCTGTTTAAACTTGGCAGAATCAATGATATATCTTACTTTACCGGATAGTTTTGTGGTCGCTGCCAATGTAAATCCCTGATGACTTGCACCCCAGATCGCCATGGTCTTACCGGATTCTGCAAGATGCGCTATGTGAGCATTAACCTCAGTACTTAGCCTGTCATAGCTTTCCCTGAGGGACGAAACATCTATCAAAGCCCCGTTATATCTCAGATTTGTCAGATCATCGGGATCTGCTTTTCGCACTATGATTTCCAGAGTGTCGCGGTTCACCGTTCTCATATCAAGGACTTCGAAACCATTGTCCTGGAAAAGCTTCTGCAAGGTAAACTCAGTATAGTTTGCAATGTGATCTCGCAGGAGCTCATAGTAACCGTTATACTGCAGGATGTACTCGAAGCTTGGCACAGTAACAAGTCCTATAGCCTTTTCCTTCAGGTTATGCCATATATTTTGCAGCATATCTTTAGGGTATGGCTGATGTTCGAGGAAGTTAAACTGTACAAAGGCATCGAAAGGACCATTTGGGTACTTATAGTCACCTTCCGCAAAGCCTTCATAGACCTCGTAACTGATACCAGGGAAATCTTTTACCGTTTCCGCTGTTTTACCCGGAAATTTATGAGATGATGTCTGACCAGCACTTTCAGCACATTCTGTAATGGTATCCGCCTTCTGTTCAGATTTATCTATTTCTGCTGATTTTGCAGCAGTCTCCTGTGCTTCTCTCACAAGCTCCGGTTTATGCTCTATGCCGGTAAGCCTGATGTTACCTGCCTTAGGCTGTCCTGAAAGAGGATCCTTTTCCTGATCAGCCTGAAGGGCTGCTGCGCCTGCCTCATCCTCCGATAGATTCTGCCACATACGGAGAAACTCGCCTCTTCCGCATCCTACTTCCACTATATTTCTGCCCTTGATGCCATTGTCCCTCATGCATTCAAGAAGTCTTGCGTACTCCTCATGGCGGAGTTTCGTCATAGTGCTGGTTCCTCCGCCCGCACGTATAACATCCTTATAGTAGGAAACCGGCTCACAATCAAACTGTACCAGGCCACACTCTGTACATTGACAGAGATCAAGCCTGACAGGATGGTCATCCATAACCTCATCCGCATCAGGGATATCCTGAGCAGAAGCCGGCATATCTTCAAGTGTCATCAGTTTTTTTATCTCATGCCCGCAGGCGATACATTTCATCTTCATATCATTCTCCGTATGTTAAACCTTTGTAAGCACTGATTATACAATCAAAGACCCGATGTGTCACGCTAATGACTCATCGGGTCTCATCTTTATGCTCTTTATCCGTTATTTATAACGCCGGTCAGATGCTTCCCTTCATCCGGCTTCAAGTTCCATCCTCTTTTTGGCTACCAGTTCTCCGATACCTTCCTCAAATGATATCTCCTGATGGAAGCCAAGTCTCTGAATCTTCAGTATCTCAGGTGCCATGCTGGCAGCGCCCTCTGCATTGTTTGATCTTGTTCCAAACTCGAGCTCTGCTCCGCCGCCGGCTATCTCATTCATAGCCTGAACAAACTTTCTCAGTACTCTTGAATCATCACCTGCTATATCATAAACATCTGTGCGCGTCTCCTTGGATTCAAGAAGGATGCAGATGGCTCTCGCACAATCTCTGACTTCAAGATAGTTCCAACGCTGAACACATGGTCCAAGCACTACAGGTGTTCCCTTGATAGAGCCCTTAAGTACAGTGTTGACAAGACTTGTCTTGTGATCTCCGTCACCATAAACACTGAATATACGCATGTGGATGAACTGCATCGGATTTTCATCATACATCTGAGCAAGCAGGCTCTGTTCTGTAGCCCAACGCCCAAAAGCACGTTTTGCCTTACCATATGGGCTTACCGGTCTCGGTGTTCTATGGTTTCCGTCACCATACTCTGCCTGTGAGCCTGCAAAGATGAACTTTTTGGCTCCCAGAACCTTGGCCATGATATATGCCTTTTTGGCATTTTCAATGTTTTGAATCTGTATATCTGTGTTTTCTCTGCCAGCCGAGCCGATACCATCCCACGCAAAATGAATCCACGCATCTATAACCGGCGCCTCATCCATGGTTCTCTCAACGAGCTCTGCAAAGTGTTCTTCGCCCAATTCCGGTTCAGGAAGTTTATCAAAATCCATATAAACTGTTTTATAATGTGGATTTCCTGTTATCCCCCTCTTGTCTAAAACTTCCTCGTTCTTACTATCCGGTCTCACAGCGCCTATGACCTCATAGTCTTTCTCCAGAAGCTGAAGTGCGGTGTATACCCCCAAAAAGCTGGTAACCCCCGTAATAAGTACCTTCATTCTTTTTCCCCTTTTCCCTCTATACTTTATGGTTTTAAAACCACACCCCTTTATAATACCGACTTATAGTCGTTTGACAAGCATTATTTTGTCCATCTCATCCTCCGGAAGATATGGAGCCATGTCCTCAAGCGGCGGACTGACTATTGAACCATCCGGGAGCTTCTTTGCGGCCGACTTAGGCAGGAACTGCTGCGTCATGGTCACCATGATCTCACAGATCACAGGTCCCTCTGTGTCGAATGTTTTTCTGACTGCTTCCTCAATCTCCTGATTGTGCTTAACTCTCACAAATGGATATCCATAAGCCACTGCCAGTTTCTCCATATCCGGGAAGCTCAAGTCATTGATTCCGTCTACTCCGGAATCAACGCCTATACCTACAAGTGGCTCTCCTTTGAAAAGATTGGTCTGGGTCTGTCTGATGGAATGGTATCCGCCGTTGTTTATGACAAATATCTTTATAGGAAGCTTATGGCTTATGATAGTCTGAAGCTCCTGCAGGTTCATCTGTATAGACCCGTCACCTGTCAGTAGGATGATGTCATGTTTATCATAAGGCGGGTAGCTCTCATCTCTGCCTGTCCAGTACTTATCCCTGATTTCAGCCTGAAGTCTCTCATCCTCTGTTTCATAAAATGAAGGATCCTTCGGAACATGAGGCGCATGAACCGCAACCGCCGCACCGATGGCTGCCGGAAGGCCGTATCCCATGGATGCAACCCCATCCTGGGATATAAATCTTGTTCCCTTCTTAATAAAATAAGCCTGTCCTCCCGCAACACACGGTGATCCGTTTCCAACGACTGTAACCTGCCCCGGTTCTGCCATACGGGATATAGCATCGACAACAGCATAGACATTAGCACGATTTTCAGGATCCTCCTGTCTGTCAGGCTCCTCGCTGTTTTTCTCAAAGTGCTCCGGCAGCACTGTCGGGTAGTTTTCTCTGTAAAAGGCACAGGTTTCAAGCCAGGTCAGCTTCTGGTCGCCATGAGCACTGCCACTGTTTTCTTCAGTTATCTCTATCCTATAACTATCACCAGATTCATGATAGTCTCGAGATGCATCAGCATCTCCCATAGCTTGTGAAGATTTGACATACTCTTTATCTGTTTCTGATCCCGGCTTAATGCTTCCCATCACCAGGGTTCTGGCCTTTTCTGTATGACAAATACTCAGAGCATCTTCTCTGTTGATTCCTTCGCCGCCCTTAAACAGTGGATTATCCTTATTGATGCCCATACGGTCGAGCTCGTGAAGCAGTGCCTTAAGCAATGCTCTTGCATCTGCGTGCACCGGCATATCGCAGTGTACCGATGGCTTCCTGAGTTCCTCCGCATCTATGTCATTGTAGATTACATAAGCATCTCTTGCCCATGTTGCGAAATTGTAGCCAACCTGACGGATGTTTAGTCTTGAGCCAATGCTTAAAACGAGATCTGCATTCTGAACTGCAAGATTACCTGGTCTGTCGCCTCTTCCTCCCGGGCGTCCTGCGTAGAGCGGATCCTCAGTCGGTATGATATCAGGACCATTCCAGCCTACAACTACAGGGATATTCAGACGATGCGCAACCTCAAGGAACAGCGTCTCCGCTCCTGCGATACGAATGCCGTTTCCTGTATAGAAGACCGGGCGCTTTGACTCCCGGATTTTCTCAATTATGGCAAGTGGGACAGATGGATCAATCTTTGGAACCGGCTTCTCACGTTCTGTGAGGTCACTGTCCTCCGGCAAAGCATGTATATTCTGTTCACCGGCATTACCCTTACACCAGCCGTCTCCGCCTGCTTCATAATCTGCAGGATTAAATCCCAAAAGATCCTCTGTTTCTATGAATGTTCCCTGAACATCCACAGGTATATCAAGCCAGACAGGACCCGGACGTCCGGTCTGCGACAAGTAGAGACACTTTTCTATAGCGTAACGCACTCTCATAGGGTCACTGAGCATCTCCGCATATTTGGTCATACAGGATATGGATTTAGTGATTTCAAATTCCTGATCTCCCATGGCGCGAAGTCTGGTTCCGTTCTGCTGTCCTGCCCAACGTGCAGTGTTGTCGTAGCGCACCTGTCCTGAGATAACTATCATCGGAATGGAATCAAGCCAGGCACCGAGAACTCCGGTTATGGCATTGGTGCCGCCGGGACCTGAGGTGACGCAGAGAAGAGCCGGTCTGTTATATATACGTGCATAGGCCTCTGCTGCCATGGCACAGGCCTGCTCGTGATGCTGATAGAGTGTATGCATACCTGCTTGATGACCGAAAGCATCATTGAGATGCATGGCTCCACCGCCTGTTACGGAAAAGTTCTGCGTTATCCCGTTTTTCACAAGAGTCTCGGATAAATATTTAGCTAGTTTGATTCTCATTTGTAATCCTCACTGTTTAAATTTTAAGTGTATTGTACTATCGTTTTGTGACACCTGCAAGAAATCCCACTATATATTGTAGATATATAAAAAAGAGACCGATTACATATTGTAATCAGTCTCATGATATCAGTCAAAAAGTACAGCTCCGATAACTTCTTTGTTGAGGTTCTGAAGCTTGATGATCTGTGCTCTCAGTTCATTATTACTTGTATTTCTGTCAACAGCTATGATCATATACTTTCTATCCTTGATGCTGTTGATTGCTCCGGCATCTGTAAGTACATCTCCTGCTGCTTCCAGAACATTGTCACCATTCAGTCTGTTAACTGATTGTACCATATCATTTATATCTGCAGTCGGAACGGCACCTACAAGTGAAATTGCATCGATGTTCTTATCCGCTGCCGATTTAATAAATGTTTTAACATTGGCAGCAAACACCTTCATGAAATCTTCTTTACTTGGTGTTGCATTGCCGTAAGACATCTTATATAAGGTGTCCTCGAACTTTGATGACTTCTTTTTGCTCTTATAGTCTCCAAGAACCAGCAGTCCGTATACCTCTGAAAGTTCACCGGCATTGATGAGCTTGCTCTCAAATATAGCCTTGAATACTATGCATCCCATAGCAGCAAATGCTCCAAGCACGGCGCCGATGATTCCGAACTTAATGCCGGACTTGGCAACACTCTTCATCGAATTTTCTGAAGAACCACTTTCGGATGGTTCAACAAGCTTATTGAGCTTATCATATGTAGAAACAATGCTGTTGTTGATGCTGTCCTTACGATCATTAAAAGCTTTCTGCTTATTTACAACATAGCTGTTATTGGCTGTAGCATCCAATGAACCGGATCTTGAAGTATCCGCTGCCTTGGAATATTCAATCAACTCTATACTGTGCGCATATACCTTATTGTCTACTTCCTTTTTATAGCTGGCGATCGCATCCCCCAGAGCATTGATTATGTTAGTAGCTCTGTCAGCCGTGTCACCAACAACCTCAATATTTAACAGATGTCCATCTCTTGTTACACTGATGAGTTCTGACAGATACTTCAAGTCTATACTTTCCTGAGTTTTATCCTTGACATAGGACATACACTGATCGCTCTGAAGAAAATATACATAGGAACTTAAAACATCTCCTGAATGATCGATATCCTGATATGTCTTATCTGGCATAACCTTGTAATCTGTATCGATATAGTATGTTACAAATGCAGAATAATAATTGTTAGGATCAAGATTTATGAGGATTGAATTCTGCTCATATATATCATTTCTGGCAACTTCATCTTTGAACTTTTGAATCTGCCCCTCATATACTTCTTTGGACAACTCATACTGTTCCAAAGTAGTTTCAGCATTTGCTTCTTTCTCAAGAGCTGAACCGCTTCTGATATCCCCGATGCCCTTAATGCACTTTACACCTGCCAAAAGACATGCAAGAACGATAGCTGTAATGCATACAATCTTCCATTTTCTAACGCACAGAAGCAGAAGTTGAACCAGGTCAATCTCCATCTCGTCTTCTTCTCTCATAAGTAATACTCCTTAATTGTGTTTATATAGCCTTCTTATGTTAACATAGATTCCTATATAATTCCACATCAAAAGCTTTTTGTAATATTCCCTGTTGAGTTTTAAAATTTCAGTGAAGAAACAGCTTCCATACACGTAGTCTGTCAAACAAAACTATACATACATCCATGAAAAGATGCGCGATAAGTGTACTGACGAGAACACCGTTGGCTTTGAGCAGAAAGCCCGAATTGAAACCATACCACACAACCACTGCAGAATAACCGCCCACAAGAAGTAGAAACGGAAAATTTTTGATTATGCCGGTAATATCAGACTTAAAGCCCTCCCAGGTTACATCAAAGTAAAAAAGGCGTCCTACCACCAGCATAACAAAATATATGATGAGACTCTCATAATTATAGCTTTCATATATGAATCTTATATATAGAAGAATCAGAACCACATATATAGAGCTTTCCAATCTCATAGATGCTCTCTGTTTGGCATCGATTCTTCTGATAGGAACCAGGATCTTATCGAGTATCCGATTGAGAAGCATTGATATGATGAGAAACAGCAGAAGCACCCAGTCCTTATAATTATTCCACACTTTATTTACAGAGTTGACATTTATACGATCTCCTATGATGTAATACAATGAGAGCAGAAGTAATATCGAGGTGCTTGCAAATACCAGCTCATAAAATGACTCGATAAACTCAAAGGATTTCTCATGAGCCATAGCTTTCTTTCTTCCTATTATATTGCGGCTCCTGCTTCTTGATCTGCTGCCACGTCCGCGTAAAGAACTGTCGACAGCAAAACCATCCTGATCGCTAAAGGATTTTTCCATCGAATCATGGATTTTTCCCTCATACATCATACTGTAATTCTGTTCAGAATCCCCAATAAATTTTCCTTTATCTTCACTATCTCTTATGATATCCGGATTTTGAAAGCCATCTCCTGTACCTTTATCAAATTCCTGTGCGATCCTTGCCATGATAAATATTATGCCCATTACCACTACAAGTCCTGCCAGTGACACGAGAAAAAACGGCAATGCGAGGTCCATATCATAATAATGTTTCGCGTAATTTAAATATTCCATATCTCTCCTTGTCTGATACCGCCCTGTTTAAGGTGCTTAATTGTTGTTTTGGTCATGCGGACTAAAGTAGCACTATGTAAAGTATCGGTCAATAGCCGTCTTATGTATCAAGATAACTCTTTTAATGCGTTTTTCGTTTTAACAAGTAAATTTTTTACTCTTTTTTTATAATTATTTTATAATTTAAAAGATAAAATTTATACTTTTCATTTTTATCCCTTTTATGGTCATAATTACGGAATTTCAGATATCTTTTCACGCTTAATTCACACGTAATCGGGTAACAGGTTATAATCCGGCGTCAGTTTCTTGCAATCCAAAAACATATAAGGTAAATATAAATCAATTTCATAAACTTTACCGAAGGCAGCAAGCATCCGGCCCATTATCCCGGCTTGTTTTTTCAGCTTTTCGTTCTCAGCGAGGCAGTATCAGAGTAAATATCGCTCCATGATCAGGTTTCTCTTTATTTTTAATTGAAACTTCTCCTCCCAGATATCTGGCCGCGCTCGCGACAACCGATAATCCTATACCGTATTTTCCACCGTCTCCCTTATAATAAGGTTCAAAGAGATGTGGCAGATCCTCCTTTAAAATGCCCGGGCCGTCATCTGAGATCAGGATGGTAACATTATCCCCAACTGTCAATATAAGCCTGACTTCTGATTCGGCATACCGCATACAATCGGAAACTATATTCTGTATAATTCGTATCAGGAGGTCAGGATCAGTGTTGATCACATAATCTTCTGCGTCATCTGTTTTTTCAAAAACCAGCTTCTTTTCATCGTCCAGCTTCATCAGCACTTCAATCTGCTCATCTATAAGCTCATCCACCGTCACAGGCATTTTATTCACCTGCCATGCATGAGAATCAAGTTTGGAAAGCATAAGACTCGATTCAATAAGCCTCTGCATGCGATTGCCCTCTCTGGCGATAACAGTGGCTGCCGCCCCGGCGTCCTTCATTATGCCGCACCGTATACCTTCAGCATACCCGATTATCGAAACCAACGGAGTTCTCAGATCATGACTGATGTCTCTAAACAGCCTTTCTCTCTCCGCCTGAGCTTTTGCTGTTTCCTCAGCCCTCTCACGTTCAGCAAGAAGCAGTATCCTTTCTTTTTCATGAACAGCTTCCAAGGCAAGGCATTCCTTTATATGTTCTGCTTCGAGAAGCATGCGTTCATGCGCCTGTTGTCTTTCCAGCGCAAGTTCTCTTCTTTCAATAGCACTTGAAATCAGGAAGATAACGAAAGCCGCAATGATTATCATCGGAATTGTAATGTAAATGATATATATCCTGATCTGTTTCAGCAAAACAGTTGCATCGCCTATACGCTGATAAACTATATAGTACCTCTCTGTGGATATCTCGGGTGGATAAGTGGATAAATCAGTGGATAACCCACCATTCGCTGTGGATAAATCGCCATCATCAGGAATAAATGTGTACACAACCGCCTCATAATCCTCCCCATCTATGCTTATAACTTCCGGTATTTCCTTTATTTCACCGCATAAAAAGCTTTGTTTCAGTTCCGAAACAAGCTGATCATGTGAAGATCTTTTAGAAGAATGATATATTTCCTCCTTATCTTTATCCAGGATAATAAGTTGTGGTTTGGCATTCTCGCCTGAAAAATGCTTTTTTACGGCATTATCAAGCTCAATTAAATCTCCATGATTGCGCTCAGCTTCTTTCATTATCTTTTGCAGCTGCTGCCTGGTATTTTTCTCTGCAACACCCTTGAGATAATCATTGGCACCTATACCGATAAACAGCCAGATAGCCCAGGCAAATGCCAAAAGCACCAGAATAACCGGCAGCAATATGAAAAGTTTCCTGCAAAACTGCTTCATCCTATCTCCTAATTTATATACTCCATTATGTTTCAGTATTCCGTAAGCCTATATCCATATCCCCACACTGTCTCCACGCGTGCTGTGGATGCCGTCCCCTTTAATTTCTTTCTCAGGCGTTTTACAAGGTCGTCTGTCATTCTGACATCCTCCTGTAATCCCGCGTCAGGCAGATGCCATATCTCCGAAAGAAGTTCAGACTTTGATACAGCAGTCTCCTTCCTGAGCATGAGATAATGCACAAACTCAAATTCCATTGGTGTAAGCTGCACTTCGATGATATGTCCCCGCTTTGAGGATATTTTTTCATACTTTGTATCACTGTACGTTCCGCTTCGCCTTTCTAAAATATTTTCTTCCGTTAATTCATCATTAACATGGTTACTCAAACTTCTTTTATCCACATTTTCATCCCATAAATCTCCCGTTTTATGCGGTTCTGACAGAGTCTGATCAACATATGCCCGATGTGCGGCATAATCCAGCACAAGATTTCCACAATTTTCCGCATTTTTTTCAAAAATCAGTGGATTATTACCCCCTTCTGCGCTCTCCCCGGTTTTTTGATGTATTTTTTCTCCGGTTTCATCTTCCATAACAGTTTTTTCATTTTCTCCCATATCCTTTCTAACCTGCAGCTCAACAAGCTCTGACCTCCTGAGCAGCGCTTTAACTCTTGCCACAAGTTCCAATGGTAAAAATGGCTTCACCAGATAGTCATCGCTCCCCATGGTGAGACCTGTTACACGATCAAGTGGTGTGTCCTTGGCAGATACCAGGATGATTGGAACTGCTTTCAGCAGCGAATCCTCCGATTTCCTGAATCTGCTGCATGCTGTAAGTCCATCAGTTCCCTCCATCATGATGTCCATAACGATGAGATCAGGTTTCTGTTTTTCTTCATTTAATGCTTCCAGCCCAGCCATCATTACGTCAGCATTTGCAAAAGTCTCCACAATAAAACCCTCATTTTCCAGAAAGGTTTTCTCCATTTCACGTATATCTTTTTCATCATCCACTATATAGATTACTTTTTCCAGCATTTTGACCCCCGGTTTAAACATTTGGGGTATTGTAGCAAAGCTCGCTGAAATGTAGCTGAAGAAAATCCCCGGTCCTGAAAGAACCGGGGATAGAGGATTGTCATTTATTATAGAAGATATACTACTGTTGCAGCTCTATCAACTGTGAAGTGTGTACTCAGCACTTACAAAATCTGCTGTATTATAGGTTGTTGAACTATATGTAAATGTTTCATTACCGCTCTTATAGGCTGCTGCTGCCTTGGCCGCAAGATCATCTCCAGGAATGTATGCAACTACACCGTCATAAATCGCATAATAGTTTTCATCCGCATCCTTTACATAACCGCTTGTCACTATAGTACCTGACTGGGATACGAGTACATAAGTTCCTGTAGTTCCGTACTCTACAAGCTGATAGTTAGTATCACTGCTTGCCTTCTGAAGGATGCCGTACTTATAGTATTTCTTGCTCTTGATACCGTTGTAGGCACGTCCGTTTGAGTTGAAGTAGAAAGTATAGGTATCATCCTCAAGTGCGATACTTACTGTTCCGTCCTTTGTCATGGCACCGTTGCTATCGTCTGAACCAAAGTAATAGAGATTGAGATCACCACCGGTTGCATCGCCAAGTGAGTAAATATCTTCTGCAGTTATCTCGTCCGCATCCAGATCTTCCACAATCGAAGTACAGTCTGAGATCGTATCATCGTCGAGAATCAGGAGACCACTTTGCATGATTCCGTATTCATTGAAGAAATACCACTTTGAACTTATCTTCTTAGCCTGATTTGTGATGATATATCCGGAACTGTTGGTATAGAACCAACGTGAAGTTCCTTCATTATAATCATCTTCATCCATCTCCTCACTTGGTATAGCCTTTACCCATGAGTTCTTCTTGATGGCACCGGATGTCAGATCCGAATAACGTATAGTGCTTGATGTGGTTGCTGTAGTAGATGAAGAAGCATTTGTTTCCCATCCGGAAGTCATGATGCCGTTTGAATCGAAGGTATATCTGTAAGAATTGATAACCTTTGTTGTATCTGTAAGTTTCTTACCATTCTCGGTTCTGAAGTAAAGCCAGAATGAAGTATAGTCCTCGTAGTTGTCATTGAGGCCTGAAAGATCTTCTTCGAACTGATGCCATCCTGTCACCATGGCTCCGTCATCTGCTCCGCCAAAATACCACATTGCGTCATAGACATTCTCAGCATTTTCCGAAATATCAAGCATCTGACCGCTCTCATCCACATATCCGTAGAGCATCTTACCTTCGCTGTCGAACATGTACTTGTTGCCTCCGATAGTTACCGGACTTGTTGTATCGGTATATGCCTTACCTGTTGACTTGAAATAGTACCAGGCATATCCATCGTAATTGTCATCGTCTGTAGCTACAGCCTTCCATGAATTGGTGACCATGGCTCCGTCTGCTCCGACATAGTAGTAATTTTCGCCATCCTCAATAAGAGTATTTGTCGCCATAGTTCCATCAGAGCCGAGATAATAGTAATTACTGCCGGACGACTCCCAGCTATCCGTTACATAATCACCATTTGAATCAAGATAGTACCAGGAATCGCCCTCCTGTGTCCATCCTGATGCCAAGGCTGATGTAGCCATCATTGTTGCTATCGCAGCTGCCGTCATTGCAATCTTTCCGACAGATGGTGCCCCGCACTTCACAGCCTTTAAAGCAAAATCACCTGACAAAGTATTACGTCTATTTCCAATCATTTTTAAACCTCCTAAATATCCTGTCGTTTTTTAAGACGCTGTAATGATAATCTCTTCACTACAGGCTAAACTAGATTTTTCAGGTGGCAAAAATGTGGCAATTTATATGGTGATTTATCTGTGGCAAAAAACAGTATCAGTTAAGAAGCAGTTCTCTCATCTTTGGAAGTCCTTCTGTTTCATGACTTGCAATTAAAAGCGGCCTTGAGCCTTTATTTTCCATAATATATCGTATAACCCGTTCTCTGGTTTCTATATCAAGTCCGGTAAACGGTTCATCCATGATAAGGATATCAGAGGCCGGCAATATAGCTCTTACGATGGCAACCCTTCTCTTCATCCCTCCCGAAAGCTCCTTCACGGGTTTATCCAATGAATCTTCCGGCAGTACTGCCCTAAGTGCTGCCCTTGCCCGTTCTACAGAAATAGACGAGCTGATGCAGCAAACATTTGATACTGCAGACAGCTCGTCTATCAACCTGTTTTCCTGAAACACCATCCCTACTCTGAGACCGGATCCGCCACGTGCAGCTTCTCCCATGGTGACTTCACAGCTTCCGGAGTCCGGGGTTTCAAGGCCCGCTATTATACGCAGAAAGGTAGTTTTCCCCACACCTGACGGTCCCCGCAGCAATACATCACGATTGTCAGAGGATGTATCAATGAAGAGATTCACTCCGTTAAGTATCTGCTTCCCATCATAGCTTTTACATATGTTCCGATAATTTATAAGCATGTTTACTCTCCAGAATAATCATCATACGGTTTTCTCTTTTAATAAAAGACCTCTGCCGATAACTTTTAGCAGAAGTCTTTCGATCAGAAAAGAAGCCACGATGATAGTGATGGTCCAGGCAAAAAGATCTGCGGTTTCAAGGTAGATTTTGGACTGATAAAGTCCGTTTCCGACAGAACCAAGGGGCTGGCCGATAACTTCTGCGGCAACTCCGCTCTTCCAAGCCATTCCAAGCGCCGCCTGGAATGCACTGCGAAGCACCGGCCTGATCCCCGGAATATAAATGTATCTCACCTGTCTCCACATGCTCATCCTGAATACCTTTGCCATCTCCAGCAGTTTAACATCGGAGGCCTTAAGTCCGCTTAGTGTATTGAGGTAGAGCACCGGCATCACAATAAGGGCGCTCACATAAAAGGATAACATTTTGTTGCCGGCCCATATCAGCAGGATGATAACAAAACTCGCAACCGGAATTGCCTTTAGAACAGAAATCAAAGGATTCAGAAAATCTTCCGTAAGCTTCACCCGATAAGCATTCCACGCAAGGCAAATGCCTATGGCACTGCCCGCACAAAATCCTCCGATGATTCTGGCTGCCGAAAAAGTCAAAGCCTTCCAATATTGTCCCGTTAAAATCATTCGCCAAAGTGCCTCCAAGGTTTCAACGGGACCGGCAAGAAGGATTTTGTTATGTATCAGTATACTTAAAAGCTGCCAAATACATATCCATATTAAGATGATTATTACCTTTCCGGCTATACTCTTATATTGGTTTTTATCCGGTTTCATATTCCAATCTCATTTGTAAAAGTACTAAATAAAGATGCGGATATGCATCACTTTACATAGTAGAAATCTTCCTCTGGCAATGTACCGCCGACAGACTTAGGATTCTGGTCAAAGAGTACCTTGAGATAGCCTGAAAGATCAGCCTTCATCTCTTCTCCTGTGATGGCAACGATATTGCACTCCGGCAGAGCCTTCTTGGCAACCGGCGCCTTTGGAATGATTCCATACTTTGCAACAAGCTCTGCAGTGCCGTCGATATCCTCTGCTGCCTTGGCAGTGCTTGCCTTGTGCTCCTCGATAAATGCAGAAACCTCAGCAGGATGAGCAGCGAGGTAATCATTTCTCACAACTGTTACACCTGTAAGAAGCTTTGAATCAGGGGAAACTGTATTCCACTCATCAGTAAGAGAAAAAGCAACCTTCAGTTTATCATTCTGAGCTGTAGCTACAGTTACAAATGGCTGCGGAAGAATTGCAATCTGCTCCGGATCATTCTGAAGAAGTGCAGCAATCTCAGTCGCCTCGGACTTAAACTCCATTGTGCAGTCAGTTACACCATTCTGATCAAGAAGGTATGTAAGAACATACTCCGGAGAAGCACCCTGTCCTGTTGAAAGAACTGTCTTTCCTGCAAGATCCTTTACAGACTTGATGCTCTCATCGGCTGTTACACAGTAAAGAACTCCAAGTGTATTGACATCAACAACACTGACCCCATGATTTGTTTTATTGTATGCAATAGCTGCTGCATTGGCTGGAAGTAAAGCAACATCCAGATCACCGGAAACAAGCTTGCCCATGATAACATCCGGCTGTGACTGCATCTCAAAAAGATATCCGCTCTTGTCTCCGTTCTCAACTTCATTCATGAGATTTACGAGTCCCATTGTGGTCGGTCCCTTGAGAGATCCGATCTTCATAGCATCTTCGCTTGTATCGCCAAATGCCTCTGTCTCAGTTTGAGCACCCGCATCTGCAGACTGTGACTCCTGAGCATTATCCTGACTTTCTTCCATAGCCGCAGTTGTTTCCTCCGCTGATGCAGCCTCTGTAGCCGCTTCTGTGGCTGCCTCTGTGGTTGTTTCTGCTGCTGCCTCTGTGGCTGCATTCGTGGCTGCTTCTGTAGCTGCTGTCTTGCTTCCACAGCCTGTAAGCACAGAACCGGCCAGAACAGCCGTCAGGATTGTACCCATAATCTTCTTTTTCATAATCTTCCTCCATATAAAATATATGAGTGCATCGGTCCTGCACTCACAAATATTGCGGCACACAGCTTATACCGTATACCGCTTATATGATTATATCACTTTAATACAATTCATCATAATCATTTCAAATGTTTCAATGTCCCGGCCTCTGTAAACGGCTGAAACTTAGCTTCTTCATTTTTGACTATACGTTCCGCAAGCTCGATGACCTTGTTGCACAGCCAGAGACTTGCGGTACGGCCTTTCTGATAATCTGCTTCCACGATCATATCAACGCGATGTTCCTTCCTAAGCTGCTCCACCTGTCTCAATCCATCCATATTTCCAACCGGATAAACCGCCAGTGTAGCTCCGCCGTTATGCTTCGTAAGCGAAAATGCCGGAATATCGGAAGGTCCGTCTGCTATATATATCATGTTTTCAAAATGCACGCGGCGTAAAGGCTCCGGAATCGATGTATTGACATTCATATCATCGAGTTTTCCTACTCCCTTGTTGATCTCGAACAATGCACGTGTTTTGGTGGTATTGTCGATAGTGTAACCTATCTCGGAAATAATCGGCTCATCGCCGTTTCTGTCCTCTATAAACTCACAGCCCCAACAGCCGTCTATATAGTCTGCTATCTTGGAACCTCGAATCATCTCTGTGATTCCCGTACTAACTATATAATGCTCAACCTTGATGTCGTGTTTCTCGTATTTATCCTTCTTAACAACATTTCTGGTATCGTCAAATATCTCCGGAACACCGTTGTAAAATTCCAGTTCTGACCCCAGCTCCCTGAGCTTTTGGTTGCTGAGCCCCTTGAAACGGCCATCCTTTGCATAGTTGATAAACTGGTTAAGGTAGATTGTATCAGGGTTAACTTTTACCCCCTGCTCGTTCATATATTTAGCGACCAAGCCATTGGTCTCACTCCAGAACTGATCAGGATCTACCCCGTATGCCCTGAACACAGGGTCTTCCATATATTCTGAAATCAAAGTTTTGTCACAGTCCCAAACGATTGCGATAATATTGGCCATATAATTCCTTCTTTCAATTGATAATCAACATAACGCCGTACATTGACGGCTTTTGTGCATGTACTTTACTTATGGAAAGTTTCTTTGCATCATTATATTTCACCACTCTTTATGCCGCAAGTACAACATACTGTATGGGATCAACTATACGAAAAAAGAGCCGGTACCTGCCGACTCTTCCTTCATATGTCTCATACGCCCTTCTTACATATTAAATATTTCAGATTTTGTTGAAATCAAACTCTTCCTTCAGGGCTTCAATGGCATTCAGATGCCTGATACCGTTGTGCTCCTTTGTGGCCGAATCCAGAGTAAGCATAAACTTCGGTGAGTTGGTACGGATGCTCTCAAGAGTCGCATACTCAAGCTGCTCTCTGTATGGATCATCTATAGTCATTGCAAACTTAATGTATCTGTAGAATGCAACCTTCTCATCCTTTCCATCTTCAAAATCATCCATATTCTCTGCATCTGAATCCGCGTTATCATACTCCTCTGATTCGTCATACGCTGTCTCAGCCTCAGTTTCAGTTGCATCTGCATCATCTACATCAGCGTACTCATCAAAGATCTCATCATCAACTTCCATAGTCTCCACTGTATCAAGATCCTCGTCATCTGCCATTCTCTCTTGCTTTCTGGCATCGAGATACTGGGACATAACATCTGCCATAGGATTTTTCTCGCTGATTATTTCATCGTCCTCTGTATCCTTGGTGAATCGCATCTTTCTCTTGACTGCATCGCTTCCGCCGGATGCTTTTTCCTCCGCAGCCTTATTCGCAAGTGTTCTCTGACCGGTTAATGCCCCATCACTTTCGCTTGCCTTTGATTTCTTAGTGACTTCAGCTGTTTCGGCTTCCTCCTGTTTCTTCAACGGCTTATCAAGAAGTCCCTTGGCCGCTTTATATGCACGCACTCTCTCAGTGATGGAATTCTGCGCAACCGCCTGTGCTACAACCTTATCACCTTTTCGCTTGCTTCCGGTCTCAACATCCCTGAAATCATCAGGTCCTATCGGCAGCTCATCAACATTAAGATATTCTGTAAGGACGAAATCGCACTCACGCTTGCCGATACGTCCGGTAGAAATATTATAATCACGGCTTCTCAAGTACATATACAGAGCATTTTTCATGATGAGACTGTAATCAACCTTGGAGTCAGTCTTCTTTGCAAAGTAAAAGCCCAAATCCGTGAGATAATATCTCTGGTCGCCCTGCAGCTCCTTTTCCGTCTTGATATCGAAACGATTGCAGCGATACACAAGCTTTGCCTTCTCCAGCAGTTCGAGATATCTTTCCAGAGTCTCACGCTTAACCGGAATTCTCACATAATTTCTGAAATAATCCGTAAGTCTCGTCATACTGACACTCTCACCGAATGTTTCGATAATATAGTCCTGTACTTGCTTAAAGTAAACTACATGACGAATCTTCTCCATCTTTGCAATGTCTTTTTTGAATATCTCGTCCAGTACCCCATTAACATATTTCTGCTTTTCCTGTGCATCCTGGCATTGCAGAACCTTTGGCAATCCTCCATCATGTATGTATCTTCCAAACTCAAGAATCGGATTGGATTCCTTTTTGATATTGTTGAAATCCTTCATACCCTCGTACTCAGCATAGGACAGAGGAAAAATCTCAAATATCTTGTATCGGTCGGCAAATATTCTTTCAAACTCCTCGCTCTGTACATACGCACTTGAGGCAGAAAGGAATATCGAATACCTGCCTTCATTATAAAGTGACTCAAGGAGTGCCTCAAATCCATCTATCATCTGAATCTCATCGATGAACAGATAGATGGCCCCGTCCTTTGATGGCACCATTTTCTCCTTGATGGTTATGCGGAGCTTTTCCGCAGTTTTAACATTTTTGAACTCCTTCTGGTCAAGGTCAATGTGAATAAGATTGACCGCAGCGTTTCCGCGCCACCTGAGCTCGTTAATGATCATCTCCATCATGCAGGACTTTCCGCATCCTCTGATTCCTGTCAGGATTTTGATGAGTCCCTTGTCTTGATAATACTCTCTGATCTTTTGCAGATAATACTGCCTCTTGTATAGTTTCATAGCTGCACACTCACCCTCCCTTGATCGAACAGCTTGTTTATGGGGTAATATTTTGCTGTTTTCTAAAATTATAAAACATATTAAAAATCGCGTCTAGATTTAAAATCTGACTTTTTGTTCGATTTTCATATATTTTTATTACGAATAAATATTTTCCTGTTAAATTTTACCGCATTGTGATTTTTACATGTATTATCAGCGATAATCGCATGTATTTATTGCATATATTACGCATTACTTTTTGCCATTTTATTTACACTCTGTTTTCGACTCAAAGGTGAAATATATTACCCTTTTTTCTTTTTTTGTTTTCTTTTTCCGTTTTTGCCTTATCATGTTTTTTATCAGTCCATACAGCCAAGAGGGTAATGTTTATCCGGTTCATCTGCGTGATTCCTTTTATGCCAGACTTTTGTTTAAGGTTTGCTGCCGCCAAAAATCAATTCAAAAACAAAACATTTTTTAAATTAGAAGAATATCTTTAATAATCTTGGGAATATGTGTCGAGATATCTATGTACGACTGACATATATTATGCGGCAACGGTCACTTAGATATTATGACGGCAGCCCGCTTTATACATAATTGGTGGTAATATGAAAAAAAAGAATTGTCTCAGTTATTTTAGAACGATATTTTCTTTAATCGGAGTTATTTGCCTTTGGATTGCTTTGACTTTACTGGCTCAGCATATTCACATGACACGTACTATTCCAAAGATAGCTCCTCCTAAAAGTGTAAATCATAATGTTCTGTTCCTATCTTCATATGATCCGATGTTTTATACATATGATGAACAGGAAGCGGGAATCCAGGAGATTCTGTATAAAAACGGAATAGAATTTGATGTAGTTTATTTGAATACCAAGCTCTACGGCGGGATTGAGGATTTACAGAATTTTCATGATTATTTCAAAGCCTGTTTCAAAAACAACGAACTTGGTTATGATGGAATTTTACTTGGTGATGATGATGCTTTACAGTTTGCATTGGATTATCAGGAGGAGTTGTTCAAGGATATTCCGATAGTATTCTTCGGCATCAACAATTATGACCGGGCAGTCAGGGCCGAGGCCAATGAAAACATGACGGGTTTTTTCGAAACCAATTATCTTGAAAGAACCGTTGATGATGCCATCCACGCTCTGCCTGATAATAAACACATTGTTGCGATTCATGACTCCTCCGAAGCAGGTCTTGTAGACATGAATTACATGCTTAAGTATGCTGAAAAATATCCGGGCTATACATTAGAAGATATCAATACAGAGACTTTGAACAAAGAAGGTATAATTCATAGGATGCAAATCATTCCTGATGACTCCCTGGTTTTCTTTATGTCATCTTCCAATGATATGTCCGGGCATAAATATTCCCTTCTTGATATGGCCAATATAATAGTCAGTAACTGCAGCGCACCTGTTTTCAGAAATCATTCTGAAGGCCCAGAATTCGGAATTCTGGGCGGTACATCCATGGATATGACGGCTCATGCAAGAGCAGCTGCCACAAGAATGTGCGAAATTTTGGAGGATGGTCGCAAGCCTTCTGATTATAACCTGAACTCTGACACTCCTTCCTATACGCTATATAATTATGAAGTTATGAAGCATTTCGGCCTCACCGAGGCAGATCTGCCTAAGGATGCACATTATATATTCAAGCCTGAATCACTATTTGATGTATATCGTGGAATGCTTCCTATTGCTATTCTCATTTTCATATCTATGCTGTCTTTTATCGCCAGTGTAAGTTTTGCTTTGGCAAATGAGAAGTTTCATGTCAAAGCATTGGAGATTTCCAAGAATGAAATTGAGAAGTCCAAGGAACAGCTTAAATATCAGGCAGAGCATGACGAGTCTCTGGATATACTGAACCGGCGTGCAATTGTTACATATCTTCATGATAATTTCAAAGATATGTCCAAGTTCGCCATCATCCTTTTGGACATTGATGGTTTCAAGTATGTAAATGAAAACTACGGTCACAGTATAGGTGATTTGATCTTAAACGACATTACCGATAAGCTTAAGATCTTTACTTCAGCACACGGACTGGTTCTGGGACGTTACGGCGGCGACGAGTTCATCATGCTGTGCCCAAACCTTTGGCTTGATACCGATAGTGCCATAGTACATGACCTCGTTGATCTTTTCAGTGCACCGTTTATCGCCGGAAGAATTGATATCATGTTGTCGGTGAGTGTTGGCATTTCAAACTCCGAATCCAATGTCCATATTTACGACCACATCATAAACTCTGAGATTGCTCTTTATGAATCCAAGGAACGCGGCAAGAACATCGTTTCTGTGTACACCGAAAGCATGAAGAACAAGCTCACTGCTGAAACCCTGATCAAAAATGCATTTATACATGCATTTGAAAACAATGATTTCTATATGAAATATCAGCCGAAGGTTTCCACACAATCTCATGAGATTTATGGTTACGAGGCACTTATAAGGATCAGAAATTCACCATATGGACCGGGACAGTTCATCCCTGTTGTGGAAAAAACCGGATGGACCACCAAGTTGGGCAGACTTATAACAGAGCTTGTTGTAAAGCAGCTTGCGGAATGGAAGGCTGAGGGCAAGACAATATATCCTGTATCCATCAACTATTCCAGTCGTCAGGTGAACGACACCGGATATTGTGATTTTCTCGGATCCTTGCTTAAGAAATACAGCATTGAGCCTCGATATATAGAGATAGAAATTACTGAGAGCCTGCTCATAGAAGAGTCCCTGATCACAAAGAAACTTTTTTCAGATTTTCAAAATCTGGGCGTCAAGCTTCTTTTGGATGATTTCGGTACGGGATACTCTTCTCTCGCGTACCTGACATATGTGCCTTTCGATAATGTCAAGTTGGATAAATCACTGGTAGACACTTACCTTGTAGAGGGAAAAGAATCATTCATAAGAGATGTGATACAACTTGTACATGACATAGGAAAGACCATTACCATAGAGGGTGTAGAGCAGAAATGGCAGCTTGATAAACTGACTGAGTTTAATGCCGATATCATCCAGGGCTACTACTTTTCAAAGCCTCTGGACCCTGATGAAGCTATTGAATTTAAGGTCAGTGAATGATGCCTACGAGTCACAAATCTGCATCTTGGATACGTTGGTACAATTCTGATAAATGCTAAAACAAAAAGTCTGAAAGTTGAGTGGGTTTTTACTCAACTTTCAGACTTTTTTATATCTGTTCGCGGAATCTGTTCATCCCTTTTCTATATCCGAAGCTTTTTCGTAACCGCACAGGATGAATACCATAACACCAAAGAACAGGGAGAGATACTTACCTGTCTCATGAGGGATGCTCTTATAACCTTCAACTCCGATATAAATCATAATATCACAGAAAATGCCGAGTACAAAAAGGCTCATTATTACATGAGTGGCGCAAAGAGCCTCAAAAGCACCTGCCCGAATCTGAGGAACTGTCCCCGGCCCACAGTATATTTTTCCGTCACATCTTCACACTCCTTAAATATCTCTTCAAAATCCCGTCTGGTATCCTTAACAGCCTTACAATTCATGTAAAGACAGCCATTCTCAAAATGATGATAGAGGCTTCTGAAATCCAGATTTATGGTTCCACAAACTGCTGCCTTGTCGTCGGTCACACACATCTTACAATGACAGAAACCAGGCTGCCATTCATAGACTCTGACACCATTTCTTGTCAGGGTATTATAGTACGATCTGGTTACCTGATACACGATTTTCTTATCTGGTATTCCCGGTGTTATAACCCTTACATCCACACCTCGCTTTGCCGCAAGCCCGAGAGCATGTATCATTTCATCAGTTAGAATCAGATACGGCGTTATATACCAGCAGTAATCTGTGGCTTTCTCAACCATGCTGATGTACACTTCCTCCCCCACATGTTCATCATCCAATGGACTGTCAGCATAAGGCTGAATGAATCCGTCTGACTCTGCTGCAGTATATTCCGGCTTAGGAAGATACACTGTATAATCCTTGTCGTCCTTGTCTCCATCCTTAACAGCATTCCAGTTTTCCAGAAATGTCACAGTAAGACTCCTTACTGCCTCTCCTTCAATCCTGATTCCTGTATCTTTCCACCTGCCATAAGGATGTGTTATGTTAAAATATTCATTGGCTATATTGTAGCCTCCTGTAAATCCAACTTTTCCGTCGATAACAGTGATTTTTCTATGATCACGATTGTTCAGAAACAAATTGAAGAATGGCATCACCGGATTGAATACTCTGCAGCGAATGCCTTTGGCATTAAGTCTCTTCACAAAATCCACGTTTATGAAACCGATAGAACCGAAGTCATCATAGAAAACCCTGACCTCTACGCCAGCTCTCGCTCTTTCCTCAAGTATCTCCTGTATGCTCTGCCAGGACTCTTTATCTTCTATAGCATGATACTCCATGAAAATAAATTTTTCTGCCTTACGAAGCGCTTCTTTTTGAGCTTCCAGACCTGCTGCCGCATCCCCGAAGTATTCAATATCCGTGTTTCGGTAGACAGGATATCCGCTGTTGCGAATGATATATGAAGAGATATTGGCAAGCTGTACATCATGTTCTTTCAAACTCCAGAAAGCCTTTTCCGCATGCACACCATAATCCTCTTTTGTAAGTTCAGGCAGTAGTTTCTCATCCACCTTCTTATAACGATTAGTCATGCGACGGGTTCCGCCGTTCAGACCCACTATCAGATACAACCCCACACCGATGATTGGCAGCACCAGAATCAGTATGATCCACGGTGTTTTCATACTGCTGGTCTTATGCATGCTGTAAATGCCAATGGCAAGACATAATCCAAAAATTTTCGTAACAATGGCTATCCATGTTGCATAATTATTGAACTTGAAAAACAAAGAGAAAAGGAAAGCCACCTCTCCAACTATAAATATTGCGCTGAATGCAGCTCTGCCTACACCATTTTTGACCGCCACATGCTTCTCAAAGGTTTCATTTACTGTTTCACCAACCATTTCATCCTCCTTGTTAAACTCATATTTTTCACCATATATCTTTGATATATGAAAATATTCAATCCCGCTCCTATAGTTTATCACAACCATTTACTTAAATTATATGTCAAACCATGATGTGAGAGTCAAAAATAGATATCAAAGCGTTTCAGGCTTTGCTCTCGCACAATTATCAATGTCTCTCAATGTCAATAAATATAACGTTACTGTATTTCCCACGCTCAATTTTGATCTTTTCACTTCACTTGAAACATCCAGTTTATAGTCAAAATTCTACGCCTAAAGCTTCGCCGATACATTTAACAGTGTCCCGCAATCACATTTTTTCATTATCATATATGGTATTTTCGGTTCTCTATTACATGTTCTTAAACTAAACACTTTTTACTCTGTTGTCATTGATATATAAATCGCCAATAAATGAAAATTTTGGGTAACCTTAAACCCTTCTTTTCCAGATTTTCCTTATGTTTTTGCCATGCCATTTTCTCTGTCGGTATTGCGTAATTTCATTGATTATATCATTTAAAATATGTACCCTTTCTCTTATATTATGATTTAAAGGCTAAAATTCACATCATAATAATGATATATTGTTTTTTGAATAGAAATATATATCTTGTTTTACTGCATTTTTCTCCATTACAATTCCTAATCCTATAGCCATATCCCATAATGTCAGTACCCAAATAACTATACAGCCCTCCATAAGCCTTATATGGTCTTATATCACTCATTTTTTTAAGAAACAATAAAACAAAATACCCCTCTATCGATGATATAAAACCTAAGTTCCGGTCTTATCACAGATAGAGGAGTATTTTTTGTTTACTGATTTTTTGTAATTTATTTATTATTTTCAGAAAATATTTATATTTGATCTGCCGTCAAAATCCATATATTTCATACTCTGTTATCACAGCACTTATTTATCAGGGTAATAATATACCACCCCTATAACAAATATACGATTTTTCTAATCGGTGAAAATTCTGTTGACTCTAATTTTATCCGATACTGTAATTCTTCAGGATGCTTTTGAAGCCTTTAATATTCTACCAGCAGAAACATTATCAGAAACTTTCAAATCTAAGCCTGTCTCTTCCTTATCAAGTTTTCCCTGTTTAGCGTAAATTCCAAACAAGATATATGTTGCCACAAATGAAACCACCATAGCCACACCGGTTCCGATGCAGGCATTTGTGAAGTTAGTCATGCCCTCTCCTCCGATATATCCAGGAAGGACAAGAAGTCCCGGAGAACCTGCTGCATAACGTCCTGTGCCCATAAGTCCCATATACAATCCACCTGCACATCCACCGATCATGGCTCCTACAAGAGGATAAACAAACTTAAGATTGATTCCATAAAGTACAGGCTCTGTGATGCCAAGAACACCTGTAAGTCCTGCTGAAGCAGCAAGTTCCTTTGTCTGCTTGTTCTTGGAGCGAATCGCAACAGCAAATCCTGCTGCGCCCTGAGCAACATTGGAAGCAAGCATTCCCGGTCCTACAACTGTATCAAATCCCGTAGTTGCCAGATTATTTACACCGATAGGAATGAGGCCATAGTGTGTTCCTGTCATAACAAGCAGAGGTGACAGTGTACCAACAAGTGTCGGAACTGCCCATCCTGCAGTAGCATTAAGCCATGTAAAGAAAGCAGCCAAAATATTACCAACCCATGTTCCGATAGGTCCGAGAACTGACAATGTCACTACTCCTGAAACCACAAGAGAAACCATAGGAACAGAGAAGAACTTAATAGCTTTTGGTGATATCTTGTTCATGAATTTCTCCACATATGACATGAACCAAACACCCAGAATAATAGGAATAACTGATGAGCTGTAGCTTGCAAGTGTTATCGGAATTCCAAACATCGCAATACCTGTACCGGCTGCCTTTGCCTCTGAAACCATACTTATGAAAGATGGGTAGATAAGGATTCCGCCTAATGCCATCGCAACATACTGATTACATTTAAATCTTTTTGCTGCACTTGAGGCAAGCAGTACAGGCAGGAAATAAAACGGTGCATCTGCAAATGCGCTGAGAAGCGAATATGTCTGAGTAGTTTTATCAAGTAAGTTGAGGGTAACAAGAAGCGCCATCACCGCTTTGACAAGTCCGCCTGCTGTTATAGGCGGAATGATCGGCTGGAAGATGCTTGCGATAAACTCAAGAGCAGAACTGAGCTTTGACTGATTCTTATTCTTAGACTTAGTTTCATCGTCAGGAACCTGTGCCTGTGTCTCGAATCCTCCAAGATCAATCACTTCCTGATAAACCAGTGCGACATCAGTACCTATTACTATCTGATACTGACCACCGGCATTGATAACTGACAGTACGCCTTTCGTTTTCTTTAATACATCAGTTTTTGCCTTTGCTTCGTCCTTTAATCTGAAGCGCAGTCTCGTCGCACAATGTACAACCTGATTCACATTTTCTTTTCCGCCGATATTTTCAATTATGTTTTCGGCAAGCTCTCTGTAATTCATAGTATTCTCCCTTATGATATATTTTTCCGCAATTTAAAAGTAAATTAGTTTCTTTACTCTTAAATCATTTGTTCAAGGTTTTACTTCTGTTTAGCTGCAAGATTTTCACTTCTCATTTAGTGAAAACTCCGTATTTTAATCATGAATATTTGATACCCCGTAAACTCTTTTTCTTTAGTAAATTATGAAGTTTAATGCCTCTCTTTCACTGATTTGTATTTTCATGGTCCTAAATCTACCCCGAATACCACTGCTTTATTTCTGCTTTCTCTAATTGGGATACTGAATTCTCACCTTCTCTGCAACATAAAATCCGGGCTTTTCTCTAAAATTTATGATTCTATTACATCGAAAAATGCTTTAGAATCCGGCATTTTCATCATTAAAGTTCTGCACCATTTGATTCAATTACTTTTTTATACCAGTAGAAACTATCTTTACGCCTTCTCTCCAGCGTACCATTGCCCTCATTATCCTTATCAACATATATCATGCCGTAACGTTTTTTCATTTCGCCGGTTGAAGCGGATACGATGTCAATACAGCCCCAGGAGGTGTAGCCGAGAAGAGGAATACCGTCTATATTCACAGCATCTCTCATGGCTTCAATGTGGGCCTTCATATATTCGATGCGATATGGATCATGGATGCTTCCATCCTCTTCCACCCTGTCTGTAGCACCAAGACCATTCTCAACAATAAAAAGCGGCTTTTGATAACGGTCGTAAAGTGTATTGATGGTAACTCTGAGCCCCAACGGATCGATCTGCCATCCCCACTCGCTGCTTTTGAGATATGGATTTACAATCGCTTTGAATACAGCATTTCCGGATCTTTGATTCTTTTCAAAGATTTCAGGATCTGCTGTTGTGCATCTTGATGAGTAATAGCTGAATGAGATGAAATCAACAGTGCCTTCTCTTAAGATTTGTTCGTCTTCCGGTTTCAGCGAAAGCTTTACGCCCGCCTCTTCCATCCTTTTCCATGCCCATACCGGATAGGTGCCTCTAGCCTGTACGTCAATGAAGAAATAATTATCTCTGTCCTTCTGCAGTCCGTCCCATATATCCTTCGGGTCAGGGCTGAAGGGATAGAATTGACCTGCTGCCAGCATGCATCCTATACTGCATTCAGGCATTATTTCATGTGCAAGCCTGACTGCCCTGGCACTTGCCAAAAGTTCATGATGAGCAGCATTGTAAAGGATTGTCTGTCTGTCTTCACCCTCTTTAAACAGTATTCCTGCTCCCATAAAAGGCATATGCAGAAGCATATTTATCTCATTAAAGGTGATCCAGTATTTTACAAGATTTTTATAACGGGTAAATATCGCTTCACAATACTTCATATATGCATCGATCATTCTGCGATCTTTCCAGCCCCCATATTTTTTTATAAGCTCGATTGGAGTGTCAAAATGGTCAATAGTTACCAAAGGTTCTATACTATACTTTTTGCACTCTTTGAATATTTCCTCATAAAACCGTAATCCTTCTTCATTTGGTACGTCATCATCGCCTTTTGGCAGGATTCTCGTCCATGCTATAGACATCCTGTAGCATTTGAATCCCATTTCCGCAAAAAGCCTTATGTCATCTTTATAATGATGATACATATCAATTGCTTCATGTGAAGGATAACTATAGCCTTCCTGACAGGAAAGCATCTCCTTATCCCCGCGCGCGACAGCCATACGCTCAGGTCCAAAAGGAATTACATCAACACTGGAAAGTCCTCTTCCACCTTGATCATATCCTCCTTCACACTGATTTGCTGCTGTAGCTCCACCCCACAGAAATCCTTCCGGAAATCCCTTATTACTCATGTCATAACCTTTCTTTTCATTACATATATAGTGAAATGAGTGTCAAAAGTATTTGCTACTCACTGTTTATCACCAACTTACACATTCGTGTTCGGGCGATACTATGTGCCGCTATAGTTTTATAATATATTTTTCGCAGCGCTATGTAACGTTACATATTATTTTCTTTTCGTTACATTTGGATTTTAAAATTTTATTTGTACAAATTCAACAATTTTATCTCTTTAAATCACAATTTCGTTATTTCATACAAATAATAGATTTGTAATTTATACATTTGTAATATGTAACGTTACATATCAGTGCTATAATACTATTTATAGTTATTTTGTTGATGAAAAGGCTCTATGCACACTCCTGGCAGATGTACTTTTAGTATTGAATCTGTTTTCATCTTCTGATAAAAAGCTGTCAGAATGACTCGAAAATGCGCAGAAACACAATTTTTGCATCTTTATAAAGTACTGAATTTCAGGTAAGTATTGTAATATTTATCAGTTTAATTTTGAGGTAATCCTATGGCAAAAAAGAAATCCGTATCTGTGAAGTTTATCGCCGAAAAATGTGGTGTTTCCACCGCAACCATTTCCAGAGTTCTTAACGGGGACAGTAAAGTGTCAGAGAGCACTCGTGAAAAGGTGCTTTCTGCGTTTAAGGAATATGAATATAAGCTTCCCGTAAAGGCATCAACATTGTCCCGTAAAAAAATCGGGGTAGTCACAACCGTAAGTAATCAGGATTATTTTGCAAGTTTGCTGCATGAAATCATTAATTACATGTCAGAATCCGACTTTACGGTCATAGCCTGCAGTATGGGCCGGGGAAAATATAGTCTCAAGGATGCTTTGGAAACCCTTTATGATTCCAATGTTGCCGGAATCATAATAATAAGTGGCGACTACGTTTCAATTAAGGACTTCATATTGCCATCCATACCTCATGTATGGATTGATTGTAATGATTCCCCCGAAGAAACTGTTGATATATGTACAGTTCAAAGTGACCAGTATGTTTCCGGTTGTCTTGCGGCAAGAGCTCTTATCAATCAGAATTGCAGGTTCCCTATCATGATTATGAGTGCAAGGAAAAGCATTCGCAGAGAAGAACGTAAACGTGGATTTTTTGATGAATTCAGCCGCGCAGGAATCGAGTTAACCTCAGATAATATCGTCGAAGTAGAAACCAGCAAAGACGGATTTACCGATAGTCGCGAGACAATCCGTTATCTGATTGCCAAGGGTGTCAATTTCGACAGCGTTTTTGCCATAAGCGACTGGCGTGCACTTGGAGCCTATACCGGTGCCATAAGTATGGGAAAGCGTGTTCCGGAAGACATCTGCATCATTGGCTTTGACGGAGTTTCCCTTGCCTGCAAGAGTGTAAACATTACCAGTGTACAGCAGAATACCAAGCGGCTGGCTCAATGTTCCTGCGACCAATTGCTTCATCTTATAAGAGGTGAAAATGTTCCGGAAAAACACATAGTTATACCTACCGACATTCTGCCCGGCCAGACTTTGCTGCAGACTAATCAGATTTAAGTACTTTATGCAGACCGCTTACAGTGAAAATTTCCGTATAAAAATCTTTGATTTTGGTTACTATATTATCTTGATGTGTTATTACCTGAAAATACTCGGTGTCACCAAGACCGAGATAAAAACCTTTATTCGCGATTTTGAGAAAATGACAGATGAATGAAGCGTTTGTTCTTGCGGACTGTAATATCTCTAGCGAAGATAAAATCACCTATATGCCTATATAACTTTTTTGCTTCCTTTTAATAAAATGTGGGTAATGGCGCAAATGTGGCTCATGAAATGTGTAAATCTTACTGAATCAGGCTCATAATATGTGATTTCATTATTTGGAGGGTTAATGAATGTATCACAGACGAAAATTCATCAATGCAGTTCCCGTCTCATCCAGCTGATGATTTCCTGCTCCAATTTCAGGTTGTTCTCCAACATATAGCTTATAACATCTGTGTATTTGCCATAGGATAAGAGATTTTTCGCCTTTGTCCTGT
>DGVW01000023.1 GCA_002396005.1 Oribacterium sp. UBA4274
GCTGCGCTGGAAGAGAAGAATGCTGAGCTGGAAGAGAAGGATGCTGCGCTGGAAGAAAATAAAGCAGCATTAGAAAAGAAGGATGCCGAGATAGCGGCATTAAAGGCGAAGCTTGCCGAGCTCGGATATTGAGTGATGACATAACCGGAGTCATAATGATACGAAGAGATTAGGAATATGTGACTGATCATAATGATGGCATGAATGCACCAACTCTTTATATTAATAAGGTGAAATGTTATGAACAGAGAAGAAATAATAGGGGAGTTATTTAGGTTACAGGATAGGGACTATGGGACTTTCCAGTCCAAAATTGTACCTACAGTAGATACAGACAGAATCATAGGTGTCAGAACACCGGCTCTCCGTACATTCGCCAAAAGTCTGTATAAAGATAACGGGAAAGATACATTTCTTTCAAGCCTTCCTCATCAGTACTTTGATGAAGATCAGCTGCATGCTTTTGTGATTTCACTGGAGAAGGATTTTGACAAGTGCATAACGTATGTTGAAGCATTTCTTCCATACATTGATAACTGGGCAACCTGCGATCAGCTTTCGCCCAAAGTCTTCAAAAAGAATCCGGAAAGGCTGCTTCCATATATTGAGGTATGGATCAAGTCAGACAAAATCTACACAGTAAGATTTGCCATCGGGATGCTGATGCAGCATTTTCTTGATGCAGAATTTGACTTAAAGTATGTGGATATGGTTGCCGGTGTACACTCCGAAGAATACTACATAAATATGATGAGTGCCTGGTATTTTGCAACGGCTTTGGCGAAGCAGTATGATTCGGTTCTGCCGTATCTTGAAGAGAAAAGACTGGACGCATGGGTGCACAACAAGGCAATACAAAAAAGTGTGGAAAGCTATAGAATAACGGATGAACAAAAAGCATATTTGAGGACGCTGAAAATAAAATGATGTAGTACTATGAATCACGGCTCTTATATCCTCAGGTAGTACAGACGATATGATGGGTAGGCAGCAGAAGTGCGGATATTTATCAAATGAGGAAAAATTTATGAGAAGATTTATGGATAGAATCACGGAAGTGATGAAACGCTATAGATACAGAACAGCTTTTACAGACGGTATGGAGACCCTGACCTATCTCGAGCTGGAAAATGAATCTGCAAAGATTTATCGCTTCTTGAAGAACCATACTATAGGCAAGGAACAGTTTGTGACTATACATATGCCGAGAAATGTTCATTTCTTCAGCTGTATGCTGGGTGTCTGGAAAGCAGGCGCTGCATATGTGATGATGGAAACCGGATACCCGGAAGATAGGGTTAAATTCATAAAGCAGGATTGCAGAAGTATCCTTACGTTGGACGAGGAGCTTGTAACGCAGATTCTGGCTACTACAAAACCGCTTCCGGGATATGTGGAGACTGACGTTCATGATGCTGCTTATGCTGTTTATACTTCAGGATCCACAGGAAATCCAAAGGGAGTGCTGCATGAGTATGGAAATGTTGATCAGTGCGCCCTTGTGACTCCGGAAAAGGATTACTATCCTGAGTCGATGTTTGCCTATTCGGCGGCTCTCAATTTTGTTGCGGCACAGTTGTATCTTATTGATGCAACATTAAGTGCCAGGACTACCTTCCTGGTGTCGGCTGAGTTATCAAGAAACTATGATAAGCTTCAGGAGACACTGGAAGAACAGCGCATAGAAAGCATATTCTTCCCGCCATCATTTCTGAGACATTATACTGAGCCGACTTCATATCTCAAAAAGATATATACAGGCAGTGCGCCTGCCAACGATATTTATTTCCAGGACGGGCCGGTTGTAGAACACAACTATGCCATGTCTGAGACAGGCTTTTTCCTGTTCCAGTATCAACTTGATAAAGCCTATGACATCGCACCTCTTGGCAAGCCGACGCTCCCGCTTGGAGTGTGTCTTCTGAGAGAAGATGATACAGTAGTGGAGGGGGCCGATGAGCAGGGTGAGCTGTGCTTTGTAAATGACTACATCCGCGGTTATATCAATCTGCCGGAGCAGACCGGTAAGGCATTTCGGCCTGCCCCCTTCGATCCTTCTGTGAGGCTCTTCCACACAGGGGACATGGCCTACAGAGATGAGGAGGGCAGATACTATATCGCCGGAAGAATCGACGATATGATGAAGATCGACGGTAATCGCATAGAACCTGCAGAGATTGAAGCTGCCATTAAGAAACTGACCGGTCTTGAGGATCTCATGGTCAGAGGCTTTGATGATAAATCCCGTGCCTTTGTTGCTGCCTATTTTATCGAGAAGGAAGCAGTCGAAAAGGAATTATGGGATGGCACAAAACTCACTATCGATATGGACGCACTGGCAGCTAAACTCCCGTACTATATGATTCCGACTTATTTTATAAATGTTCAGGAGTTTCCGAAGAATGCAAATGGAAAGTTTGTGCGTAAGCAGCTTCCGGCACCGGATATCACCAGATTCTTTGCAGAGTACGCTGCGCCGGAAACAGAGCTTCAGGAGAAGCTGTGCAAGCTGTTTGAGGAAGTTCTGTCCCTTACTCAGGTTGGTATCCATGATGATTTTTATGTTCTCGGCGGAGATTCAATATCCACTATCAAGCTGGTCAGCAAGTTGGAGATCCCGGGCATTACCGCTGCAGACATTTTCCTCGGACGGACACCTGAAAAGATCGCGGAGATCATAGAGAGCGGCGACACCAGAGGCAGCCGTTCCATAGCAGACCATGAGAAGGAAGCCCGTGAAAAGGCATTCCCGCTTACTGCGTTCCAGCTCAATATGTTTGATTACCAGCTGTGTGCTCCGCAGAGCTGTATGTGGAATATCCCGATGCTGTTTACATTATCAAAGGACACTGTGGAGGCAGACAGATTCCTGCTTGCTGCTCAGAAGATGGCAGATCATCACCCTGTTTTCCGGACGGTGGTTTTCTTTGATGAGGAAGGCAAGGTGGTTCAGCGTTACGATGGAGACATAACACAGAAGATAGAGATGGAAACACTCACGGAAGCTGAATTCCGGGAGAAGAGAGATAAACTGAACAAGCCGGTCCGCATGCTTCGCAGCCCGCTTATATCTATCCGGCTTTTCAAAACAGAAGCTCATATCTACCTGTTCCTTCTTGCACATCACATCATAATTGATGGAACCGGTATCAATGTTTTGCTCAGGACCTTATGGGATTTCTACGATGGAAAGGAGCCGAGGATCGACACCTGGTATTCATATCTCGATGTTGAGAGCAAAAAGGCAACACAAGAGCAGTATCTCAAGGCTGAGCAGTACTTCAAGAGAGAGTATGGCAATGCCGAGTGGTGTAACAATCTGAAACCGGATAGCAATTCTGATAAACTGGAGCTTAATTCTTTTATCATACAGACTGATCTTACGGAAGATAAACTGGCCGGGATCAAACAGCGTACCAGGCTTTCTGCCAATGAACTCAGCGCGGCGGTTTCACTGCTCGCCATGGCGGAAACGGAGGGTGAGGAAAATGTCATGCTCCACTGGGTGTTCCAGAACAGGATCACTCAGGAAAGCGAGAATGCTGCCGGACTTGTGATCCGTCTTTTACCGGTGGGGGCAACCATACGGAAGGACTGTGATCTTTCGGAAGTTCTGGATCAGATCACCATACATATCCGTGAGGGCATCGCAAACAGCTCCAATGACTGGTGCCTTGACAATGAATCTGTTTTCCAGAATGATGCCTTGTTCCTCGTATATGAAGGCTCTATCTTGGAGATGGAAAGTATGAGAGCACATGATGTAGCGGCTGAAATTCTGCCTAATCCTGATGATACGACTGTAAGACGTACAGCGATGCAGGTTATGGCGGGAGAGCAGGGACTGATTTTCAGGTTTGTTTATATCGGTGCACTGTTCACACAGGAGCATATCGAAGCTTTTAAGCACGCCTTGGAAAAATGGATCGAAAAGCTGTCATAAAATCGTCAGTTGATTTCTGAGGAAATGCTCTGATCAGCGTTTCCCTGACAAAGTGAATAGTAGTTTTCTTTATCAGATTTTTTACTTATGCCGTCCTTTTGGGACGGCATTTTTTGACAAATCCCGCATATGAGGGTATCTTATAATTGATTTTATTTAGTAACGTTTATGACGGCAGGGAGCTGCGGCAGCGGGTTCCCCTGATGTGATGAACGATTATGGATTGGAGCATTTATGAAAAATATTGATGATCTTTTCGTCTCCGGGATCAGTGGTACCGCGACGATATTACTCATACTGCTGGTAAAGTTTCTGGACGTCAGAGCCATCGGTCCTGCGGGCACAAGTATAGGCTTGTCGCACCTCAATGAACTGGTTCACAATCTGTCAAAGGAAAACCAGTTTCTGTATAAACTCACAGGTGTTTTCATGGTTGCAGCCATACTTGTTGTTCTGCTTATTGCGGCACTTGGAGCACTGCAGCTTCTGCAAAGAAAGAATGTCATGAAGGTGGATGCCGAGATACTTACGACAGGTACTCTGTATGTCATTATCATCGGAATTTATATGTTTTTTGAGATTGTGATCATCAATTACCGGCCTGTCATCATGCCGGGTGAGGCTGCTCCGGAGGCGTCATTCCCGTCCTCACATACCATGATCATATGCACAGTTATCGGAAGTGCCATGATGTTGGCGAGAAGATATATAAGACCTGGACAGGTGAGACAGACGGTACAGTATGCATGTATGTTTATCATAGTCGGAACAGTTATAGGCAGACTCCTGTGTGGTGTACACTGGTTCACAGATATACTCGGCGGAGTACTCATCAGTATCACACTTTTATCCTTTTATTCATGGGTGCTTAAGCATCTCAAACGGCACAGCAAACATTATATTATATGATTTACGGCTCCTTGGCTGTTACTTAAAAGAGTGACAGCCAAGGAGCTTTTTTGTGAATATTATGGAAATTTGACAATTAAATATATAAAATATCCAC
>DGVW01000029.1 GCA_002396005.1 Oribacterium sp. UBA4274
CATCATAGTGCCGGATTTAAATAATGAAACCGCTGATTGAGCTATAAGAGATGTATCCTCCTGAGGTATATATACCACCTTTTGAGCAGTATATATGTAGGGATAATCTACGCTCATCACCTGATTTTGAGAGAAAGAAGCGTCCTCCGTATAGTTAAAGTATGCTCTACTGTCATGTACAAATGAAACTACGAAGCCTAAAACGCCAAAAAGGATTATGAGTGATCCCCATAATCCTATATGTCTCAACACATGAATAAGAAATGCGTTTATATCAAAATACTTTTCAGAACCCATATTGTTTATCATATATTCTAGTAGTTTTCCTGTCTTACTTCAAAGAAGCTCTGCGGATGATTGCAAACAGGGCAAACCTCCGGTGCTTCAAGACCTACAACCACATGACCGCAGTTACGGCATTCCCACATAGTTACACCACTTTTCTTGAAAACCTCCATGGCTTCAACATTGTGAAGAAGGGCGCGATAACGCTCCTCATGAAGCTTTTCAATTGCAGCAACGCCCCGGAACTGCTCTGCAAGTTCTGTGAATCCTTCTTCTTCAGCATCCCTTGCCATGCGCTCATACATATCCGTCCATTCAGCATTTTCACCCTCTGCCGCTGCGAGAAGATTGGCAGGAGTATCGCCCAGCTCGCCTAATGCCTTGAACCAAAGCTTTGCATGTTCCTTTTCATTGTCTGCAGTTTTCAGGAAAAGAGCAGCGATCTGCTCGTAGCCTGCCTTCTTGGCTACAGACGCAAAATACGTATACTTGTTTCTCGCCTGTGACTCACCCGCAAAAGCTTCCCACAGATTCTTCTCAGTTTTAGTTCCTGCGTACTTACTGTTACCCATAAAATCTCCTTTCGATGTCCTGAATACTTTTCTTAAAGATTCGGTTTCTTAGTGATTCATTTTCATAAATACATCATACGATACTTGCCTTAAGTTTAAAACCGATTTTCATGTTTTCTTACCCTTTGTCACATTGATATTATCCAGTTCGGAAGCCGCTTCAGAAAACCTTCCGGGCACTAATTCTCCCACCTGATCTGCTGCCCCTTCACAAGCTCATATGCCACAACATGATCACTGTCCAGATCCTCATGATGCATATCCACGGCTGTAATCTGACTGTTCTCATAAGTAGTGTAATAGTAAATGCCTTTATCAGTGTTACAGCATGAGCTGTAAATGGTATATTCACATATCGGTGAACCATCTTTAGTCTTCCCCAGCCTGCAGCAGCCCTTTTGCTGTTCAACAGATCCAAGTATCTTGAAGAACTGTGAGATACTTGCAGACTCATCCGTTGAAGTATATGAATTAAGTCTTGTAAATGCCACCTTCACAAATCGTGATGCAGAAGACAGATCTCCCGGGATACCGATTCCACCCATGCCGCGGCTATACGACTTCATAGCAAAATCATCTGCAAAATCGTTCTCAGGTTCAGAAGCAGAGCAGCTCATATAATCAGAAAGATGAGTAAGCTGATAATCAAATGTAGGATTGTTGGTCATCACCTTGGCCGGGTTATCGTATATGTGCCCGCCTGATTCTGTATGTTCAAAAACTATGCACCTATCCGCATCCGCAATCATCCAATGAAGCGGAGACGGCGGAAGCTTTTCACTGAAGGCATCTTCAGTTATATTGATATTGCGAAGCAGGGTCTTTGCATCCTCCACGGATTTACATTTAGATAAAATCCATGGTATCAGTTCGAAGGAAGCCACATTGTCCCTGCCCTCAACCGGACTGTTATAATGTGCATTTTCAGGAAAATTCAGCCCCGCGATGCTGAGACCATATTCATTGGTGGCCTCGTAATAAAGAGGATAATCGTCTACAACAAACGCCATGCCAATCATTGCAGGATGCTCTTTGATCACACCCATGTGCCGAAAAGAAAACTGCTTTTTCCGTGGTGTCACCGTCACTGTCTCATGATAGGAAAATTCAAGATCCAGGTTTCTTCCAAAATAATGATTCTTCGTCTTATATGATACCGCTGTACACATGGTATTCCCTCCTTTTTTACTTAATGATATCCGGACTTACTATTGATTTTCACTGTGATGTCACTGTCAAATCATCGTACATGAACGAGATTTGGCACTTATGAAACCTACATCATCCTATTATCTTTTCAAAATCCGCTTTAGGATGCTTGCATATCGGGCAAATAAAATCATCCGGCAGTTCTTCACCCTCCCATTCGTATCCGCATATGGTACATCTCCAAACAGTTTTCCCTGCTGCTGTTTTTCCAACAGGTTGAGGCTTAGGTTTGATATTTTTCTGATAATACTCATAGGTGCATGAAGACACATCCGACAGCACTTCCATCATGACGGGTTCACATATAAACAAGGTATGGGAACCCAGATCCACAGATTCTTTCACTTCCAATGAGAAGTACGCATTGGTCCCCTTTGTTATATATGGGATATCATTTTCTGCAATCCTGTAATTTGCCTTATCAAATTTTTCGTCAAACTTGTCAACATCTTTTCCGGACTGAAAACCAAAGTGTTTAAACAGTTGAAAATCTGCCTCTGTGCTGATTACAGAAACATTACACCTGCCCGTTTCCTTAAGTATATCATGAGTATAGTTTGCCTTGTTTACTGCTATAGATATACGATTAGGCGTAGATGCAACTTGAATCGCAGTATTGATGATACAGCCATTGGTCTTTTCGCTGTTTTTCACCGTACATACGAAAAGTCCGTAGGAAAGCCTGTACATCGCTTTGGTGTTCATTTCCACTTTTTTATCAGCCTCATTGCCATCAGTTTTAATGTTGTTTTCAGACATAGTCACCTCTCCTTTCCGAAAACTCAATTTCCTCAAAAACTCATGATCAAAAGTTCCGGCTCCAACATTTGATTTATCATCAGAAGAAGCCGATGCATAAGCATCATCCTTCACTGTACTTTCCTTCTGAAGTTCAGCCCTTCTCCTTCTGTATTCAAGTATGGGCAGATC
>DGVW01000003.1:0-1620 GCA_002396005.1 Oribacterium sp. UBA4274
TTATGGGCAATTGTAAAGTAGCTGTGATTACAGGCGGTGCTCACGGGATTGGAAAAGCTATCGCAGTGTAGGACGCGTCGGAAAGCCGGAAGATATCGCTGAGATGGTAAAGTTCTATGAAAACTATGCATTGGAAAACGGCTGCTCAGAACTTCGGATAGATACTAATGAACGAAATAGGGCAGCACGTAAAATGTACAATAAACTTGGTTATAAAGAAGTAGACATTGTGCCTACGGTTTTTAATGGTATACCTGATGTTAATCTTGTTCTACTTGAGAAATACTTAGGGTGAAACGCGTAAGGAAAAAGGATAGTATGAACATTAGAAAAGCTGTAAAAGAAGATCTTAACAGGGTAATGGAAATATATGCTTATGCCAGAAAATTTATGTCAGAGCATGGAAACCCCAATCAGTGGGGGCCTACTAACTGGCCACCTGAAAAGCTTATAAAGAAAGATATTGAACCAAACTACATAGACATAGAAGACGGTGAGTGGATCGGAGATAATAATTATGGTGTGGTCCACCGGATTGCCACGGATGGTTTCGAAAAAGGCGTTGGCGCATTTTGCATAAACTGGGCGTTTGAGAAATGCGGAATTCAGACATGATTCAGATAAAGGCTTCCGACGGAACTGTTGTTGGGAATGTGCGTCCGGTATTCAAGTTGAGGCGTCCATAGTAGGAGAGGTATATCATGCAGGAACCTGTGAATGAGCGGAAATCGGTAATGATGAATATTGTATCAATGCTGATTTTCGGTACAATTGGGATTTTCAGAAGATATATTCCTGTTTCCTCCGCATTTTTGGCATTCTCGCGGGGGCTTCTTGGCGGATTATTTCTTTTGATCTTTATTATGGTATTCCACAGAACATCTAAAGAGAAAACAGCACTTTCTGCTATAGTTGGTCTTGTGATTTCAGGTGCAGTAATGATTATTGGGTCTGCTGTCATTAGTGAGACGCAGATTGGGATTCCAAGTGGAAAGTAAGAGGACAGTGAAAAATATAAAAAATGTACCGCCAGTTGTAGGTTACTGACGGTTTAAAGTCTTCTTTTTCCTCATTCCATGTAATGGTGATCGCCTTGGCCACCCAGGGATTGAATACGAATTCTTCACGGTTCGTCCGTCCATCAGAAATTTGTAGTAATATTTTTGTGAAAATGAACCGATACAATATTGGTATAACCTGTATAGATGAACTATGAGGAGATGTGTATGGATATTAATAATTTCAACGAAGACGATTATAGTGAGATGCTCATGGGAATGATCGTGAATGGCGGAGATGCCAGAGATACAGCGCTGAAAGCTATTCAGGCTGCGAAAAAAGGAAATTTTAAAGAAGCTGATGAATTACTTAAATATTGTGATGAAACTCTTCTTGAGGCTCATCAGATTCAGACCTCTATGATTCAATCGGAAATTAATGGTGAGTATATTCCTATGATGTCTATGATGGTACATGCTCAGGATATTCTGATGGACGCCATGGCTATAAAAGATATGGCAGTTGAATTTGTTGAACTGTACAAAAGATTATCGTGAAATTTCAGATTATATCCGGGCTGTGGTATAAAGACCACAGCCTTTTTTTGAGCATTTTGCAAAT
>DGVW01000003.1:1750-2602 GCA_002396005.1 Oribacterium sp. UBA4274
AAAATCCATTAAAACCATTATAATATTAATCAGTAGAAGTATGGTTTGAGAATGTTTAAATTTCCATATTGTAGTAATACGGTTTTGTGAGAATTATTTGAAATGGGGAGGTTCTTTTTATGACGAGAAGTAATTTAATGAGATTTTTGGTTTGTGCTGTCTCCTGCTCGATACTTGCAGGCTGCGGCGGTGTTTCAAATACACCGGAAAGCAAGGCTGCTGAAAAGCAGGAAGAGTCTGCTGAAGAAAACAAAGATACATCTGATGATGAGTCGGCTGAATCTTCAGGGGATGAGGCGACTCCTGAAAAGAATGAGGATGCTTCAAAGGAAGAAGAATCTACCGACAAAAATAACGGGTCAGATAACTCAAATTCAGAAAACAAATCCCTTGCTCAGCGTCTGGCAGGCAAATACAGCTATCATTACGGCGGTGAAAACGGCGATGACGAATACTATATTATGGATGTCGTTCCATTCGGTGACAATCTCTATGCATATTGCGGACAGGCAATGGCAGAAGATACCGAGAACCTTAATGCATACAGCTTCTGGGCTTGTGAGTTTATTCCAAATGATCCCGAGGAACTTAAAAGCGAATACCGCGATATGGTAACGGTAAACGAACTTAGATTTTCAGTGATGTCAAATGCAGGATTATACTGGGATCAGGGTCAAAAGGGTAATATCACTCTTACGGATGAAGGAATCCTTTTTGAGGGCTTTGAACAGGATGATTTCCTTGTGCCGGAAAATGATGACAGCAGACTTTTCCTGAAGGATGACAGAGTGGAAGATGCATTCGTATATCTTAACAGGGATGCTTCAGGAGATAAGGAGTTACAGGGTTTAT
>DGVW01000003.1:2665-2919 GCA_002396005.1 Oribacterium sp. UBA4274
CAGGGTTTATGGATCCTTGATGATGATAAAGGAGCGGATTTTTATCTGGAATTCACAGGTTCCGATCTCTATATGTACAAGAAAGACCCGGAAGCTGAAGTTTTCTATGCGGCAGGCGGATGTAAGTACGGGAAGGAGACATTTTCCTGCCAGGCAAACCGTCTTGGATATGGCGGAATGCCTTTCGAAATGTCATGTGAATATACAGTCAGCGGTGATGATCTGACTCTGAAAATTGAAAACTCTGAATTTCC
>DGVW01000003.1:2995-5946 GCA_002396005.1 Oribacterium sp. UBA4274
GAGGACGGAAAATATAAAAGAGTTAGTGACGGTAAGGTTCATGTTACAAGCATGGATGAAATTGTAAATAAATCAGGTAAAGAGTCTGTTCCCGAAAGTAGTGATCAGGCAGCTTATGAAGCATTATACTCTCCGGTACTGGAGGAAGTCCGTGAAGTTGTAACCAATGGTTATGATCATGATAAGGAATACAAGTACGTATCAAACGGACTGATGGAGAAATGTATGTATCCGGGTGATGATGATCTTACAAAGGCAGTTGGATATGTACTGAAAGACGTAAGCAGAGATGGAATTCCGGAGCTGATCATAGGATGTGATGAGAAGTTTGGTGATAACGGACCAAGGAGTTACATTTTCAACTTATTCACATTAAAAGGTGATGAAGTACAGAGCGTATTTGATGGCTGGGCAAGAAGCAGTTATCAATGGATGGGAGACGATCATTTCTATTACAGCGGTTCCGGAGGAGCGGCGATCACTATCTTCGGTGAGAATCATCTGAGTCCGGATGGCACAGAGATCGTATGGGATGATTTTTATTTCTCTGATGAAAAAGAAGCGGGTAAGATCGGATTATATCACAACACATCCGGTATATTTGATGCTGCTAAGGCAGAGGAGCTTGATATGTCAGACAGTGAATTCTTTGAAAAGATGGATGCTTATGAAAGTAGATGCCAGCTTCTCTCATGGACATCTGTCGGTTGAAGCGTAGCCAGGCTTAACGGTTAGAAATCTATGATCAAAGTCTTATTGACGATAAGAAGATCAAAAAATCAGGAGCCATGGGAGTAATCAGACCTTCTGAGGATACGATACATATTATAATCGGTTCAAAGGTTCAATTTGTCTATGATGAGTTAAAGGGAATGCTTAAGCAGAAGAGATGATGATTGAAAAGTGACTCATTTTAAGAATTGAGAGGATAAATATGCTTCTTATACTTGAGTTGATTGGAACTGTTGCTTTTGCAATATCAGGGGCTATAGTCGGGATTCAAAAGAAAATGGATATTTTCGGAGTAGCTATTCTTGCGATGACAACTGCAGTTGGCGGCGGCATTATACGTGACATAATACTCAACATAACACCTCCTGCAGCTTTCCGGGAACCTGTATTTACGATAATAGGGATTGTTGTCGGCATTGCGGTTTTCTTTTCTGCAAAAAAGCATTTTCAGGTACGTAATCAGTTATTCTATGAGGTCCTGCTCCGTAACATGGATTCTTTAGGTCTTGGGCTGTTTACAGTCATAGGTATCGAAACTGCATATACATATGTTGCGGAGACCAATGTGTATCTTGCCGTATTTGTAGGAGTAATTACAGGTTTAGGCGGTGGAGTCTTCCAAAGATAGAATAATTTCATTAAGAGATAATATAAGGATATTTAACATACGGACCATAATAGTATATATACTGTCGTCGGAGGTTTAATATAGTGGAAGGACTAAACGATATCAGCAAATTGTCTATTAAAGACATGATCAAAAGCAGGGTAGAAAGATACCCTGACAGAACTCTGGTAAAATCGGACGGGATTGAATATACGTGGAAGGATATCGACAGGGGTTCCTCCGTTATAGCCCATGAGCTTCATAATCTGGGTGTAGGGTGGGGATCTCATGTGGCTTTGTGCGGCTCAAATTCCATTAACTGGATATTGACATTTTTTGCTATTCAGAAGCTGGGTGCAGTAACGGTACTGCTAAATCCACAGCTTACAACCTCGGAAATATCAAACCTTTCACAAATGTGTGACATAACACATTTCTGTTTCGGGATCACTCCTGAAAAAAACAGAGAGCTTTTCACAGAGCAGCTTCTCCATTCAGAAGGCTCCAAGATCAAATCAGTTTTTGATGTGGGGAATTCAATTGATTTTCTTAAAAAAACTCCTGAAGATTACCCTGATATCAACGTCAATTCGGATGATATCTGTCTTATGATGTTCACCTCCGGTTCCACAGGAATACCAAAAGGCGTTCTGCTTTCAGCCTTCTACTTATACAACTCCTCTGATTACTGCGTGAAAATTCTCAATATGACGGAAGATGACAAGCTTTGTGCCATACTTCCATTGTTCCATATTTTCGGATTAACTTCGGTTCTGCTTTCCTGCATGATCAGCGGAGCTTCCCTGATCCTGCCCCGCAACTCAAAATCGGATGAGCTCATGAGCGTCATTGAAGTAGAGAAGTGTACCATCCTTCATTCGGTACCTACAGTTCTGTTGCGTTTGGTCAATGCCCCGGGCTTTTCAACAGAGCACGTATCAAGCATCAGGGCCTCTTATCTCAGCGGAGCTCCGGTGTCAGAAGCCCAGCTCAGAATGCTGATGGAAATGCTTCCAAACAATCATTTCATGAGACGTTACGGGCTCACAGAAATGACCCCTGTCAGCTCCACAAGTCTCTGTGACGATATCACACATATCCTAAGTACTGTAGGAAAGCCTCTGGAAGGCACTGACGTAAGAATAAAGGATATAGCAACAGGTACCCTCTGTCCCACAGGTGTACAGGGTGAGATTATGGTAAAAGGAAGAAATCTAATGTGCTGCTACTATAAGCTGCATGTTGACAAACAGCCTTTTGATGAAGACGGCTACCTTCATACGGGAGATCTTGGTTTCCTGGATGAAGACGGTTATCTGCATTTTTCAGGACGTGCCAAGGAAGTCATCATCCGCGGCGGTGAAAATATCATGCCTAATGAAGTTGCTGCCGCCATATCCATGCATGACAACATCGTAGATGTAAAGGTTATCGGGGTTCCGGATAAAATATACGGTGAGATAGTAACGGCAGCATTGGTTCTCAAGGCCGGCACCGTTTTTGACGAAGAGGAAATGCGCGATTTCCTCTCAACAAAGCTGGCAAGATATAAAATTCCGTCATATTTCTTTATCTATGACAAGCTGCCTGCTCTTACAAACGGAAAGGTAGA
>DGVW01000002.1 GCA_002396005.1 Oribacterium sp. UBA4274
TCGCGGATTTGTCCGTACTAAAATAATCAGCGATAACAGTGAAAATGTAAGGATCCTGGATGAAAATGTTCCCGAGATTAAACCATTGGGCAACAGCAAAGCATTTTCCATTGAGCCAAGAGAAGGGATGAAGATAAGCGCGGAAGAAAATGCTATGGACAAGGATCGTGAACCGGTGTTCAAAGAAGTCTCCGATGAAGATTATCTAAAGCTAAATAATCTTGCGTACTCCAACGATATAATCATGATAGATGCGTATGACTTTTCAATCGGTCTCGACGAAGATGAAGTTATTCCCGGCCAGTATACTGTTGAATACGACCTCTCGGTCTCAGAAACAGACGAAACAATCTGGCCGTTCCTGACCGCCTTTAGGGTACTGGAAGATGGGACTATGGAGCCCTATGCCATGGAACTTGATGGATCTGTTATGAGGTACAGATCAAACAGGAACTGCAGTTTTATAGTAGGGGTACTTTTGGTGGTCGGAGCTGAAAAATTGGGATCCAAATTATTGGAAACATCAGGACATTTCATGTTTAAGGATGATTTCTGTACGGATTTTACGGATGATCGTCATGCCATGGTCGTATGGTCTGTATCTGATTTCTCTAAATATTCAGATAGTTATTCTAAATATTATATGGCAGCAAACGAGAAACGTGTCGAGCTTGAGCGGCAATATCTTGAAAAGGCAAAGGAACTTTACCCGGAAGCAACTGATATCTTTAGGACGACAAATCTTGAAAAAAGAAACCAAGATATAGCGAAATATGTGATATCAAGGATGAAAACAGACCCGGAATATCAGAGATATAGGGAAATGGCAGTCGAAGCATATCCATTTCCTATAAGGGCGGTGATAAAACAGTATGAAACAGTATGGAAATATCTTGCCGGTGAAGAACAGCATGCAAAGATGCCTTCTGGATGCGTGACAGTGCAATTTAAACCCGGAAGTGAGGAAGCTGATACAAAAAAAGCTCACGAGTTTAGAAATCCGGTTATAACCATGTACATAGATAAGCTATATGAAAATATAAATGACCCGGCAAATGACCTTGAGTTGGTAAAAAAAAGAGAAACCAGGGTTCTCACTATGCTGTTACATGAAATGTTTCATGCCTGTCAATATGAGTACTTCTTTTACAATTATCTTGTTGTAGAAACATATAATACACTGTTGATGGAATCCACAGCAACTGTAGTGGAAACCGAAGGCTTTAAGTATTTTCAAAAACAGGGTCTTACACCTGGATACGAAAATGCTTCCCTTGAGGAAGCCCTTGATTCTGAAAAAGGTTGTCTTACTTGCAGAAAATATCCTCAATATTTCGGAATTGAACTTGATAAACCACCATCTGAATTTGGTACAAATCCGGGATACCAGTGGGCAGAATTTTTTGACTATCTGAATGAAAAAAAAGGGCGCATTGCTATGGCCGATATATGGAAGCATTATTCCGCAAGAATGAAATTTTCAACTGCAGTTATGAGCGGATATAAACTTTCACCGGCCGAGTTCACAAAGCTGGAATGGGATTTTCTGTCAGATAAACCTGTAAAAAACGTAAGTGAAGAAATAGAATCCGGCACCTATCAGCAAGCAGACGGATTATCCTATGCACATAGTTTCAAAAATACCGATACTAATCCCTACAATTTTAGTCTCAGTTCTTTAGGCGGATATGTCAGAGCACATATATTCACCACGAATGATAAAACGAAAAAGTACGGTCTGCTTTTAATGGATACTATTACTGAAGAAGATCTGAGAACCGACGATAAAAGCAGCTACTATAAATTAATTCCTGTAAACCGGGGAATTTTAATGGGAAAAAGAGTGAAAGGCAGAAGTCTTGATGAAGGGGTTGAGGTAATCGACGAATCCAAAAATTTTATTTATGTTGACCCCGAGTACCTGTATTATGAGTTTGCCGTTCTCGAACAAAAGGCTTGGAACAGTAGTGAAACCAAAACAAGCTTTAAGGCCTTGTTGATGAGGCAGCCTGATCCACCAAAATATGAATTGGATGAATACAGGCGAAATGTCATCGTTTATAAGCCTGAAATAACGGAAGACAGCATTTTTATGAATGCTGAATTCAAAGCCCTCATGAAAAAGGTGGGCTTCATGCTTCGCGCAACCAGAAAAGACGGAAAGATATATGAATGCTTTATACCTCTTGAAAGTTTCCCAAAAGAAAACCCTTCAGTCAAAATACCTCTGACAGATATCGTTCAAGGGGTTAATGCCGATGATTTTGAAAAAGATATCAAAATGCAGATTGCAGAAGCCTTTACCGTAGAAGATGGAGATAAAGCAAAAATATATAAGGGACCACTGTCTGAGACCAAAAATGATAATATGCTGGCACTCTACGGAGAATGGGATATCACCTATTACCTCAGGAATATGCACGGAATAACAGACGGACTTATAGGAATGATGGATAATGCTCTTTCCTATGCCGGAGATGATACATCACGTGAAGTAACTGACTCAATGAAGAAATACATTGACCAATACTCAAGTGTTCAAAAAGATGCCAAAGCAGCAGGCGCTCAAGGAACATCTGCAAAGCTTATCATAAGACCTGCTCAGGCCGGAACTGATATTGAGTATGAAGCCGTCCTTAGCTTTGAAAGCAGCACAGGGCAGGCTCCAATGCTTTTTGATGGTGTATACGATGAAATTGAAAAGAAGCTGTATCTTACACAACAGGATTTAAGCTTAGTTGGTTCAAATGGTGAGATATACGACTATAAAGATTATAACTTACTGTCAAGTATCACTCTCAGCATAAATGAAGACAAAAAAACACTTGTTTGTACCGGGGATATGGTCGTGAATTCAAAAATCATCTCTTATAACGCAGATGTAGAAGGAAAGAAGATATCTGATTCATATGATGATTTTGACAGATTAAAAGGGTGATATTTACACATATAACGAAGGGAGGATATATATGTTTTGCGAAAAATGTGGTGCAAAACTGGATGATACCGAGAAGTTCTGCCATGTATGCGGAACACCGACGGATGTGGATGAAGATGATTCCATGCCTTCTGACGAGGTGGCTCAGCCTCAGAGTACTGACGGGGCATTTTCCGGACCGTCACCCGGTGCCTCTTCCGGCAGTACAGGAAGTTT
>DGVW01000062.1 GCA_002396005.1 Oribacterium sp. UBA4274
GGTACAGATTTCGCTCAGCTTGACGATGTACTTGAGGGACCAACAGCTATTGCAGTATCTAAGGACGATCCTGCAGCAGCAGCAAGAATCATCGCAAAGTTTGCTAAGGACGCTCCTAAGCTTGAGCTTAAGGCAGCAGTTGCAGAGGGTAAGCTTTACGACAAGACAGAGGTTCAGACTCTTGCAGCTATCCCTTCAAGAGAGGAGCTTCTCTCAAGACTTTGTGGTTCTCTTCAGAGCCCAATCGCAAACTTCGCACGCGTTATCAATCAGATTGCAGAGAAGAGCGAGCCAGCAGCTTAATTATAAGCTTATGGCATCATGAAGCGGCTTAAGCTTCATTAAGTGATCGAAAGATCCATTGGCAATGTATATTGCAAATTAAGACATTATAAAATATTGATATGTGCATTGGCACATAATTTCTAAATGGAGGAAATTAAAATGGCTAAGTTAACTACAGAAGAGTTTATCGCAGCTATCAAGGAGCTTTCTGTTGTAGAGCTTAATGACCTTGTAAAGGCTGTTGAGGAAGAGTTTGGCGTTTCTGCTGCTGCAGGCGTTGTTGTTGCAGGTGCAGGTGCAGCTGCTGCTCCAGCTGAGGAGAAGACAGAGTTCGACGTAGAGCTTACAGATGTTGGTCCTAACAAGATCAAGGTTATCAAGGTTGTACGTGAGGCTACAGGTCTTGGTCTTAAGGAAGCTAAGGAGGCTGTTGAGTCTGCTCCTAAGATCCTTAAGGAGGCTGCTCCTAAGGCAGAGGCTGATGATCTCAAGGCTAAGCTTGAGGCTGAGGGTGCTAAGGTTACTCTTAAGTAATTTAAAACCTGGAATTAGCATTAAATATAAAAAGGCATGTGAGGAAATCCCTCACATGCCTTTTTTTCGTATTTCAACGACTATTTATCTTTTTTGTCATTGTAGTTTTTTCTATAAGGTCATTCGCCTCGTGCCATTCCTATCAAACAGTGAATAATAAATAGGATCAAGTCAAATATGACTATTGTGGAGCCGACTGGTGTTGATGCAAGTATCGAAACCAGAATACCGGTAATTGCGCCACAGATTGAAAGAACTGCTGAGTAAATGATAACGCCTCTGAAACTCTGGAATACTCTCATAGCTGACAGAACCGGGAACACCAGAAGAGCAGTTATTAGGAGTGAGCCTACGAGATTCATGGCAAGTACTATTACCATAGCGGTGATGACTGCGATGAGTGCCTGGTAAAATGATGTATTGATGCCGGAAGCCTTGGCAAAGTTCTCATCAAAGGTGACCATAAATATGCGGTTATAGAAAAGCACAAATATGATTACGGTAATTATGGAAAGTACGGCGCACATTATTACCTGATCTTCAGTCAGTGTAAGTATTGATGTTGATCCAAAAAGTGTAGTACATACATCACCGGAAATATTGGCTGATGTGGAAAAGGTGTTCATAAGGAGGTAACCTATTGCAAGGGCTCCTACGGAATAAATGGCTATGGCCGCATCTCCTGTCAGCTTTTTATTTTTGCCGCCGCACAAAAGCAGTACCGCAGTTGCGATGGTAACCGGAAGTATGATGTACATCTGATTAGTTACTTTGAGTACAGAAGCAACTGCCAATGCTCCAAACGCCACGTGGGACAAACCGTCACCTATGTATGAGAATCTCCTGAGTACAAGTATTACCCCCAAAAGTGATGAACAAAGTGCGGTTAGTATCGCAACAATGAGAGCATATTTTACAAATGGAAATTCCATATAGTACTGTAATTTACTGATCCAATCCATCGGAATCCTCCTGACTTACCTGTTGATAATGTTTGCTTTGAACATAGAGTTCTCTCTCTTGGAAAATGCTGCTGTTTTTCTTTACGTGTAAAACGTGGGATGCATACTGCAGCGAATTAAGATCGTGGGTTACCATAAGGATCGAGGTGCCCTGAGCATTTAGCTCAGCAATCAGCTGATATAGCTCATAGGTAGCGGACGGATCCAGGCCACTCACAGGTTCGTCAAGGACGAGTAACTTGGTGGTGGCACAGAGAGCTCTCCCCAGGAGAACACGCTGCTGCTGACCGCCGGATAAGTTACGGTAGCTCTTGGATGCAAGATGGGTGATATGGAGCTGTTCCATCATGTCTTCAGCAAGCTGCCTCTGCTGCTTTGAGTAGAAAAAACCAAAGCCCTTTGTGATGGTTCCGGACAGGACTATCTCCTGAACAGTGGCAGGGAAGTCTCTCTGCACCGATGTCTGCTGTGGGAGATAACCTATCTCTCTCGGAGTGAGTCCGTCACCTAAAGTGATGGAACCTGCACATGGGCTCTGCAGGTGGAGCAGAGTTTTCATCAATGTACTCTTTCCTGTACCATTTTCACCAACTACGCAGATGTAGTCGCCCCTATTAATTTCAAAGTTTATTCCACTGGCAACAGGATCCTGGTTGTAGCCCACAGAAAGATCTGTACATGTGATGTATGCCATTAGTTATTAAGCCTCCATGCATAAAAAGTTAAAATCATTAGATTGCTGATTAGGCGTTTACACCTAAAGCAACTTTTAAAGTCTCGAGATTGTCCTGCATGGTGCCAAGATATGTCTTGCCACCATTGATTGTCTCCTGTGATACAGATTGAAGTGAATCCATAACGAGGATCTGCTGGTTCCTGGATTTTGTATTGTTAAGTATAGTTTTGGCTACTTTCTGGTCTGAATTCTCGATTGTGAGGATGGCAGGAACCTGGAGCTCATCTACCTTGTTTGTAAGGAAAGAGATAGTCTCAAAGCTTGCCTCTGTCTCTGCTGAGCAGCCTACAAATGCTGCATAATAGTCGAGATCATAATCATCTACGAGATAACGGAATGGAAATCTGTCACCAAATATGATTGTTTTGATCGGTGATGCCTCAACAGCTGTTTCATACTCTGAGTCAAGCTTTTTAAGTTCTGCTACATAGCTGTCACAGTTTGCTGCAATTGCAGTAGCCTGGTCTGGCGCTAATGTTTCCAGCTTGTCAGCAATCTCCTCAGTGAACTCGGCTGCATTTTCAAGAGATAACCAGATGTGCTCGTCGTACTCAATCTCACCGTCCTCATGATCATGGTCATGATCCTCGGCCTCCTCGTGCTCATCTTCGGTTTCATGGTCATGGTCCTCAGCCTCATGATCATGCTGCATACCCTCCTTTAATTCCTCTTCCTTTACATCATCGCCCAGCTCCTCAAGCATATTGATGGCAATAAGGTCAGGATTAACAGCATTGGCAAGTGCACCGTCCACCCATGTATCTGACTCTCCGCCGACATAGATAAACATGTCAGAAGAACCAATTTTCATGATGTCCTCAGCGCTTGCCTGGTAGCTATGGAGATCAACACCTGTATTCTGGAGATATGTGATATCAAAATTATCATCAAGGCCCTTTGTAAGCTGACGCACCCAGTCATACTGCGGAAAACTGGTGCAAACGATGGAAACCTTTTCTCCGCCTGCGGCAGCTGCAGTTGCCAGCTTGGAGCCGGCCTTTGTGGCTGCCTCAGCTGTAGTTGTCTGCGAATTATTTTCTGCCGCAGCAGTAGTGCTGACTGGAGTGCTTGTTGAGTTACATCCTGTAAGGGCGCTGGCTGCTACTGTAAGTGATAAAAGTGTTGTAAATAATTTATTCTGCTTCATAATTAATCCTCATTTTCTGATGTCATATCAGGCTGCTGATCATCGGCAATCCTTACAGAGACCGCAAATGGACGATAGGTCAGCCTCTATGGCAAAATTGTAATGCTCCATCATATGATTTATGAACATCTCAGTCGTTTTGTCCTCAAGGTGGATGATTTTGCCGCAATTCTTGCATCTCGCGTGGAGATGATTGTGGCAATCATGATGCTCGTCAACACACTGATATATGACGGAGTCAGACTCCTGACTCTTGGTCTTTAAAAGCAAACCGTCAGCCACCATTTTTTCCAGATTACGATAGATTGTGGCGATGTCTATCTTGACATCACACTCCTTTGCATAATCTACAATCTGCTTTGCACTGAAGGAGGATTCTTTATGTGTTTTCGAATAACATTCAATAAGATGACTTCCTTTAGAACGATAATGACGCTGCATCTTCACTCTTTTCTATCCTTAATATAATGTAAAAATTCTGCATAATTAATTTGCAAACTAATTGCAAATTTGCGACAAGCGTTATATTAACTTTGATAACGTATAAAGTCAATACTTTTGCAAGTCATTTGCGATTTATTTTTCTGAAATGATATTGAAAAAAGCGGCATTTAAACGGATAAATCACAGGAGATATAAAAGAAAGATTTTCTCTTGCAATGCGATAAAAGGGAAGAAATTTCGAAAGTTGATTGTATTATGTATATATAAATGGTAAGATAATTTCGAAAGATTGACTAAATAATGACAATAATGATTGATTTTTAATGTCAAAACATTAATCATCCTGTAGCTGTTAAAGTCCGAAAATCAGCTATTGATGCAGATTCAACTATTTTCTGAGGATGATATGGTTATGGGATAGATGTTTTAAGTCGATAATAATTGGCAGAGCGACATTATTGTTCATCAGAGAGGTAATGAAATTATGAAAAAGAGAAACTTTGGTAAGTCAGCTACAGCGGTGGTTCTTGCAGGTGCTATGACAGCATCAGCACTTTCAGCTTGTGGTTCAAAGCCGGCAGAGACAACGGCGGCAGCGACAGAAGCTGCAACTACAGCGGCAGCAACAGAGGCTGCTCAGGACGCAGCAGGTGCAGGTGCCGATGGTACTTATGAGGGTACTGCAATCGGACAGGGCGGAGAGAGCAATCCTGTTAAGGTAGCTATCACACTTAAGGATGGCAAGATTGCGGATGTAAAGATTGAGGGACCGGGAGAGACAGATGGTATCGGTTCTAAGGCTATCGAGGCATTTCCTGCTGAGATGATAGAGAGAAATACAATCCAGGTTGATGCGATATCAGGCGCTACAATCACATCCAAGGCTATCGTAGAAGCAGCTACGGCAGCTCTTGCTGAGGCAGGATTAAAGCCTGAGGACCTTGAATCTGTAGAAGCTGCAGCAGCTGAGCCGGCAGAGGATATGTCAGTTGAGGCTGATGTAGTAGTTGTTGGTATGGGTGGTGCCGGTATGGCAGCAGCTATCACTGCATCAGAGGCCGGCAAGAATGTTGTTATCCTCGAGTCACAGTCAATGGGCGGTGGAAATACTGTTCGTTCAACAGGTGGACTCAATGCTGCCAAGACAGCTACACAGGATGAGAATGAGTTCGGCGAGGCTGATGGTGTAAACAAGACTCTTGCAACAGCCAAGGAGTCATGGGCTGACAATGAAGTCATCACAGAGCTTGCAGCTACTGTTCAGAAGCAGTGGGATGAGTATCAGGCAAAGCCTGAAGGATATTTTGATTCTGTAGAGCTTTTCGAGCTTGATACTATGATCGGCGGTAAGGGAATCAACAATTTTGACCTTGTTAAGACTCTGTGCGAGAACACATCAGATGCTGTTGACTGGTTAAAGGAGCACGATGCTGAGCTTCCATCAGTAGGAGCATTCGGCGGAGCTTCTGTAAAGCGTATTCACAGACCTGTTAATGCTGAAGGCAAGACAACAGCAGTTGGTTCTTACCTCGTTCCTATCCTTACCAAGAACGTTGAGGATAAGGACAACATTGACGTTTACTACAACACAACAGCCAACAAGATCATCATGGAAGACGGAAAGGCTGTAGGAGTAGTTGCTGAAGGCGAGACAGGAAACACTGTTACTGTTAATGCCAAGGCCGTAATTCTTGCAACAGGTGGTTTCGGTGGAGATCTCGACAGAGTAGTTAAATACAATCCGGATCTTGAAGGTTTTGTAACAACAAATGCAGCAGGTTCTCTCGGCCAGGGTATCGATATGGCAACAGCCGACGATGTAAAGGCTGACACAGTTGATATGGAGCAGATCCAGATCCATCCTACTGTAACGGTAGATGCTGACGGTAATGCTCACCTTATCACAGAAGGTATCCGTGGAGACGGTGCTATCCTTGTAAATATGGAAGGAAAGCGTTTCTATGATGAGGTTTCTACAAGAGATAAGGTTTCTGCAGCAGAGATCGCACAGACAGACGGATGTGCATGGATCATCCTCGATCAGAAGATGATGGACGCATCATCAGTTTACACAGGATATTACAACTCAGGCTATGCAGTAAAGGGTGAGACTTATGAAGAGCTCGCTGAGGCTATGGGTGTTCCTGCAGATGCATTTAAGGAGACCATGGACGGATGGGCAAAGATCTGGGCAGACAAGACAGATGCTGAGTTCGGACGTACTTCATTCTCAAGTGACAATGATCTTACAACAGCTCCATTCTATGCTATCAAGGTTTCTCCTGGAATCCATCACACAATGGGTGGACTTAAGATCGATACTGCAGCGGAAGTTATCAATACTGACGGAGAGGTTATCCCTGGTCTGTTTGCAGCAGGTGAGGTTACCGGAGGTGTTCACGGTGCTAACCGTCTTGGCGGAAACGCAGTAGCTGATATCATCGTATTCGGTAGAATCGCAGGCAATAGTGCAGTAGCATACGTTGGATGATGATTGTCAGATGACGAAATCAAAAACAGGCTCCCGGCAATGCCGGGGGCTTTTTCTCTGTCAATATAAATATTAATTAAATATTATATTTTGGATTTCGCTGCAATAAATATACATAGTCAGCCGATATTAGAAATGACTACTGTATGAGAAACGGGTAGTTTATCATGTCGTTGATCTTTTGTATATAACTTGCTGAAAATACAGGATAATATGAAGTATATTAAGAATATTTGTGCTTTTTTGACAGGCATACCTGATAAGGAAATAAGCCAAAGGGCATTTGAAGAAAATATAAAGGTGTTACGAATAATAACCTATGCATTCTTATTGGCAGAGGTGACAGCGATAGGTATTTTTGCTGTACACGGAAACGGACATTATTTAAGAGATATCAGTATTCTTTATTCGGGTATGGGTTTTTTGATAAATATGCTGTACCTTGTATGTGACAGGATTGCTGAACGCCAGAAGAACAATAGTGTTAAGAGAACTATCATTCAGACGGTTTACCTTATTGCTATCATATCATTGGGCGTAAGGATATCGATTTTTCATTATACGAAAGGCATTCAGGCCATAATTCTATATTTGGTTATGTTCAGTATAGTATGCTTCATAACTTTGCCGCCGAGGTGTTCAACGCCGGTTGTGGTCATTCCATTTGTGGTTTTCTATTATCTGATGTACAGGTATGACAAAGCTATAGGAATGATTACAGTCAATTATATATGTCTTGCCATGACATGCCTTTTAAGCACATATATGAGATATTCGTTTAAGGTTAATGCATTTAGCAGAATGGTGGATCTTGAAAAGATCAATCTGGTGCTGGGCATGGAATCCCGAAGGGACAAAATGACCGGACTACGCAACAGACTGGCTCTGAGCGATGACTATAATAGCTACAAGGATCGCAACCTGTTCATAATGATGGTTGATATTGATTACTTCAAACAATACAACGATACCTACGGACATCTCAAAGGGGATGAAGTTCTGAAGTCGATCGCCAATGCTTTGATCGAAACATTCTCATTCAAATACAGCTATCGTTTTGGTGGAGATGAGCTTATGGTCATCATTCCGGATCATGATACTGCGCAAATAAGAGAAATGGTTGCAAGCTGGTTAAGTATGGTGGAGAGCATCAGGATTGAAGGGGTCGATCATCAGATTACCTGCAGCTATGGCTGCGCCTACGGAAAGATGACAAAAAATGAAGATCTTATCGAGATGCAGAGACAGGCTGATGAAAGGCTCTATGAGAGTAAAAAGCATCGCCCGGAGTGGAAAAAATAAGAAAAAAGAAAAAATATCATTAGAATCGAAAAATAAATAATTTGAAAGTTTTTTGCAAGAATTGTTGTGTATACATTTGTGAAAAAATACGAATAATCAGGTTAATTGGAATTATAAATTGTTAAAAAAACATAATAATTATTAATCCTATCTCTTAAGAATCAAGGTCGTTGTTACGCTTTTTTGGTGTCAAAAATTTGACATTCCAAAATTGAAAGTGTAATATACGACCTTGATTTGAGGTTATGTGAGTTGTCTTATATCTACAGATGAGATTCTTACATGCCTAATGTTTTGTCATCCGTGTATAAATTATCTTAGGGATGACGGTTCAAATCTTAGGAGGAATTATTATGAAGAAATTAGTTATGATGACAGCATCAGCAGGTCTTATCCTTGCACTCGCAGCTTGCAATTCAGGCAATGCTCCAGAGGCAACAACAGCAGCTGCAGCAGAGACAACAGTAGCAGCTGAGGAAACAACAGCAGCAGCTGAGGAGACAACAGCAGCAGCTGAGGAGACAACAGCAGCAGCTGAGGAGACAACAGCAGCAGCTGAGGAGACAACAGTAGCAGCTGAGGAGACAACAGCAGCTGAAGAAACAACAGCAGCAGCTGAGGAGTCAGCTGAGACACTTACAGGAACAGCTCAGGGCTTCGGCGGAGACGTTACAGTAACTCTTACAATGGATGGAGACAAGATCGTAGATGCTACTATTGAGGGCAAGGACGAGACTCCTGACGTTGGTGGAAAGGCTCTTGAGGAGCTTCAGAAGCAGATCGTTGAGGCTGGTTCAGCTGATATCGATGGTGTTTCAGGTGCTACATTAACATCAAACGGTGTTAAGGATGCTGTAAAGGCAGCACTTGCTAAGTAATTTATTTCATATATGTTTATAGATTTCCGATGTCGCAAATGATAGTTGCGGAGTGATTGGAAAGAAACAGAAACAAGCTCCTTCAGGTATTTCGTAATGAATGCCCGGAGGAGTTTTTTTGTCCAATTTTTGTAAGGTTTTTGCCTTGTTAACAGAGATTATTTTTGGCATCATAGTGGTAGAAGAACATATTTTTGAGGGGGACTTAGTTTATATGAAGAAATCATTATGGATAGTTTGCATGGGATTGATGCTTGTATTGACAGCGTGCAATGGTAAAAAAGAAAATAAGGAGACTGAAGAGGTTACAGAAGCAGCTGCTACAGTCGCAACTACAGAAGCGGAAACTGAGACAGAGACAACTGCAGAAAAAGTTGAGACCAAGATCCTCATGGGCAGTGCCGAGGGATTTGGCGGAACCATCACTGTAACGATCAAGATGGAGGGTGATGATATCATAGATGCTGATATCAATGGAGGTGACGAGACACCGGATATTGGCGGTGCTGCTCTTCAGGAGTTATCGGAGCAGCTGGTGAAAAAGGACAGCTATGAGATAGATGGAGTTTCCGGAGCAACTTATACTTCAGAGGGTGTAAGGAATGCTGCAAAGGATGCTTTGGGACTGTATCTTGATGAGAAGAGATGATAGTTCTGTGAATAAGTATTTGGAGAGTTTTACGGATGGTTTTTAGTTCAACTCTGTTTTTGTTTTGTTTTCTGCCTGTCACTCTGGCAGGCTACTACAGCAGCATACTTCTTGATAAAAGGGTCTTTGGCAGTCGGAAGTTTTTCAGTAACTACTGGCTGCTCATAATGAGCCTTTTATTTTTTGCGTGGTCACAGCTCAACTATGTATGGATTATCCTTCTCAGTATATTCATAAATTATGTGGGGTCTCTGGGGATAGACAGTTTTAGGAGACATGATGGCAGGCGTCCTGAGGTTGAGTCGAAGGAGAGAAAATCGGAAGAAATGTCAGCTTCGTTTATTCCGGCCAAAATATGTCTTTTTGTAACTATTCTTGCAAATTTGGCTCTTCTTTTTTACTTCAAGTATTTTGATTTTACTATTGATACCCTCAACAAGGTGCTGTCAAAGAGCATTCCACTTCGGGAGATCGCACTTCCGATAGGCATCAGCTTTTTTACCTTTCAGGCAATGTCATATACCTGTGATGTTTATGTGAGGCGTGCCGGGGTACAGAGGAACCTTTTTAAGCTTGCTCTCTATGTAATGCTTTTCCCACAGCTTATTGCCGGACCTATCGTGAGATATACGGATGTTCAGGCAGAGATAGATTACAGACATGTGACTATAGATGATTTCTCGGAGGGGGCGAGGAGGTTCATCCTAGGTCTCGGCAAGAAAGCCCTGATTGCCAATACGATGGCGGTGACTGTGGATAGTATCTTTGCGCAGGGGATAGAGAACAATACTGTTGCTATCGCATGGCTTGGCGCTGTCGCTTACTCTCTTCAGATATATTTTGACTTTTCCGGTTATTCTGATATGGCTATAGGACTTGGAAGGATGTTCGGATTTCACTTCCTTGAGAATTTTAATCTTCCGTATATTTCACGGTCAATTACAGAATTTTGGCGCAGGTGGCATATATCTCTGTCGAGCTGGTTCAGAGATTATGTGTACATCCCTCTTGGGGGTAACAGACATGGTGCTGTCAAAACATACAGAAATCTGTTTATCATTTTTCTTTTGACAGGTATCTGGCATGGCGCAGCCTGGCACTATATATTCTGGGGTATCTGGCATGGTGCGTTTATGCTTCTTGAGAGAAGTTTCAGAAGACAGAACGGAACTGCCCGAAAATGCCGGGATGGTATGTCCAAAAGTAAAAGTGACGGTGAGGATATAGTGATGCGGAATGGGATTGTCTTTCGAATCCTGCAGCATATATATACACTTCTTATAGTGATCATCGGATGGATTTTCTTCAGAGCAGACTCCTTGAGGGAGGCATTTTGGTACCTTAAGACTATGCTGGGGAGAGCGCTTGGAAGTGAACCCGGGTTTAGCGTCATGTGGTATCTCGACAGATGGACAGTGCTTATGCTGATAGTGGGTATACTTCTTTCTGCAGGAATGCCGGGCATTCTTTTCGACAGGTTCAGAGACGGCGATATAGTGGAGACCGGAGTGAGAGTTGGATCGAAGGCAGAGTGTAGTGAGGGTTTTGTAAATGTCTTAAGAGACATTGGCCTGCTGTTGATACTTCTTTTATCCGGTATGAATATAGTATCCGGCAGCTATAATCCTTTTATTTATTTTCAATTTTGATAAAGGAACAGCGGTATCCTGACCTGAACTGTAACAGCTCCGGTTTGATGTTTTATGAGAGTGAAATCACAGATAATACACAAGTGATATTAGAGAATAAGCAAGTGAAAACAGAAACAATAAGACCAGATAATAAACAAGTAAAAATAAAAACCAATAAACAGAATATGGTTTTTGCCACGGCATTTCTTGCAATGATCTGTTGCCCTATACTGTTTGTTAACAGGGAGAACGGCGCGATATCCGCAGATGAGAACCGTTACCTCGCAAGACGTCCGGAGGTGATTCTGTCCGATGGGGCACTGAATGAGGCATTTGCATCGGATTTTGAAACATGGCTTAATGACAACATCGGGTTCAGGTCGATGCTTGTTAAGCTTAATGCAGGAATCAGGTACCATGTGTTCAGAACTTTGTCTTCCGGAGGTGTGGGAAGCTCAGACTTTTATCTTGGTCCCAAAGGAGAGTTCAACTATGCAGAGAAGGAAATGCTTCTCGATTATCAGCACAAAAATCTCTACACTCAGGAACAACTGGATGAGACCTGTGCTGCGTACCGGCGGATAAGAGATGCATTGGCAGAAAGAGGCATAGATTACTATTATATGCAGTGCAGGGATAAGCACAGCATTTATCCGGAGCAATTCATGACTTCTGTAAACCAATACGGAGAGGTCTCACTGGTGGATCAGGTTCTCGCGAGTCTTAAGGCCAATACTTCAGTTCAGGTGGTGGACACTACAGACGTACTGCTTGCCGGAAAAAATGAAACCGATATATCTGGCGGGGCAGAGACATTCGGACGATATACAGACCCGTCTCACTGGACGGAGTACGGAGCATATCTTGCGTACAGGAAGCTGATGGAAACTGTACAGCCCGGGAGAGAAAGAAAATATCGTGTGCTGGAACCGGATGACTATGACATAACTCTGGTGGATCAGGGAACTACACTTTACGGTGGCATACATGAGGAGGATCTGCAGAGGACTTTTAAAATAAAAAATCCGGCCGCTGTGGAAGATGATACTATGATGATGCCCCTTGAAGGTACCGGCCACAGGATATTTACCTGTGAGAGTGCAGGGAATGATGATGTGCTGCTGATAATAGGTGATTCCTATGTTGAGAACTATATACTGGATGACCTGGCGGAAAGCTTCGGAACTACGATTTTTGTGTGGGGTGATTATTCTGACAAATTTATGGATTTTGTGGAGCTTTATCATCCGACGATAGTTCTCAATGAAAACGCAGAACGCTGCAGCTATAGATTCCCGATGATTGTTTCTGTGGCAGAGAATATAAAGTGATAAATAAACATATATTTTAAAACATGAATATTTCAGCATTGTTTCAGCTTCCAGAGCTATATTATGGCCATCCCAAGGATAAATATGAAATATTGGAAGGTATAAGATGAAGAGAAGAAATATTGTAATTACTGCCACAACAATACTTACAGCATCTCTGATGCTCAATGCATGTGGTTCATCAACTACTGCTTCTGCTGCAAGTGCAGCAGTTCAGGCAGAGACGGAAAATACAGAAGAAGCAGGAGCTGCGGGCTCTGATATGCCTGATGCAATGGATGGCGCACAGGAAAATAGCCAGGGCGGTCCCGGCGGAGAGAACGGTCAGGGAGGCCCGGATGGCGCCGGAGGTCAGGGCGGTCCCGGTGGAGAGAATGGCCAGGGAGGCCCGGGTGGTGCCGGAGGTCAGGGCGGTCCCGACGGAATGCCGGGCGGAGGATCTTCTCAGCCTGAAAGCTATGAAGCTGTAAGTGATGTAACATCCGACACTGAACTCACCGGAAACATAGACTCTACCGGATCGGATGAAAATGCTGTTCTTGTTTCAAACGGAGCTTCAGCTACAATCAGTAAAGCCACCATTACAAGAAATTCTGATGATTCAACCGGAGGCGATTCAAGTTCATTCTATGGTGTTGGCGCTGCAGTCCTTACGACAGACGGTAATGTATATGTAAGTGATTCTGAGATCACAACTGATTCAAAGGGCGGCGCAGGTGTATTTGCATATGGTGATGGTGTTGCATACGTTTCAAACACCAGGATCACAACTGAAAAGGATACATCAGGTGGTATCCATGCTGCCGGTGGAGGAACACTTTATGCATGGAACAACACAGTAGAAACAAACGGTGAATCATCAGCGGCGATACGTTCGGATCGTGGCGGCGGAAAGATGGTTGTAGACGGCGGAACTTATGTATCCAATGGTGTTGGTTCACCTGCTGTCTACTCAACTGCCGATATCACCATCAATGGTGCTACACTTACAGCCAACGGTTCAGAGGCAATCTGTATCGAGGGTGATAATCAGATCAGACTTTTTGATTGTGACCTGACCGGAAATATGTCTGACCTTGACAAGAACAACCTTACATGGAATGTCATCCTTTACCAGTCAATGTCCGGAGATTCAGAGGTTGGTAACTCAACTTTCGAGATGGACGGCGGAACATTAACGGCAAAAAATGGCGGCATGTTCTACTCGACCAATACTCAGTCTACATTTACACTTAAGGATGTTGATATCACTTATGCATCGGAAAATGACTTCTTCCTGAGAGTTACAGGAAACAGTAATCAGCGCGGCTGGGGTACAGCAGGTGACAACGGCGCTCAGACAAACTTCACAGCTATTTCTCAGGATATGGAAGGAGACATTATCTGGGATTCTATCTCTCAGCTCGACTTCTATATGACAGACGGCTCAACTCTCAAGGGTGCCGTTGTCGATGATGAGTCAGATGCAGGAGCAGGCGGAAACGGTTATGCCAGCCTGTATATCGACAGCACATCGGTATGGACAGTTACAGGTAACTCAACTCTCACCAATCTCTACAGTGAAGGTAAGATTGTAGATACTTCAGGTAAGACTGTGACTATTGTTGATGAGTCGGGTAAGACTATCGTGGAAGGAGACTCCGAGTACACAGTTACGGTAACAGGAGAGTACAAGGAATCTGCAGATGTTTCAGGCGCCAATAAGCTTGACAGTTGGTCAGATTACAAGGTGGAGAAACCATCACAGCTTTGAACATAAAGTGAATTTTACAGAACTACCGCGGATATATGCTGCGGTAGTTTTTTATGTCCACTCGTGTCGGCAGAGTCAAGAAATAGAAGCACTGGCAGTTGACACTAGAACGCCTGTTCTTTATAATGATAGAGGTTTAGATGATATATAGGGAATGTTGATACAATCAGTGTTCCCTCAGATCTGAATTTTCGATAGAGGTATGTGATGGATCTTTTTGAATATATGGCTGAAAAAAACAAAGAGGATGATGCTCCACTTGCGTCTCGTATGCGTCCGGAGACACTTGATGAGGTAGTAGGGCAGGAACACATAGTTGCACCCGGAAAGCTGCTGTATCGTGCCATCAAGGCGGATAAGCTTGGTTCTATTATATTTTACGGACCACCGGGAACAGGCAAGACTACACTTGCGAGAGTGATCGCTCATACAACAAGTGCGGATTTTGAGTCTGTCAATGCTACCGTTGCAGGCAAGAAGGATCTGGAGGATGTGGTCATAAGAGCAAAGCAGAATCAGGGTGGATACGGGCGGAAAACCATCCTTTTTGTAGACGAGATACACCGTTTCAATAAGGCACAGCAGGATTACCTTCTTCCATATGTGGAAGACGGTACAGTGACCCTTATAGGCGCCACCACAGAGAATCCTTACTTTGAGGTAAACAGTGCTCTTATATCCCGTTCACGTATATTTGAACTCAAGCCTCTTTCTTCTGACAATGTTGCGACACTCATCGACAGAGCTCTCTCTGACACAAGAAAAGGCGTTGGTGCTTTCCATGCCTACATAGATGATGAAGCGAAGACATTCCTTTCTGAAACTGCAAACGGTGATGCAAGAGCCGCCCTCAATGCCATAGAACTTGCGGTACTCACCACAGACCGGGATGCAGATGGGCGCATACACATTACCCTTCCGGTGGCTGCAGAGTGTATACAGAAGAGAGCTGTCCGCTATGACAAGGATGGTGACAACCACTACGATACGATTTCTGCATTTATAAAGTCCATGAGAGGATCTGATCCGGATGCTGCAGTTTACTATCTTGCATGTATGCTTAAGGCGGGAGAGGATATCAAGTTTATCGCAAGGCGTATAGTTATCTGTGCGTCTGAGGATGTGGGCAATGCTGACCCTATGGCAGCAGTGATTGCAACCAATGCATTTCTTGCTATCGAACGAGTGGGGATGCCGGAAGCTCAGATCATATTGTCACAAGCCTGCACCTATGTTGCTTCGGCACCAAAGAGCAATGCCTGCTGTACAGCTATTTTTGAGGCGATGGATGAAGTGGAAAGATCGGGTAATCTGCCTATTCCTCCGTATCTTCAGGATGCTCACTACAAGGCGAGCAGCGAACTCGGCAGAGGAGTCGGCTATAAGTATCCTCATGATTATCCGGGAAACTGGGTGGAACAGCAGTATCTGCCGGATGCCATCAGGGATGCGGAATTTTACCATTTTGAACATAATCATAAGAAACGTTAAATTTTGGTCATGCGAAACTTAATAAAGAGTTAAGATGATTTCAGTAGAACAAAATGTTTATAAGTGCTATTTTTATTATCACGTGATTGAAATCATTAAAAAGAACATTAAAATTTATTTCAAAATTGATTTGTGTTCAAAGATTGAGGAGAAGAATATGAAAAAAATAACATATCTGGCATTAGCAGCAACTATGGTGCTTTCATTGGCAGCCTGCAGCGGCAACAAGAAACAGGAATCTAAGGGTGCTGAGGAATCGAAGGCCGAGCAGGCTTTGGAAGAGGCCGGAGTAGGTGTTGACGGAGACAGCAGTGTAGCAGGCCCTGTAGATGTTACTGATATGGCGGACCTTCAGGCTACTGTACAGAAGGTTGATGGAAACAAGCTTACTGTTGAGTATGAGGATGGAACAAGCATCACACTTGATACAACAGACGCTTATATAAATCCGGCATGGGAACTCATGCCTGGAGATGAAGTAGATATCTTTTATGAGGCAGATGATGCTTCTGCCGAAACAGGAACTCCTGCTGACGGCACCAAGGTGGCAGAGGTTGTTATGTCTGTTCCATATGAGTATGTTTCAGATGACTTTTCGGAAGAACCACAGGTATATGGTGAGATCGTAAATATAACAGAAGATTCTATAACTGTACGTGAGGATGAAGGCAAAAATGAGGAGGGTGGTCCTCAGGATGGTGTTGAATACACATTCAAAATTGCATCCTATGCCACAACTATCGGTGATGCCAAGGTCGGCACATATGCGCAGGTTCTTTATCTTGGACAGCTTTCATCAGATAAGGCAGCAGCATATCGTATCTGCACTGAGGATATGATGGAGGATGAAGCATCTGAAGTTTATGAGATCCAGGGTACACTTGCTCAGTTTGAGACAGGTATCATTTACCTCCAGACAGAAGAGGGAGATGTTTTCGGATTTACAGTTGACGGTGATGATGAGCTTGCAAAGCTTGCCAAGGATTCAGTAGGTAAGAAGGTAAAGATAAGCTATACAGATTCTATCCGTATGAGAGTTTCAACATGTAACGGAATCACTGTTGTAAAGTAAGCTGACGACAGTTTGGCCTGAGCGGTCGGTACTTCTCTAATAAAAATAAATTTTCCTATTTATTTAGAAAATTAACCCTAATAAGAGATTTAGTTTAGAATTAAAGAGAATAAGGCGGAGTCGTTTCTGCCAATTTCTTCCTATCACTATATTATTGTAACAGCAAAGCTGCCTTTGACTCGGTCATAGGCAGCTTTGCTGTTTGTTTATTATTTGTTGAATAACTGATCTGAATCCAGCATCAGCGTAAATGGTCCGTCATTAAGTAACTCAACCTTCATGTCAGCACCAAATTCACCATGTTCTACGATCCTGACATAGTTCTTGCACTGTTCAGTAAAGTACTCATATAGAGCATTGGCTTTGCCAGGAGAGCCAGCTTCGATAAAGCTCGGACGATTACCTTTCTTACAGTTTGCGTAGAGAGTAAACTGACTGACTACCAGAACAGAGCCGCCAACATCCGCAAGAGAACAGTTTGTCTTTCCTTCATCGTCGGGGAAAATACGTAGACTGCAGATTTTCTTGACCATCTTGTCTGCAATTTCCTCAGTATCAGTATCGGAAACGCCAAGAAGGATCAGGAATCCGCGTCCGATTTTGCCTATGATTTTATCATCTACTGTAACTGATGCATGCTGCACCACTTGTACTACACATCTCATAAATTACCTCTTTCCAGTATTATATTTCTTATGTCATGGCACGAATACAAGTGTAACACAGGAATTGTATTTTCTGAAAGAAATCAATACCGGATAGAAATGAAATAACTCGGTGTGGTAAAATATATTACATATTCACTACTTTTGGGAGGGGAATTATGGCTCAGCAGAATAAAGAATTAAATCGTGATGAGATCATCATACGTACCAGCATCATAGGAATAGTGGCTAATGTTTTTCTTGCAATATTCAAGGCAGGAGTCGGCATTCTTTCCAATTCCATAGCGATCATACTTGACGCAGTAAACAATCTTTCTGACGCGATGTCATCGGTCATAACTATAGTTGGAACAAAACTGGCAGGAAAGAAACCTGATAAAAAACATCCTATGGGATATGGCCGTATCGAGTACATTAGTGCAACTATTATTTCTCTGATCGTACTTTATGCAGGTGTTACATCACTTATAGAGTCTGTTAAAAAGATCATCAATCCGGAAGTTCCCGATTACAGCGCGGTTACGCTTGTGATTGTTGCAGTCGGTGTAGTTGTTAAGATACTTCTCGGAAAGTATGTAAAGGGAGTTGGCCAAAAGGTCAACTCGGATTCACTTGTTGCCTCAGGTTCCGATGCAACACTTGATTCTATCATTTCCGCGTCTACACTTGTAGCTGCGTTGATCTATCTCTTCAGCGGGATATCGCTTGAAGCCTGGCTTGGTGCAATCATCTCTTTGATCATCATAAAGGCGGGTTTTGAGATGCTGAGAGATACCATTTCACAGATACTCGGTGAGAGGGTGGATTCTTCTCTCAGTAAAGCCATCAAGATGACTGCTGCAAGTTTTCCGGAGGTAAACGGAGCATACGATCTGTTCCTGCATGCTTACGGTCCGGATACCTATGTGGGCTCGATTCACATTGAGATACCGGATACCATGAGAGCGGGTGAGATCGATAAGCTCATGAGAGACATCCAGGACAAAGTGTATCAGGAACATAAGGTCATTCTGGAGGGTATAAGCATTTATTCCATCAATACCAAGGACGATGTTGCTCAGGAGATGCTGAATACCTGCAGAAGTATCGTGATGTCACAGAAGCATGTGCTTCAGTTGCATGGATTTTTTGCCGATACAGAGAAAAAGACTATTAGTTTTGATGTTATCATTGATTTCGCTGCTCCAAATCGTGAGGAGATCTTCGGAGAAATTGAGAAACAGATCCAGGATGTTTATCCGGATTATAAACTGAATCTCACCATGGATGTGGATATGAGCGACTGATTTTTTGAGTTATCTGAACTGATTCTGTTCCGGCATGTAATGATAGTCTATTGCGGCCAGAGAACTTATGACAGAGGCTTTGTCGATACCTAAATCGGCACAAAGGCTGTCCAGTGAATCATAATTGTCCCGCAGTTGTGTATTCAGATAGCTCATAAGCATCACAGGATCTTTTGGAAGTGACATGGTTGCTCCTTTCTGTATAGATGGTTCGTAACGAACCGGATGATCGGATTTAAAATCTGAGAAAACGCATAGAAAGGCGTATCCATATTTTTCCGATTCTTGTATAAGCATTAACAAAATATTATAATAACTCTGGTTTTAGAGAAAGTCAGCCCGGATTTTAAAGGCTTTTATATTCTTAGGAGGTTTTATCATGAGAGACGATTCATGTATTTTTTGTAAGTTGGCAAACGGAGATATCCCTACAACAACACTTTATGAGGATGAGACATTCAGAGTGATTTTTGACGCTAGTCCCGCAACCAAGGGCCATGTTCTTATCATACCAAAGGAGCATTACAAGGATCTCACAGAGCTTCCCCAGAATATCGCATCCGGGATTATGCCGCTTGCAGGAAAGATCGGAAGGGCTATGATCTCGGAAATCGGTGCCAAGGGTTTTAATGTTGTTCAGAACAACGGTGAGGCAGCAGGCCAGACAGTTATGCATTTCCATACACATATCATTCCACGTTACGGTAAGGCTGATGAGATGGTTCAGTGGAAGCCGGGAACAACTTCACCGGAAGAGCTTTCTCAGGTTTGTGAGAATCTGAAGAAGTCGCTTTAAGAGGAGACTGATATGATAGGTAAGATAGTATTGACCGGAGGAGGGACTGCCGGCCACGTTACAGCAAATATTGCGCTCATTCCTCAGATGAAGAGAGACGGGTATGAGATCTACTACATCGGCTCCTATGATGGAATAGAAAAAAAGATGATAGAGAGTGAGGGGATTCCATATACCGGTATAGCCACAGGAAAGCTCCGCCGCTATTTTGACCTCAAGAATTTTTCGGATCCATTGAGAGTTCTCAAGGGCTACAGTGAGGCTAGAAAGGCGCTTAAACAGATCAAGCCTGATATCGTGTTCAGTAAGGGCGGATTCGTTGCGGTGCCGGTTGTCTGGGCTGCCCACAGCCTGCACATCCCTGTGGTTACACATGAGTCTGATATGACGCCGGGACTGGCTAACAAGCTGTGTCTGGGTGCCGCTGACAAGATATGCTGTAATTTCCCTGAAACCCTCAAAAATCTCCCTGAAGGAAAGGCTGTTCTTACAGGCTCACCTATCAGAGAACGACTGCTTAAGGGAACGCGTGAGGAAGGCCTCGAGATGACCGGATTCAGCGGTCAAAAGCCTGTTATTATGGTCATCGGCGGTTCACTCGGATCCGTAGCTATCAACAACGCGGTCAGGGCGCTTCTTCCAAAACTTCTTGAGGAGTTTGATGTAGTTCATCTCTGCGGCAAGAACAACATAGATGAATCATTGCTTAACACACCGGGATACAAGCAGTATGAGTTCCTGACCAATGGTCTGCGTAATCTGTATGCACTTGCAGATCTGGTTATCTCAAGAGCCGGTGCCAATGTTATATGCGAGCTGGTTGCACTTAATAAGCCAAACATTCTTATTCCGCTGCCTCTTGATGCAAGCCGTGGAGATCAGATCTTAAATGCAGAGTCATTTGAAAAGCAGGGCTTCAGCTATGTTGTGGACCAGCATAAGATGGAAAAAGACGTAGAGCTTCTGTACAATGCCGTACATGAGGTTTTCCTCAAGAAATCAGGTTATGTCATTGCTATGCAGAATTCTAATCAGGGCAATGGCGTTGACCACGTTATACAGGTGCTTAGAGATGTTGTGAAGGCACATCAGGATGATATTTAAAGAGAAATATAAAGCAGAAAGGATGGGTTTTATATGATAGGTATTATTGGAGCGATGGATGAAGAGGTTGAGAAGCTCAAGGCGGACATTACTGATGCAGCAGCAGAGGTTCACAACGGTCTTACATATATAACCGGAAAGCTTAATGGCAAGGATGTTACTGTAGTACGTTCAGGTATAGGCAAGGTCAATGCAGGTGCATGCACAGCCGTACTTATTGATCACTATGATGTTCAATGCGTTATCAATACAGGTATAGCAGGCTCACTTGATGCTCATATAGATATTGGAGATATTGTTCTTTCAGAGGATGCTGTTCAGTATGATATGGATGCAACAAATTTCGGATATCAGCTGGGGGAGGTTCCGAGAGTCGGTACTATGGCATTTAAGGCAGATGACAGACTCATCGCTTTGGCTGAGGAGGAGAACCGCAAGGTGAACTCCGATATTCATACATTCATAGGTCGTGTCTGCAGTGGTGATAAGTTTGTATCTGACAATGAGAGCAAGGAATGGATCGTTAAGCATTTTCAAGGCAAATGCTGTGAGATGGAGGGTGCTGCCATAGCTCAGATCGCATGGCAGAACAAGGTACCTTTCCTTATCATTCGCGCGATTTCGGATAAGGCTGACAATTCGGCTAGTGTGGATTATCCGACATTTGAGAAAAAGGCAATCGAGCATTGTGTACGCCTCACGGAGGCTCTTGTAGAAAGACTGTGATTATAAGGAGGTCATTCTTCGATGACCTCGATACGGAGGTAATCAAAATCTATGGGTTCCATAAAGGAGTCTGATCTGAAGGTGGTTATGGACTTACGCTGGAACTCCCTTATGTTTGGCTGAAGCCATATCGGTACAGCCAGATCCATATACTCACAGATTTCCTTCAAGGCTGTAAGGACTCTGTCGGTGCGGGACATGGTGTAGTCTTCCTGTCTGGATACACAGTCCCGCACGATACGTCCGTCTCTATATATAGTTCCGTTCATTCTAAACATAATAATCTCCGTTTTGTCCGGTGGTGCCGGTTTCTGAATGGGGGTTACGATACAGGCTGTTTATGTGATAAACTCCTGTAAGTGATTTTATGATTGCTATAGTACAAGAATAACCTTTAGATATCAAATGAAATATATTCATTGATTAAAAGTAAAAAAAGAAAATATATTTCTATTTGTTAATAAATAATTCACATTATCATTCTATCATTATAGTAGTCTAAATATCGACAATCAGGAGGCCTTACTATGGGAATGGAGATTGAAAATCCCCAGGCATTTTTGGATGGTGCACAAAGCGCAATTGCTGAATATCAGGACGTAAGCACACAACTTGCAAAACAGAGAGATATAGAAAAACAGACAGCAGCTTCTCTTGACAAAGCACGCAAGGAATTAAAAGACAAAACCGACAAGACTATAAAGCAGCGCGGTGATGAGATTGCATCGACCTTTGACAAGCAGATTACACAGGTTGAGGCGAGGCTCAAGAAGAAGCAGGCTGAAAGGGAAAAGGCGAGGCAGGAAGGCGTTAAAGGCCGCATCAAGAGCGAGACTGAGCCTCAGCGTATAGAGAATCAGGAGCTTAAACGACAGCTCGCAGCAATTATTAAAAGAGATAATGCACCTATGTTCTTCAACACAAACATATTCTATACATTGTTCCATCCATCTGGACTCAGTGAGCTTGTATGTTTTCTGTCAGTATTCATCGTTGTTTTTGCACTGCTTCCGTTTGGAATCTACTTTCTGATTAAGGAACATATAATATGGTATCTTTTGGTCATATATGTGGCTGATATATTTGTTTTTGGCGGATTGTATGTACTTATTATGAATATCTCCGGACGGCATATTGAAACGGTTCGTCAGGGACGTGACATCAAGAACCGTATCAAGACCAACAAGAGCATCATCAAAAAGCTGGAGAAATCCATCAAAAAAGATTCTAACGAGAAAGGTTATAATCTTGAGTCCTATGATGATGAGATAGCCAAGATGCAGCAGGAACGCAGCGATATCATAAGTCAGAAGCAGAGTGCCCAGAACACCTTTGACACGGTGACGAGAAACATCATCATAGATGAGATCGAGACTGCGGAAAAGCCTAAGATAGATGAGCTTACCAAGGCATTTGCAGATGCTACCGCATTGCGGGCAGAGCTTGAAACCAGAGAAAGAGAGCAGGCTTTGAATCTGTCTAAAACCTATGAGCAGTATCTTGGTAAGAATCACATGAACAAAGATGATATAGATAAAATCAAGGCACTTATGGAAAGCGGTGAGGCTTCATCTATAATTGATGCGGTTACCAAACTTGATCATCCGGTGCAGGAAGCTAAAGCATGATGCGCAGGAACTATGGATGTTGAGTTTTAGGGATTCGGTAAGGATAGGCTGAAACCGTCACCTACAGGGAATTAAATATTTATTGAGTAGAGCTGTGACCTTTCGGAAGGCCACAGCTTTTTTGTATACATTAATAATTGATTTATTATTGCCGACATATATTAGAGATAGATAAAAATGCGAAGATAAGAGTATCTATGCATTTGGTTGTTTTGACAGACATGATGAAAGGGAACGGCAGCTGCAACAACTGTTATCTTTTGGTGATTATATGGATGATTTCTTAAAGGTAAAATATTTCGACGAGTTATTTGATATTTTTTCCAGCCAGAAAGAAGGCTGGTATGCTTTTTATACGGATTATGCACATATGAAAGTTCATTGGTCGCAGGAAATGGTGGATTTCCTGGGGCTTTCTGCCCGCGTCATGGACAATGATGAGGCATTGGCTCAGTATGTGAGCAAAATACATCCTGAAGACAGAGCGAATTTTTCCAAAGAGGCAGAAAGAATGTTTTCGGGAGAAATCGATGAACTCAATATGCCATATAGGATCAGAAATAAGTTTGGAGAGTATGTCACAGTAGCAACTTATTCTAAGTTTAAAAGAGATGATGACGGAAAACCTGTGTTTTATGCAGGCTTTGTTATAAATTACGAGAAAAGTACACTTATTGAACCAACAACAGGACTGTATACTACTCAGCAGTTGATGGAACTTATGGAGAAGCATCGTTCACAGAATAAGGCTTATTTCCTGATGCTGTTCAGTGTGAGAGATTTTGCTTCTGTAAACAATAACTATGGCTATATAGAAGGAAACAGAGTCCTGAGAGCCTTGGCGGAGATTTCCATGATGTACAGGAACGGCGCTGATGTATTTAAACTGGAGGGCACGAAGTTTGCAATGCTGAAAGCTTTTGAGGCAGGTGATAAAAGCATAGAAACTTACGGCAGCGAGGAGTTTGAAAAGATCAGACAGATGGTTATCCGCGGTATACATATTAATGAAAACACCATTTTTATTGATTTATACGGAGGTGCGGTTTATACAGATGATGTAAGCATAAGTTCTAATACCATATACACCAGTGCTCTTTTTGCCCTTGCCAAGGCAAAGGATAATGCTAATATCGGTAAACTTAATGTCTTTAATCATTCGAAACTGTTGGAAGATCGGCAGAAACTGTCGCTGTATGATGCAATCCGCGAGTCCATAAGATATGACTGCAAGGGATTTTTTCTGGTTTATCAGCCTATCATCGGCAGAGAATCGGGAAAACTGGTCTGCATGGAAGCTTTGCTCAGGTGGTACGGGGACGAGTACGGCGAGATATTCCCTGGAACCTTCATCGAGTGGCTTGAGAAAGATTCGAACTTCTATGATCTGGGACAATGGATCATAAGGAAAGCGCTGGAGGATGCGAAGGAAATCATTAAAGTGATTCCTGACTTTATAGTCAATATCAACCTTGCATATCCTCAACTCGGAAGAGATGATTTTGAGAGTGAACTTAAGGAGATTGTTGAAAAGTCAGGCGTCAATCCTGCAAATATAAGACTGGAGCTTACGGAAAGATGCAAGCTTCTTGATAAGAATCTCCTCAGAAGGAGACTTGAATTTATTCAAAGTCTCGGTATGAGGACGTCATTGGATGATTTCGGTACAGGTTATGCTGCTATAAATCTTTTGTTTGAGCTACCGACAAATCAGATCAAAATCGACAGAACATTTATCAAGAATATAGAGAATGAGGAGCCTAAGCGTATCATGCTGAAAGCTATCATTGACTGTGCGAGAATTCTCGGTGCACATGTTTGCGTAGAGGGTATAGAAACAAAAGAAATAGCAGACTATATTATAAATAATTTTAACATTACAAGCCTGCAGGGCTTTTACTATTCAAAACCTGTCACACTTCAGGTTTTCAAAGAAAATATGCATAAGTGGATGTAAACCGCTTGTAAAAAGAGTTAAATGAAACGGTTCAGCCGGGGTTGGTGTTGACTATGCACCTGACCCCGGCTGAACCGTTACTACAATATATTAAATTCTTAATTAAGGTAATTCCACGACATTGAAAACATCCTTGGCTTCCTTGAGCATCCGTCTCTCACGGGTGTGGCAGGTGAAGAGAAGAATCTGCCCCTTATGGATATCCATGATGAAGTGAAGAGCAGAATTCAGTCGTTTCTCATCGTACATGGCAAAGGAATCATCAAATATAAGCGGCAATCTGTTCTTGCTGCTGTCCTTGACGTCAGTAGAATTGCCCTGCATGAGACGTGAAGCCGCAAGTCTAAGGGCCAGATAAATCTGGTCCATTGTACCGGCTGAAACATCCTCTATAGGTACTAGCTTAGTCGGTGTATTCATATAGATGTCCAGATTCTGATCGATCCATATTGAGTCATATACACCACCTGTGATGCCTGAAATGAGATCTCCGGCCTCCTTGTTGAGATAGTGGCCGAAGCTCTGCTTTATGTTTGATTCAAGTTCTGTGAGAGTTTCATAAGCGAGATTGATGGCGTCAATCTCCTCTGTAAGAGCATCGTTGTTGTCGAGTGTACGTTTCAGCATATCTGCACGGTTCTTGACATTAACAAGATGCTGAAGCTTTCCTTCAAGCTCAGTCTGCTTTTCGTTCTGCTTCTGGAGCTCCACATCATATCTGCGTTCGTCATCATTGAGCCCCTGGATTTCACTGGTGAGAGCATCCAAGGCTTCTCTGTTGGATGTTAACTCACTGTTTATCTTGAGGAGCTCATCCATGTGGGTACGGAAGCTCTTCATCGCGTCTTCACTGATATCGGTGGTGCCTATGTACCTGTTCAGCAGATTCTCCAGATCCTTGGAGGCCTTAGTGAAACTCTTGCGGCTTTCCAGATTGTTGTGGAAAGAAGAGATTCCAAGTAAAAGGCAAAGCACGTAGATAAATGTTGAAATCGCTACAGGTATGGTGGCGCCGAGTCGTGAACTCTTGACGATGTTGTTTATCGCCGGCATCTTTTCCGGAACTATGTTAAGGATTGCGGCCAAATCAGGGGACCCTGCGGCTGCAAAAAGGATGTCCAGTATGAGAGCGATGAAAGCAAGCACAAGCAAAACTACAGGAATCAGTTTGCGCTTAGCGTTGTTCTGCTTTTCGTTCTCGGCCTTGTAGGTGTTATAAACACGTTCTCCGAAACTTATTGTTTTCTCGATATCATCACTGTCTTTAAGATGGGACTTCTGCAGAGTGGCCTCCTGAGCGGCTACCTTCTGGATCATCTCCTCCTTTTTGGTCTGGCGGTCAACCTGTTCTGTACGCACTTCGGTACGAAGATTCTGGTACTTGCGAAGCTGGTTTTCGTATTCCGGCTGTTGGATATCACGCTCGATATTTCGTACTTCACCAACTAACTGTGAGTAGGTTTTGGCGGCGTCGGGCACGAGCTTCGACTTAAGATGTTCCTTCTGATGATTCAGTATCTCGAGAGCTCCTACACAATCCAGTGAGATGTCTCCGGTTGAATTCAGATTGCGGATACAGGACTTAAGCTCATTTATCATGCCACGGTTTGTGGCACTGTGCAGCTGACCTATGGAAACTGTGTTCTCAAATGCGGTTTCGGAAATGCCGTCGAGCAGGTCACTGAGCCAATGCTCAGGCTCCGGAATATCCAGCCTGTCGGTTTCATTGTAGACAGAGACCGTGTTCTCATTGAAGTCTCTCTGTATGAGATAAATCTTTCCTTCGTGTTCGATGCGAAGCTGTCCACTGTATTCATCAGGGAAATCCCAGGACTGATATTTTTTGGACACAGACTTTCCGGAACGTCTCCCGAGACCGTACAGCATGGCCTGAAGGAAGGAATGCAGAGTAGATTTTCCTGCTTCGTTGTGTCCGTAAATTATGTTCATGCCTTTATCGAGATGCATGTTGAAATTGTGAAACTTACCAAATCCATCGATGTGGATGTCAACAAAACGCATGATTACTCCCCACCCTTCTGCGATTTTAGTAATGCATTGATACCGTAGTACAAAGCTTTTTTCTCTACGAAGCTCATGTCATCAGGATCATCACGCAAGAGCTTTCTGATATAGAAACCGATGATATCAGACGGGTGCTCCTTGTAGATCGCTGCAAAGTCATATTGAGGTTCGGAGTCATCCTGAACACTGACTATCCTGTAGGTTCGTGAAAGCGGAGACAGATTGAAATGGACTTCCGGATCGTGCTTCCCGGTTATGCGGATCATGTAAATGTTGTGATCACCCTTGGACTTTATGAGACCTGAGATTCGCTTCAGGAGTTCATCGTTGGTGGTTTTATCGGTGACTGTGAACTCAAGCGGAATGTAGGATACCTTTGAGGTCTCCATAAAGGTCAGCTTCTGGACCTTATGTGTTATAGGATTGATATCACCGAAATAGAAACCTCTTGTACCTGTCTCCGAGCTGCTGAGAGGTTCCGGAGAACCGGAGTAAATGACTCTTCGTTCTGCAATCTCTACCGGCTTCAGAAGATAACCGAGAGCGACGTAATCAAAAGGCAATGCTGTCAGAGTGTCTACGTCCACAGGCATATGATCCTGATCTCCGCCATGAGCCAGCAGAATGTGTATATGACCATCGTTCTCCGGCTTGATGGTGTCAATGATTGTTTCCTTGACTTCGCGGGTATGGTAAGAAAAACCGTAAACCATGGTGTTTATGTCATCAAAGTAAATGGAATCAGGCTTATCACTGAGAATCCAGTTTACATTGGCACTCCAGTTGAAACTCAGAAGAGCAGAGTTGGAACTGATGCGGTCATTCTCACCAGATATGATCACGATATGTGTTGAAGGGATGGAACTGAACAGATAGTTGAGCTCCTGCAGGTCTTTGTTCATAGGCTGACGGTGGAAAAGATTACCGGCTATGAAAAGACAGTCTACGCTGAAGTCACGGCACTTCTCGATGATTCCGCGGAAGGTGGCCTTGATATCGTTGGCACGATCCTTGCCCCATGGCTGATCGGAGTCCGGAACCATACCCCAGTTAATATCTGATGTGTGTATAAAACGCATGTAATGCTCCTACAATAGATGTGTATCGGACTTTGTATAGTGAAGTCCTGGGTATACATCCTGAAAAATAATATTTCAAAAGTTTGACTCACCATTGTTTGAACGTAGGTGAGGATAGACTCATGTCATTTATATCACATTTTAACTTAAATTTAATAAATTAAAAAGTGTTTGTTGAGGTTTTGGCGAGGTGCTCTGTTATTAATGCAAGGACCTTAAAAAGAATGCGCTTATATAATGTGATTGGAGGTAATAAAAAATCGGGCGGCAGTGCCGCCCGACAAAAAACGAAATTCAATTTTAATTTCCTCAGATACCGAACATACCACTGATTGTCTCGGTTGAATACGGATATGATCTGATCTTTCTCAGATATCGCAGTTTCCTACTGTCCTTGGGAAAGGAAGCACATCACGGATGTTCTGAACACCTGTTAAGTACATAACTGCTCTTTCAAAACCAAGTCCGAAACCACCGTGACGGGTTGTTCCGTACTTACGGAGATCAAGATAGAACTTGTACTGATCCATGTCCATGCCCAGCTCTTCCATACGCTTAACGAGCTTGTCGTAATCTTCCTCACGCTGCGAGCCGCCCATGATCTCGCCGATTCCCGGAACGAGACAATCAACAGCTGCAACAGTCTTTCCGTCCGGATTCTGCTTCATGTAAAAAGCCTTGATGTCCTTAGGATAATCTGTTACAAATACAGGCTTCTTGAAATGCTTCTCGGTGAGGTAACGCTCGTGCTCTGTCTGAAGATCAACACCCCAGGATACCTTGTACTCGAACTCGTCGTTGTGCTCCTCAAGGAGTTTTATTGCATCTGTATAAGTTATACGCGCAAATTCAGAATTCATAACATGAGTGAGACGATCGATGAGCCCCTTGTCCATGAACTGATTGAAGAAAGCCATCTCCTCAGGTGCATTCTCAAGAACATACTTGATGATAAACTTGATCATATCTTCCTCGCATGCGATAACATCATCAAGATCTGCAAATGCCATCTCAGGCTCAATCATCCAGAACTCAGCAGCATGACGCTGAGTGTTTGAATTCTCTGCACGGAATGTAGGTCCGAATGTATAGATATTACGGAAAGCCTGTGCAAATGTCTCACCGTTAAGCTGTCCTGAAACGGTCAGAGATGTTTTCTTGTTGAAGAAGTCCTGAGAATAATCAATCTGTCCATCCACCATAGGTGCTTCGTTGATAGGAAGAGTGGTTACCTGGAACATCTCGCCTGCACCCTCTGCATCGGATGATGTGATGAGTGGAGTATGAACGTAAACAAATCCTCTCTCCTGGAAGAATACATGGATTGCGTAAGCAATGAGGGAACGTACACGGAACACTGCCTGGAATGTGTTGGTTCTCGGACGAAGATGTGTCATGGTACGAAGATACTCGAGAGTGTGTCTCTTTTTCTGGAGAGGGTAATCAGGAGTCGTAGCACCTTCAACTGTAACCTCTGTAGCCTGAAGTTCAAAAGGCTGCTTGGCTTCCGGAGTTGCAACAATCTTGCCCTTTACGATAGCTGCGGCACCAACGCCGAGCTTTGCAATCTCTGCAAAATTATCCATGTCATCGTGATAAACGACCTGAAGCGGTGTAAAAAATGTACCATCTGAGATGACAAGGAAACCGAACTGCTTTGAATCACGATTGGATCTTACCCAACCGCCGACGGTGACTTCCTTATCATAGAAGGACTCTTTGTTCTTGAAAATTTCTCTTAAAGCAGTAACTTCCATAATAAACCCCTGTTCATATTAATTTAAAATATCGAGACAGAGTCTCGATTGATTAATGATTATACTTTAAACATTAAGGGTTTTCAATGTTCTTAAGTGTATAGATGCTCAAAAGAAATAAATTTCTTAAAATTTCTAAAGGAAAAACAAAAATTGTCAGAATTGTTATTGTAATTTGCTAAAATTATAAAATAAAACAATTTAATTGTGGTCAAAATTACTATTTTCAAGTTAACACCATGCATTTTCAGTGCTATAATCAAAGAAGCTTGAAATCTTTTAACACATTATAAACACTAAGAGGTGATGACGTGATTAAGAAAGAAATGATTGCCATGCTGCTAGCTGGCGGCCAGGGTTCACGCCTTGGCGTACTTACAAAGAATGTCGCAAAGCCTGCAGTTTCTTTTGGCGGAAAGTATTCAATTATCGATTTCCCACTGTCAAACTGCATTAATTCCAGCGTAGATACTGTAGGAGTGCTTACACAATATAAACCATTACGTCTCAATGCCCATATCGGAATCGGTATTCCATGGGATTTGGATCGTAACAGAGGCGGTGTAACTATTCTCCAGCCATATGAGTCTCAGACGGGTGCAGACTGGTTCTCAGGAACAGCTAACGCAATATATCAGAATATTGAGTATATCGATAACTATTCACCGGAATATGTTCTTATTCTGTCAGGTGATCATATTTACAAGATGGATTATGAGGTCATGCTTGAGTATCACAAGGCTATGAATGCTGACTGTACTATAGCATCCATGCCTGTTCCTATGGAGGAGGCAAGCCGTTTTGGTATCACCGTAACAGATGAGAACAACCGTATCATAGACTTCCAGGAGAAACCAAAGGAGCCTAAGTCAAACCTTGCTTCCATGGGTATCTACATTTTCTCATGGCCGGTTCTGAGAGAGGCACTTATCACAAATAAGGATGTTCCAGGTGAGGATTTCGGAAAGCATATCATTCCGTACCTTTTCAAGGGTGGAAAGCGTATCTTTGCTTATGAGTTCAATGGATACTGGAAGGATGTAGGAACACTCCAGTCATATTGGCAGTCCAATATGGAACTTGTTGCCATTATTCCTGAGTTCAATCTTTACGAGGAGTACTGGAAGATCTATACAGATACTAAGAATCCTGCACCACAGTTCATTTCAGCCAACTCAAACGTTGAGAGATGTCTGATCGCAGAGGGCTGTGAAATCCATGGTGAGGTTCACAATTCAGTTATAGGTGAGGGCGTAATAATCGAGTCCGGAGCAGTTGTAACAGATTCAGTTATCATGTCCAATGCTGTTATCGAGGCAGGCACAAAGGTTGATAAGGCTATCATTGCACAGGATGTTAAGGTAGGACGCAATTGTGAAATTGGTGTCGGCGAGTTCGCACCTAGTGTATATGATCAGAGAGTATACAATGCAGACCTTGCTACGATCGGAGAGGGTTCAGTTATCCCTGACAATGTTAAGGTGGGCAGAAACACCGCTATCTATGGCGTGACAACAGCGGAGGATTATCCTGACGGATTACTCGCAAGCGGCGGAGCAATCATTAAGGAGGACGGCGAGATATGAGAGCGATAGGTATTATTTTAGCAGGCGGTAACAACAAGCGCATGAGAGAGCTGTCAAACAAGAGAGCAATCTCTGCAATGCCTGTAGCAGGTTCATTCAGAGCTATCGATTTTGCACTTTCCAATATGTCCAATTCACATATTCAGAAAGTTGCAGTTTTAACACAATACAATTCAAGATCACTTAACCAGCATCTTTCATCCTCAAAGTGGTGGGATTTCGGACGTAAGCAGGGCGGTCTTTATGTATATACACCAACCATCACAGCCAAGCACAGCGATTGGTTCAGAGGTACAGCAGATGCGCTTTACCAGAACCTTGAGTTCCTCAAGGCATCACATGAGCCATATGTTATCGTTGCGGCAGGTGACGGAATCTATAAGCTTGACTATAACAAGGTACTTGAGTATCACATCGAGAAAAAGGCTGATATCACAGTTGTTGTCAAGACAATGGAGCCGAGTACAGATGTATCAAGATTCGGATGCGTGAAGTTAAACGATGATGGCCGTGTGGTTGATTTTGAGGAGAAGCCTATTGCAACAGATGCCAACACTATTTCATGTGGTATCTATGTAGTACGCAGACGTCAGCTCATTGATCTTCTTGAGAAGGCTCATGAGGAAGACCGTACAGATTTTGTTAACGATATTCTTGTAAGATATAAGAATGTCAAGAGAATCTATGGATATAAGCTTGAAACATACTGGTCAAATATAGCTTCCGTAGAGTCTTACTATAAGACAAACATGGACTTCCTTAAGAGAGATGTACGTGATTACTTCTTCCGTACACTTCCGGGAGTTTATACAAAGCTTGAGGACAATCCTCCTGCAAAGTACAATCCGGATTGTAATGTTCGTCATTCTATCCTTGCAAGTGGTTGCATCATAAACGGTACAGTTGAGAACTCAGTTCTCTTCCGTAAGGTATACGTAGGCAACAATTGTGTTATTAAGAATTCAATCATTCTCAATGATGTTTATATTGGAGATAACACAGTTATTGAGAACTGTATCGTTGAAAGCCGTGATACTATCCGTGCAAACACTACCTACATCGGAGATCCTGACGATATAAAGATCGTGGTTGAGAAGAACGTTAGATATCAGATGTGATTCAGCATATAATTTAACATGACCGATAAGATGACAACTGGGGTCAGGAAAGGGAGCAAGCATGCAGGTTACAGATGTGCGGATTCGTAAAGTGGATAAAGAAGGTAAGATGAAGGCTATCGTGTCAATTACCTTTGACAATGAGTTCGTAATTCACGACATCAAGGTGATAGAGGGCGAGAAGGGGCTCTTTATCGCTATGCCATCTAGAAAGACTGCCGATGGAGAGTATAGAGATATCGCTCATCCTATCAAGTCGTCAACAAGAGATTCTATCCAGAGTATCATCCTTGATAAGTATCAGGCAGAGATGATTTCTGAGGCAGAAGGATATTGATTTTAGTCATTATGATTAAAGAAGCAGAGCCGTTGCAGGAGCAGCGGCTCTTTCTTTTTGTGATTTTTGCATACTTGTAGTGGTACTGCAGATTTATAGCTGCATCACGTCTTATATTTGAAAAACAGGTCAATGGTAAAATCTTTTCATTTTGAAATATGTAGACTTTGGTATAAACTACTTTGTGAAGTACTGAGAATATCAATTGATCAGTGCTTAAGTATATAAGAAATTTGAAAAATAACACTGTCTTTCGGTACATGTAGGAGAGTGTTAATTTATGGAGGAATATAATGTATCTGATTGCAGGTCTCGGAAATCCGGAAAGAAAATATGAGGGGACTCGACATAACGTGGGTTTTGCAGCTGTTGATGCGCTGCTTGACAAATTGGGCGGTGAGAAGCTCAAAGAAACAAAATTCAACGGGGCATATACCAAGGTGAGATATAACGGTGCCAATGGCATGGAACAGATCATCATCGTTAAACCGCTCACTTATATGAATCTTTCGGGAAACTGTATTGCACCGCTGGCCAATTTTTATAAAGTAGAACCTGAGCATATCATAGTATTTTCAGACGATATCAATCTGGATGTGGGACGTATGCGTATAAGACCATCAGGCTCTGCCGGAGGACACAACGGACTAAAATCCATCATCTCAAGCCTTGGTTCGGAAAAATTTGCGAGAGTCCGCGTTGGAGTCGGCATGAAACCTGACAATATGGATCTTGCGGCACATGTTCTCGCCAAGTTTAATCAGACGGATGAAAAGGTTATGAAGGAGATGTATGGTGAAGCTGCAGAGGCTGCTCTTGATATCATAGATCATGGGGCAGAACACGCCATGAACAAGTATAATCCGATGAAACTTTAATATGATGAGAATCACAAATATAACAAATTATAAAAGAGAAGGAAGTTTGCATGGTCAATCCATTTTTGAAAACAAAAACCTTTGAAGAATTGCAGCAGGCTCTTGCAGACGGAAGAGGACCTATAGCGGTTACGGGAACGGTTGATCCCGTCAAAGCACAGCTTCTGGTGTCTCTCGACAGTGCTGCCAATGTTTCGGCCAAAAGGGCCGGCGCCAAAACCCAAAAGAACTGGAAACTTCTGGTGGTTAAGGACGAGCAGTCAGGCAAACGGTTTGTCAAGGATATACATGCTTTTGATGAGAATGCCTGGTACTATCCGGCCAAGGACTTTCTGTTCTATCAGGCGGATACACAGGGAAACCTGATCACCAGACAGAGAGTTGAAGTTCTCAAACATCTTATGGAGGATGACGGCGGTGTGATTGTTGCCGGCATCGATGCTCTCATGGATAAGGTTTTGGGCAAGGAAAATTTCTCGGAATCGGTTCTCAGCATTCGACCGGGCATGGTCATGGAGATGGAGGCTTTGTCACAGAAACTCAGCAATCTCGGCTATGAGAGGATGGCTGAAGTCGAGGCAATGGGAGAATACTCTGTACGGGGAGGTATCGCAGATATCTATCCTTTTACAGCAGAAAATCCCATCCGTATAGAGTTCTGGGATACAGAGGTTGATAATATACGTTCTTTTGATGTAGAGAGCCAGCGTTCACTGGAGCCACTGGAAGAGGTGGAGATATATCCTGCCTCAGATAGAGTATCAGGCACTCAGAAAAAAGAAGTGAGCCTTTTGGACTATTTCGGAGAAGATACAGTCTTTTTTCTCGATGAGCCGGGACGCCTGAGAGAAAGAGGCGAGACTGTAGAGACGGAATTCAGAGAAAGCTTTGAGGCACGTCTGACGGAGATGGATAAGCACGCTAAGCTTGCTTCGGTGCTGGAAGAAAACGGGCTGAGCGCTTCTGATGACAGAGATCCGGATAAGCTGATCTACGGAATAGATACGATCATGGAGCGCCTAAGCGCTGAGCGGACGATTGCCTTCAGCACGCTGGGCACCCAGCTCGGCAGCTTTGATTCTGCAGCACACTTTCATTTTGAAACAAGCGAGGTAACACCATACAAGTCCGGCTTTGATCTGCTTATAAAGGATCTTGAACGCTGGCAGAAAGACAACTATGAGATAGTGCTTTTGAGTCCATCGAGAACCAGAGCATCCAGACTTGCCCAGGATCTTCGTGACTATCATCTGCGGGCATATTGTCCTGATGTGACTGAAACAGAGGCTGCCAGAACAGATGCGCAGGCTTTGGATGAAACAGGTCGCCGTATATCCGGAAAGGTCGGTAAAGATGCAAACGATTCCGGGCAGGCAGATAAGGATTATACTCGTCCTGAGTCCGGCTCAGGCTCTTCCGGCAGGAGTGCACTGCGAAGTGCAAGAGAGGACGCTGAACGCGGGGCGATTCAGGTCAGATTCGGTGTACTCAACAGCGGATACAGATTTCCGGAAGAAAATTTTGTTTTGCTTACCGAAGGTGACATGTTTGGCAATGCCAACATGGTCAAGAAGAAACGCAAGCAGAAGAAGTTCGATGGTCAGAAGATATCCAAACTCAGCGAACTTTCTGTTGGGGACTACGTTGTTCATGAGGCCCATGGAATCGGTATCTACAAGGGAATCGAGCGCATAAAGGCCGACGGAGTCACCAAGGATTACATCAAGGTTCTGTATGGCGATGGCGGCAATCTGTATCTGCCTGCCACCAAGCTCGAAGGAATTCAGAAGTACGCGAGTCAGGATGTTGGCAAGGCACCGAAACTAAACAAGCTTGGTGGCAATGAATGGCAGAAAACAAGAAGCAGAGTGCAGCATGCGGTCAAGGAAATCGCCAAGGATCTGGTCAGGTTATACGCAGCAAGACAAAACACCGACGGATATAAGTTTGGCAAGGATACTGTCTGGCAGAAGGAATTTGAGGAAATGTTTCCGTACGAGGAAACTGTGGATCAGGAAATTGCCATCGATGCCACCAAGACTGATATGGAAAGCCATAAAATCATGGATCGTCTCATTTGCGGCGATGTTGGCTACGGCAAGACGGAGATCGCTCTGAGGGCGGCATTTAAGGCTGTACAGGATTCTAAGCAGGTTGCATATCTGGTTCCTACAACTATACTTGCCCAACAGGTTTACAATACATTTGTAGAACGAATGAAGGGATTTCCGGTAAATATTGCCCTTCTGTGCAGGTTCAGAACCAGCCAGCAGATCAGGAAGTCCATAGAGGATATCAAGGCGGGACGTGTAGACATTGTTATAGGTACACACAGGCTGCTCAGTAAGGACGTGGAGTTTAAGGATCTTGGACTCCTCATCATCGATGAGGAGCAAAGATTTGGGGTTACTCACAAGGAGAAAATCAAGAATCTGAAGAAGAATGTAGATGTGCTTACGCTTACAGCCACCCCAATCCCGAGGACACTTCATATGTCCCTTGCCGGAATCAGGGATATGTCGGTTCTTGAGGAACCGCCGATTGACCGTCAGCCGATTCAGACTTATGTCATGGAGTATAATGACGAGTTGATCCGTGAGGCCATATCCAGAGAGCTTGGCCGAGGCGGACAGGTGTATTATGTTTATAATCGTGTGAACAACATCGCAGATATTGCGGCACATGTACAGAGGCTTTGTCCTGATGCCAAGGTGGCTTATGCACACGGTCAGATGTCAGAGACTCAGCTTGAGGACATCATGCTGCAGTTTATAAACGGTGAGATCGATGTTCTGGTTTCCACCACTATCATAGAAACCGGGCTGGATATACCTAATGCCAATACCCTCATAATTCAGGATGCCGAAAGGATGGGACTTTCGCAACTGTATCAGTTAAGGGGACGAGTGGGCAGGTCCAGCCGCACGGCTTATGCATTTCTCATGTACAGACGCGGCAAGATGCTGACGGAGGAATCAGAAAAGAGATTAAAGGCCATCAAGGAGTTTACGCAGCTTGGATCCGGAATACGTATTGCCATGAGAGATCTGGAGATACGAGGAGCCGGTAATGTTCTCGGCGCAGAACAGCATGGCCATATGGAGGCAGTAGGCTACGACCTGTACTGCAAGCTTCTGAACACTGCAGTAATGGCTGAAAAGGGTGAAGTTCAGGAAATGCCGGAGTTCGATACCCAAATTAATTGCGATATAGATGCATTTATACCGGACAGCTATATCTCAAACGAGTCGCAGAAACTGGATGCATATAAGAGGATTTCCTCTATCACCGGAGAAGAGGACTACAGCGATATCCAGGACGAGCTTATCGACCGTTTCGGCGAATTGCCTAAGGAGCTTGAAAATCTGCTCAGCATCGCAAAGATACGTGCACTTGCTCATCAGTGCTATGCGACGGAGGTTGATATTCATAGGGGCATGTTCAAGATAACTCTGGATAGTAAGGCTGATGTCAATGTTGAAGCCATTCCACAAGTGATAAAAGAAAATCATGGACAGCTTCGTTTCAATGGCGGTGCAACTCCTATGATGGTTTTCAGACAAAGCACCAGAGAGAAAACCTGGACTTTGTCTCAGACTATGGAGCATCTGGAAGGAACACTTAAACGCATACGTAAAAATGATGATAAGCCACAGAAAAATTAAGACGCCTGTAAGATTGTCAGAAAAGCAATAGACAAAAGGGGACTAAAACGTCCGGAAACGGCGTATTTTCGCGGTTCTCGGTTGACATGCCCTTTTTATAAATATATAATTTCAAGCGTGAAGAAAGCATAAGATCCATCGGGAACCTGCGTAAACAGGAAATTCAAGTCTGATGGTGTTACGGAGGAAAATAGCATGAATAGAGTGGAGTTAGTAGCAGAGGTTGCTAAGAAGGCTGATCTTTCAAAGAAGGATGCTGAAGCTGCAGTTAAGGGCGTATTTGACGCTATCGCTGACGCACTTGCAAATGGTGACAAGGTACAGCTTATTGGCTTTGGTACATTCGATGTTGCTGAGAGAGCTGCTCGTGAGGGTAGAAATCCAAGAACAGGTGAGACAATGAAGATTGATGCTTCAAAGGCTCCAAGATTCAAGGCTGGTAAGGCTCTCAAGGATAAGATTAACTAATTCAATTGTTGAATGTCGGACTCCCGGTCACTTTGGCCGGGAGTTTTTTATCTTCTTTAACAAAAATTCGGAAAGGACGGATTTATGCGTTTAGACAAGTATTTAAAGGTATCAAGACTTATAAAGAGACGTACGGTTGCCAATGAGGCATGCGATGCGGGACGTGTAAGCATTAACGATAAAGTTGCAAAAGCGGGAACTGAGGTTAAGGTCGGAGATATTATCGAAGTTTCTTTCGGTACAAAATCTGTCAAAGTCAAGGTTACGGCTGTTCAGGAAACAGTACACAAAGAAGATTCTAAGGATATGTATGAGTATATCTAAAGTGTTTGGCTGAGCAAGCCTTGTGTTTAAAAGCGTACAGACATGGATTTTTCCGATACTTCACAATTTATCGGCAAGGTACTATAATCAAAGAATATCAGGATGGATACAAGATAAGTGTAGAGGGTCAAGGGAATGAGAAATAGAAACAAAGATACTGCTACCAACAGAATGGCAATCATAGGCATTACCATAGTCGTGCTTTTTATGGCTATTGCCATACATATGCGCAGCGTTACACTGAAGGAGCAGGATCGTAACTATCAGCTGCAGGAGGAGAGTCTTGCTGCTGATATCGAGGAACAGAAACGATTGTCTGAAGAACTTGAACAGAAGAAGGTTTATGTTAAGACCAAGGAATTCACCATGGAAAAGGCAAGGGAGATTTTTGGACTCAAGATGCCGGATGAGATCATCATAAAACCGGAAAAGTAACCGGAAAATTTTCGATTTAAAGACTGGATTGCCGATATGATGGAATGGATGATACAGGTTTAACAGTGATGTAGCTAACGGGGGCAACATGCCCTCGTTTTTTGTATCGCAGTGTTGTCGATTTGGCTATGTAAGCATCGCCTTTAATGCGAAAAAAATTAAGAAGCTTAAACTAATAGTATTAATATAAGGTGAGTTTATTGGTATAATATAGGTTATGAAAATAAAATGCATTTACATTGACAGAGGTAATGATGGATCAGCTGATGTTTAAGATCAAAAATTATATTTACAAGCATCATCTGATCGATAAGGGAGACTGTATACTTGTGGGGCTGTCGGGAGGACCGGATTCGGTTTTTCTGCTTCATGTACTTGATGCCTTCAGGGAGTCCGTGGGATACAGCCTGTATGCACTCCATGTTCACCATGGTATCAGAGGCGATGAGGCCGACAGGGATATGGAGTTTTCCCGGAATCTTTGCGAGAAGTGGAACATTCCGTTTAAGGTGGTTTATGTTGATGCACCGGGCTATGCCAAAGAAAAAGGTCTGAGCCTTGAGGAGGCTGCGAGGATTCTCAGGTATGAGGCATTTGAAGCCGAAAGACAGGCTATATCCATGGAACGAGCTTTGGAATCAGACGGGATATGTAAGATCGCGGTGGCACATCATTTGGATGATCAGGCGGAAACAGTGCTTCACAACATGGTTAGAGGTTCCGGTATCAGGGGGCTTTCGGGGATGGAGCCAAGGAGAGGTTTTATCATTCGCCCATTGCTTTCGACCAAGAGAGAATATATACTGAGAAAGCTAAAAGATAATGGCATTTCTTATGTTATAGATTCTACAAATCTGGATACCCAATATACAAGAAATCATATCAGAACCGGGATCCTTCCTGAGCTTAGGGAGATCAATCCTGAAGCTGCTGTACATATCGCTCATACGGCGGAGCTGCTGAGAGAAGCGGATGATTATTTCATGAAGCTTGCAGCGGATTATGTGGACAGATATGGTGTGAATGATGTCAGAGAGATATCTATTGAGACGACAGAGCTGAAAACATATCCGGAGCTTGTGAGACAGTATGTTATGATGGAGCTTGTGAGACGTTTGGGCACGCCTCTTAAGGATTGGGGGTCTGTGCATTTCAGAGATTTGGACAAACTTATACATGGACCGGGCAATTCGCACCTCGATCTTCCGTATAAGATGAGTGCCGATTATCGCAAAAAGCGTCTGATTCTCAGAATCAACCAGGAGATTATTAGTGTTAAAAGGAGAAAAAACAATGGCGGAGCATGTGAGAGTTCTGATTCCGGAAGAGCAGATTGAGGAAAAGATAGTTGAAATCGCTGATAAGATTTCAGAGGAGTATAAGGGAGAGTCATTACACCTTATCTGCATCCTTAAAGGCGGCGCGATGTTTATGTGCGAGCTTGCAAAGAGAATTCATGATGTTGATATTTCTTTTGATTTTATGTCTGTATCAAGCTATGGTGCAGGGACTACATCAAGTGGTATCGTAAAGATCGTCAAGGATCTGGATGAGCCGTTGGAAGGGAAAAAGGTTTTGATCGTTGAGGATATCATCGATACAGGTCATACGCTTAATCACCTGACAAAACTCCTTTATAATCGTAATCCGGTTTCTATTGAGATCTGTACACTGCTTAACAAGCCTTCCCGTCGTGAGAAGGAGGTTCCTGTTAAGTATTCATGCTTCGAGATTCCGGATAAGTTCGTTGTGGGATACGGACTGGATTATGATCAGAGATACCGCAACCTGCCGTTTATAGGCGTTGTGGAATTTGATTGATGACCGGCCTGTGAGAGATTTTGCAGAGCACGCGGTTTCTGATTGATAAAGTCGTGTCAGAGACATTGGCATAAAAGAGGCGGTTTAGGGAAAGCTTCTTATGATGGACAGATGCGACGATGTATAGTAACCTTGTGGAACCTTGGGTTTCACTTAGACTTTTGAAAAAAGGGAAGAGTATAGAAGCTTCATGGCAATGAGTGAGATCAACTGGGATGCGCTTTATACTGCAGGAACAGAAGACTATCGTTCTCCGGCAGAGCAGAATCCCGGTGATACCGTAAAGTTACGGTTCAGAACTAAACATGGGGATGTGGATGATGTTTTCATTTATTTCCACGAGAGCAATACTGAGTATCGCATGCGGCTGATTTTTAGTGACGAGTATTTCGATTACTATGAGTATCATGTCGTTGTTGGTAATGCGATGCTGAGCTATAGCTTTTTTATCCAGAAGAAGGAGGAGAGACTCCATTACAGCAGGATGGGTGTGTCGGAGGATATGAATCCGCAGATGGCATTCCATCTTATGCCGGGTTTCCACGTGCCTAATTGGGTAAAAGGCGCTATCATGTACCAGATCTTTATAGACAGATTTTATGATGGCGACAAGAGCAATAATGTTGTTGATAATGAGTATATTTACCTCGGCAGAGCGGTAAAGGGCATCAAAAACTGGGAAACTCCTGTGGAGCCTTTTGATGTTCACAGATTTTATGGCGGAGATCTTCAGGGCGTTATGGATAAGCTTGATTATATCCAGCATCTGGGGGTAGAGGTCATTTATTTTAATCCGCTGTTTGTTTCACCTTCCAATCATAAGTACGATATCCAGGACTATGATCATATAGATCCGCATATCGGCAAGATCGTGAAGGATGGCGGTTCTGTAATTGAGGACTGGGAAACGGATAATGCCCGTGCCACCAAGTACTCCATGCGTACCACCAATGTTGAGAACCTGAAGGCCAGCGACAAGCTGTTTTTGCAGTTTGTCAATGCTTGTCATGCAAGGGGCATGAAAGTCATCATTGATGGTGTATTCAACCACTGCGGTTCCTATAACAAGTGGATGAATAAGTCCAATTTCTACAATTACAAGGATAAGTCTAACGACTATAAGGCAGGGGCATATCAGCTCAAGGAAAGTCCTTATCACAATTATTTCGGTTTCGGCGATAACAGTGATGAGGCGTGGCCGAACAATAATACTTATGAGAAGTGGTGGGGCAATGATACCTTGCCTAAGCTCAATTACGAGGGCTCCAAGGAGCTGGAAAACAAAATACTCATGGTGGGCAAGAAGTGGGTCAGTGCGCCGTATCGTGTAGATGGCTGGAGACTTGACGTTGCTGCCGATCTCGGCCACACAGGTGATTACAATCATTTCTTCTGGAAGAGGTTCAGGAGAGTGGTGAAGCTTGCCAACCCGCAGGCAGTCATACTTGCTGAGCACTATGGTGATCCGTTCTGGTGGCTGCAGGGCGATGAGTGGGATACCATCATGAATTATGATGCTTTTATGGAGCCTATAACCTGGTTCCTGACAGGCATGGAGAAGCATTCAGATGCCAAAAACGACATGCTGAGAGGTGATGGAAAGCAGTTTTTTGCAGCCATGACCTACCATATGTCACGTATGCCGGAGATGTCGATACTTTGTTCCATGAATCAGCTCTCCAATCATGATCACAGCCGCTTTATGACGAGAACCAATATGACTGTGGGGCGTATCGGAACCGATGGCTCTGATGCTGCTGATGCAGGGACAGATGTTTCTCTCTACAGGCTTGCGGTGATGATGCAGATGACATGGCCGGGAGCCCCTACCATATACTATGGTGATGAGGCCGGAATGACAGGATGGACGGAGCCTGACTCGAGACGTCCTTACCCGTGGGGGCATGAGGATTTTGAGCTTATGGAGTATCATAAGTATCTTGCAAGCATTCACAGGCGCTATAAGGTCTTTAAACTGGGCTCGCTCATGAAACTTATGTCCGGACACAATTATGTGGTCTATGCAAGGCTCTATAAGCATGAGGTGGCCATCGTTGTTATATACTGTGGAGAGGATGAAGTCACACTTCAGATTCCTGTATGGCGTACAGGCATTACGGAGAAGAATCAGATAGTCAGACTTATTTTGACAGACAATGAGCGTTACAATGCAGGTCAGACGAGGCATTTTACTGAAAAGGGTATATACAAGTGTACCTGCAAGGCTCATACGGGAAAAGTGTATTACTGTAATCTGTCGGCTGATCCGAAATGAAATGTAAACACAAGGTTTTTGCTTGCGTACCCGGTGATGAACAGACGGAAAAGAAAATAAAAAATTTTCCATTTTTGTTGACAAAATGATTTGAGTAGTGTATTATAACACTCGCGTCACCGATAAGCGGTTCGCAAAAAGCCTTTGCGGGTGTAGTTCAATGGTAGAATGTCAGCCTTCCAAGCTGAACATGTGGGTTCGATTCCCATCACCCGCTTAGTTGCCCAGATAGCTCAGTCGGTAGAGCAGAGGACTGAAAATCCTCGTGT